>CACGHD010000020.1 GCA_902572825.1 uncultured Prochlorococcus sp. | reverse complement strand
TAAAAGATATGGGTTTCCCAGATTATTTTTTGGTTGTTTGGGACTACATCAAATTTGCTAGAGATAACTCAATCCCAGTAGGTCCAGGTAGAGGTTCTGCCGCAGGGTCACTCGTGGCTTATGCCCTCCAAATCACAAATATAGATCCTGTTGAGCATGGATTATTGTTTGAGAGATTTTTAAATCCAGCAAGAAAGTCTATGCCAGATATTGATACTGATTTTTGTATTGATAGGAGAAATGAAGTTATTGATTATGTTACTAAGCGTTATGGTGAGGACAAAGTTGCTCAAATAATAACCTTCAATAAAATGACCTCTAAGGCAGTTTTAAAAGATGTTGCAAGAGTTCTAGATATACCATATGGAGAAGCTGATAAATTGGCTAAGTTAATACCGGTTGTAAGAGGGAAACCTCATAAACTAAATGAAATGATTGATAAGAATACTCCCAGCCAAGAGTTTAGAGAAAAATATATTAATGATAATAGGGTGAAAAAATGGGTTGATTTGGCTTTGAGAATTGAAGGAACTAATAAAACATTTGGAGTTCATGCTGCTGGAGTTGTTATCGCATCAGATCCTCTTGACGAACTTGTACCTCTTCAAAGGAATAATGAAGGACAAATAATAACTCAATATTCTATGGATGATATTGAATCACTTGGATTATTGAAAATGGATTTCTTAGGTCTTAAGAATCTTACGATGATTGAAAAGACAGTTTCTCTAATTAATCAATCGACAGGAAAGAAACTAAATATTGATGAGTTACCTCAAAATGATTGTAAAACCTTTGAGCTTATTGGGAGAGGAGATCTTGAAGGTATTTTTCAACTTGAATCTTCAGGCATGAAACAGGTTGTTAAGGATTTCAAGCCAAACTCTCTAGAAGATATTTCGTCCATACTGGCTCTTTATAGACCTGGCCCTCTTGATGCAGGCCTTATACCTAAATTTATAAATCGTAAAAATGGTAACGAAAAGATTGATTTCCCTCATCCTTTCATTGAGTCAATTCTCACTGAAACCTATGGAATTATGGTTTACCAAGAGCAAATCATGAAAATTGCTCAAGATTTAGCCGGTTATTCTTTAGGTGATGCCGATTTACTTCGGAGAGCAATGGGGAAAAAGAAAGTATCTGAGATGGTAAAGCATAGGAATATTTTTGTAGACGGTTCTATGAAGAAAGGTGTAAATGAAAAATTAGCAAATGATCTTTTTGATCAAATGGTTTTATTTGCGGAATATTGTTTTAACAAAAGTCACTCAACTGCTTATGGTGCTGTAACTTATCAAACTGCATTTTTAAAAGCTCATTTTCCTGTCGCCTATATGGCAGCCCTCTTAAGCGTAAATTCTGGCTCAAGCGACAAGATGCAAAGATATATTTCTAATTGTTATTCCATGGGAATAGAAGTTATTTCACCAAGCATTAATTTTTCTGGGGTTGATTTCACTATTAAGAATAATCAGATTTTATTCGGGCTATCTGCTATTAAAAATTTAGGAGATTCTGCAATAAGAAATATAATTGAAAACCGAAATAGTTTTGGAATCTTTAAGTCATTAACGGATTTGTGCGATCGTTTGCCTACTAATGTTCTTAACAAAAGAAGTCTTGAATCTCTAATTCATTGTGGAGCACTAGACGAGTTTTCAAATGATAATAATAGAGCTCAGTTATTGTCAGACCTTGAACATGCTATTGAGTGGGCCTCTTCAAGAAATCGTGATAGATTATCAGGACAAGGAAATCTATTTGACTTAAATGAAAAATTTTCCAATGTTTCTTTTTCCGATTCACAATTAGCTAAGGTAGATGACTATTCACTTATTGAGAAGTTAAAGCTTGAAAAGCAGTTATTAGGCTTTTATTTATCTGATCATCCTCTAAAGCATTTAACTAAACCAGCAAAACTTGTATCACCTATAAGCATTTCTCAGTTAGAAGAAACAAAAGATAAAACCAAAGTCTCTTTAGTTGCAATGATCCCTGATTTGAAGCAAATTACAACGAGAAAAGGGGACAGGATGGCTATAGTTCAAATTGAAGATCTTTCTGGATCTTGTGAAGCAATAGTTTTTCCAAAAACCTATGTCAGATTATCAGAATTTCTAATAACTGATACTAGATTATTGGTGTGGGGAACAATTGATAAAAAAAGTGATAAGACTCAATTAATTATTGATGATTGTAGAGAAATCAATAACCTTAAGTTGCTTATTATTAATCTTGAAAGTTCTCAAGCATCAGATGTAAGAGTACAAAATACACTGAGAGACTGCTTAATTAAATTTAAACCCGATAAAGGTAAATGTGGAATTAAGATTCCAGTTTTAGCTGCAGTAAGAAATAAAAATAGTGTTACCTACGTTAAATTTGGTGAACAATTCTGTATTGGAGATATTCAAGGAGCTCGCAAATTATTAGAAGATAAATCATTCCAAGTTAATTTGAAATCTTTAGTTTCCTAGATTAACTTTTATCCTCAAAATTTTGAGTTGCAGGTTTAAAGGCAGCTTTTGCACGTTGTATATTCATTGGTATATTTTCAATACCAAAAAATGATCCAGGCTCTTTATCCCAACTAGCAGATAATATTCCAAAACTCAATCCTGCTAGACCTAATAAGAAAAACAATGCTGAAATTGCAATGGTTGAGGAAGGAGGTATTTCAGCAATATTTCTTGTAACTATAATGTAGCTAACAACAAAAACAGACATTCCTAATATTGTCGGTATTCCAGCTGTAAAGAATATTCTTCTTGCCATTCTGTCAGCAACATATTTTGGGATGCCACTTGATGATCGCTTTGGCTTGGTTACAGGAATAGATGTTTTTTCTAGATTAGCGAAAGCAGTTGTTTCAGAATAGGTTTTTTTCTTTTTATTTTGTGTCTTTTTTTTTGATTGCTTTTTTTTCATTAATTGAGATCATCCTCTGATTCCAATTTTCTTAACTAGTTCTTGATATTTTTGAACGTTTTTGTCTTTTATGTAAGATAGTAATCTTTTTCTTTTACCAATCATTTTTAATAATCCTTGCCTTGAAGCGAAATCATGAATGTTTCCTTGAAGATGGTCACTTAATTTCGATATTCTTTTGGAAAGCATTGCTACTTGTACTTCAACTGAACCTGTATCAGTTGGATGCACTTGATGATTTTCAATCAGCTTCTGTTTTTCAGCTGTATCTAATGACATAAAATTTATTTCTTTTTATCTATGATACTACGTCATCTGGCTATATTACTACTATCCTCATTCAGATAATGCATAGCTAATTTCAATAGTTTTTCAAATGATAAATTATTTTCTTTTTTACCCTGGAGATCTATTTCTTTAATAATAATTGGCAAAATAGTATTTATTTCTTTGTTTTTGTAACTTAATGATTGAAGAGTTAATTGAAGGTCTTCTATCATTTTATTTGTCTCAGGATCCTTAATTTCAAATTCATCTTTGCTTTTTTCTTCTTCAGATAATATTTCGATTTTAAATTTATTTTTTAACTCTAAAATTAACCGATCACTCATTTTTTGTCCTATACCAGGTACGGAACAAATTAATTTTTTGTCTTGCGTTTTTATTGCATTTATAACTTCACTAATAGAAAATTTGTTTAATATCCCAATACCAATTTGAGATCCAACACCTCGAATACTTAAAATTTCAATAAAGAAATTCTTTTGATCTCTTGATGTAAACCCAAATAATAAATCTGAATCTTCTTTTTTAATATGCTTTATCCAGAGAGTGATGTTTTTAGTAGTTATCTGATTTGTTTTTAATTTAAGAAAAAAGGATTCTAGTATTTGTATTTCATATCCTAATCCTTGACAATTTATTAAAGCAAAAAATTTTTGATTAGTTTGCCATAAATCAACTAAATCTCCATTTATCCAACTAATCAATTAACCACCATCCACCTGACATCCAATAAGCGCTCCTGCAGTACCGCCTGCTGGCACGGCCCAAAACCTGTCTTTCCCTCTAGATGAGGACAATGCAATTCCAGCACCAAGAAGACCACCTATAACAGAACCTTCACTACAGTCATTATCATCTATTTTCTCAGCTTTGTTTTGACCTCCACAAGGTATTACAACGTCTACCTCATAACTTTTTACGTAGCCTGGGTTTGATTTCGTTCCAGGAATGTACTCTTCTCTATATTCAGTTCTTGTACAAGTTACTGATTTAGGGGTTGTTGCATTAACTTGAGCCAAAGGAGAAAAACATAATAATAAAGCTAAATAGTGAAATTTCATCATCATTTTTAATCTAATAATATTCTATGTCCTTTTGATTATTTTGGTAGTAGATATAATAGTTCCTAATAAAACTAGTGAGGCGCCTAATAAGAAATTTATGTTTATTATTTCTCTAAAAACCAAAATTCCCCAAATTGAACCAAATAAAACTTGTAAATAATTAATTATTGATGCTTCAGAAGCAGGTAAATTTTTTAATCCTATAGTTAAGAAAGTCTGACCTAATTGAGTAAATAAGCCAATTCCTAATATCCAAACTAATTCACTCCAATTTGGGGTAACCCAATTGATTAATACAATTGGTAATAGAGTTATAAAAGAAACAAGTGGAAAATATTCAATAATTACATAAATATTTTCACTAAATGAAAGTTTCTTAACTGTGACGTAAGCTAATGCGGTGCAGATTGCTCCAAGAAATGCTATCAAAATCGAAATAATTTCAATTTCAACGTTTATATTTGATAATTGGCTTGGATTTAATATTACTAATATTCCAATCCAGGCAATAATTAAAGCAAAAATTATATTACGCGTTATTTTCTCGTTTATAAATATGCCAGCAAATATAGATATAAAAATAGGATATGTGTACTGAATGACTGTAGATATACTAAGAGGCATATTTCTAATAGCATAAAAAATACAAACTAAAGCTAAAGTTCCTAAAAAACCTCTTAGGATTAGTAATGGTTTATTTTTGCCCCAAGGATTTATATTTTTTAATTTAATTATTAATAATGTAATTATTAAACTTAACAATGATCTGAATAAAACTAATTCATAAATAGGTATCCTTTTATCAATATTTTTTACGCACAAAGTCATCAAACTGAAGAAGAATGAGGCAAATACCAAATTATACTTTTTTAATGAATCAAGTCTTATTTCTAATTCTTCGATATTTATCATTTTAAAAAATAATTTTATTGTGAAATTAAGTAGATTCTTATTTAATTTTGACCTATAACAGATAAATCATTATTTATTTTTTGATAATAATCTCAATGGTTCATTCTATACACCCAAGAACTATTCAAGAGGTTAAGGAAAAAGCAGATATTGTTGACGTTATATCTGAACATATTGTTCTTAAGAAGAAAGGCAAGGAATTTGTTGGGATTTGCCCTTTTCATGATGATACTAAGCCATCTATGACAGTATCACCTAGTAAACAATTCTATTATTGCTTTTCTTGTGGTGCTGGTGGTAACTCTATTAAATTTTTAATGGAATTTACTCGTGCAAATTTTTCAGATGTTGTACTTTCTCTCGCTAAAAAAAATAATATTAATGTTGAAAATCTCCAGGGTCCCCAAGTAGAAGCTTATAAAAAACAATTATCTAGAAAGGAAGAGCTTTATAAAATATTAAGAGTCACTAAAAATTGGTTTAAGTCACAATTAAATAATTCTCTTGGTGTTGACGCTATGAAATATTTAACATCAAAGAGAAACTTGAGTAACAAGATTATTGATAACTTTGAATTAGGATTTGCCCCAAATTCATGGAATGATTTATTTAACTATCTATCCAAAGTAGAAAAATTTCCTACCAATTTAATATTAGCTTCAGGCCTTGCAATTTCTAAAGATAATTCTGACAAGATTTATGATCGTTTTAGAAATAGATTAATTGTTCCAATACATGATATGCAGGGAAGAGTAGTTGCTTTTGGAGGAAGATCTCTTGATGGACAGGAACCAAAATACCTTAATTCTCCTGAATCAGAGATATTTGAAAAGGGTAAAATGTTGTTTGCTTTCGAAAAAGCTTCTAGCAATATTAGGAAAAGAGATAAAGCTATTATTGTTGAAGGCTACTTTGATGTTATTTCTCTTCATTCAAAGGGTATTACTAATTCTGTGGCTTCTCTCGGTACTGCATTAAATAAGTATCAAATTTCTCAACTATGTAGATGTACAGATAACAAAAATATAATTTTGAATTTTGATTCTGATAATGCAGGTATCCGAGCTACAAAAAGAGTAATTAAAGAGGTCGAGAGTCTATCCATTCATGATCAAATTAATCTTAAGATACTTCAACTAAGTGATTTTAAAGATCCTGACGAATATTTAAATAGTCATACTCCTGAGGATTATTTTAATTTAATTGATAATTCAGCCTTTTGGATTGATTGGGAGATTGATCAGATCTTTAAAGATAAAGATTTAACTAAGTCTGAAATTTTCCAGAGTGTTATTTCGTCATTGGTAAAATTGTTGAGTAAATTACCTCAATCATCAACCAGAACTCATTATCTACAAAAAGTTTCCGAAAAATTAAGTAAGGGACAAGCCAGGTTAGCAATTCAGTTTGAACAAGATTTAAGAAATCAAGTAAAGGGATTTCGTTGGCATGGTAGATCAAAAAAATTTGAACAACCAAATGAAATTTCCCGACGTGAGAAAAATGAATCGGAAATAATTTTTTATTATTTACATTGTCCAGATCTCAGGCTGTTTATTCGTGATGAATTTATCAAAAGAGAAATTAATGGTTTTAATACTAGTTATATGCAAAGTTTATGGGATGCTATTTCAAAAATTGAACAAAATAATTTAGGTTTAAACTACTTAAATGATTTAAAACAATCAAATAGTCAAAATCTTCAAAAAGAGTTTTCTTCTATTAACTTAATTTCACTTCTGCCTGATTACTTAGCTCTCAATAATCCTGAATCATCAAATAAAATTAATATTTTTATTAATCCAAATGAGTTGTTTTTAACATTGCTGAGTAATCCTAAAGACAATTTACTAGGAACATTATCACTTCTTGAGAAATATAACTCTCTTAAAAGATGTAGACACTTAATCGAATCTTGGGGATCTCAAAGATTAAAAACTTTAGAAAATTGTATATCTATTTTAATTGATAATCCTTCTTCAGGTTCTTCAAATTCAAATAAAGAGATAGATGATCTTTTTAAGGATTTAAACTCAGATGCGATCAAATTTCAGGAATTATATTACTTAGAAAGACAACATATTAATTTTTTAGATAAACAACGTTGTGGCAATTTCATCGCTAGTTAATATAAATATTTTTAATTTATAGGCAGTATTTTTTAATCAAGTTTTTAACTTTTTTGGGTTTATCTTCAAGAACATATGCTTCTACTTCTTTAGCATAAGTCCCAGAAAAATTTGAACTAGAGAACTCTAATGCTTTTCTTTTACTTTGATGCAATTTGCTTTCTAATTTTTTTATATCTCCTATTGTTTTATTGTTATTACATTTTTGTATCGCATGAGTTGCTTCGTGTCTTAATGCTTTTCTTATCGCCCTTTCTGTTTTGAAGTTATCTTTATTTGGTTGTTGATTCTTATTTCTATAATTTGTTTTCCTTTTTGCGTTTTCAGTGCATATTATTATTTTATTTTCTTTAAAATTATGTAGCCCTTTTATTTCTTTGTTTAATAGACATTCAATTTTATTTTCTTCAACTATGTAGTTTGCTTTAGTTAATAAGTTAAGAATCTCTTTATCTAATTTGCTTAAAAATAATATAAATTCCATTCTATTTTGTTTACTTTACTATAGTTGGGATTTGTTCTATATCAGTTGTAGATGAGCGACTTAAGAAATTCTTATTCATCTTCCAACTTTGTGGATTTTTTGTAATTGCCCATGTAATTGCATTGTTATTAAATCTTTTATTTAATAAATCAATCGTTCTCATAAGATTTGCAGATTTTTTTAAGTCTTTCTGAGATTTATAATTGATAACTGATTGCTGTAAATATTCGCTATTAGTTAAATCCTGCATTAAAACACCAGCTTTTGAGAATTTATATTCGGGATTATAAATTTCTTCAGATAATTCAACTACTATTTTTAAAATAGTATTTGTGTCATCTGTTGCATTTGTAAGTTTTCTATGAGCACTTCTTTGATAATTTTGACTTGAATATTTACTGGTTCTGGCAAATACTCTAATATCAGATGATTGCAAATTCTGACTTCTCATTTTTTCAGAGGCTTTTATTGCGTGAGTTGCCAGTGCTTGAGTTAAGTCTTCTAATTTTGTGATAGGCGTGCCGAAACTCCTGCTCACCTGAATTTCTTTTTTTGATTTCTTATTTTTTTCTATGGGCAGGCATCTATGGCCTTTCAGTTCTAATTGCAGTCTTTTCCCTACGATGCCTAATTTCTTAATGATTTCATTTTCTTCCATATCTCTTAGTTCTCTCGCATTTTTAATACCTTTACTTTGCAACCAATTAGAGGTTTGTTTCCCGACTCCCCATATCTTATCTATACTAATTCTTTTCAAATAATTATTCTCATTTTCGGTTCTAGCTAAATCAAATATTCCAGCTGAATAATCAATATTTTTAGCTAGTTTATTAGCAATTTTTGCTCTTACTTTATTTTCTCCTATTCCTACTGTTATGGTAATTCCTAGATTCTGATATATTAATGATCTTATGCTTCTTGCCCAAGGATATAGATTTTCATCATTAGGTCTAGAAATCGAGACGAATGCTTCGTCAATAGAATAAATTTCTATCTGTTCACAGTAATTTTTCAGTAAATTCATTAGTCTTCTGCTCATATCCCCATAAAGCGAGTAGTTTGAGCTTAAGACTGCTATATCTAATTTATTTAGTCTTTCTTTGACCTTAAAATACGGAGTTCCCATTTTAATTTTTAAAGCTCGCGCTTCAGGGCTTCTTGCAATGATACATCCGTCATTATTAGATAAAATTACGACTGGTTTATTTCTCAAATGAGGATTAATATTTTGTTCACATGATGCGTAAAAATTATTAGCATCTATGAGAGCTATTGCATCAATATTTGAAATTCTCATAAATAGCTATGTATTGAATAAATAACAACCCCCCATATCTGTACATCAATATGGTTTTTAAATATAAAATCAGGATAATTATGATTTTCTGCTTTTAAATATAATTCATTATTTTTTATAGATAATCTTTTTATTGTAAATTCTCCGTCTATCATTGCAATGATGATATTCCCTGGCCTGGCTGTTAAGCTCTTGTCTACTATTATTAAATCTTTATCTTTAATTCCTGCATTTATCATTGAGTCACCTTTAACTCTAAGAAAAAAAGTGCTAAACGGATTAGATATTAAATGTTCGTTTAAATCAATATTTTCTTCTGTATAGTCATCTGCAGGAGAAGGAAACCCTGCTGATACCGAATCATTTAATAAGGGGATTTTAAATTTTTTAGTAGTTGAATCAAAAGAATCCAAGGTTAAATTAATAGTATATATGTACTATATAGCAAAAAATCAAAAAATAGTTAGTTATTAAACTTTTATAGATTAATTTTAGATTGAATCTAATCTTTTTAAGAACGATGATAAGGGGAGTTGTTAGATATAGAAATAGCTCTATAGATTTGCTCGATTAGGATTAATCTAGCTAATTCATGAGGAAAAGTTAAAGGAGATAGGCTTAGTATAAGATTTGATTCTTCTTTTATATCTAAACTAACTCCATCAGTATCACCGATTAAGAAATTAATTTTTTTATTTTTAAAACTCAAGAGCAAGGAACATAGTTCAACTGAATTAAACTGTTTCCCTTCTTCACTTAGGCAGATAATAATATTGTTATTGGATCTAAGATTATTTAAATTAAAAGTCTTTAACTCATTAATGACAAGTTCAGGCATTCTTTTTTTGTATTGATTAATTCCATCTCTAATCCAAAATTTCTTTATTTTGCCGATAGCATAAATTGCTAATCTATTACTCTGAAGCATAAGTAAATATTAAAACTAATTATTCATCAAGAAGATAATTAAATTCATCATATAATTCCTCTTCGGTTGTTAATTTCTTGGATAAATTATGTTTTATAGAATTCATATTAATTTGATTAATCTCACTTTCTCTTAGTGAGTTATTAATGTTAGAAGTCTCTTCTAAAGATTCTGAATTATCAATTAACGAATAAAAAATTTTATTGGGATCTTCTGAATTAAGTGGATTGATAATTAAATTATCATTATTAGGTATATTTGTGTAATTATTAATATTTTTACTTTCGTTATTTAAATTTTTCTTTTTTTTAAATTTATTGAGTTTATCTAAATTTTTTTTTGATAAGCTCATGATATAAAGTATTAAATAAATTCATACTTAATTTAAACATATTATTTATCTTTTAGATGAATTCTAAAAACTATCATCAAAAAAAAAGATTTGGACAACACTGGTTAGTAAATAAAAAAATATTAGAAAAAATTAAAGAAATTTCTGTACTTAATGAAAATGACTTTATTTTAGAAATTGGTCCTGGTAAAGGAGCTTTAACATCTAAGTTGTTAGATTCGGAAATTAAAAAATTACATGCAATTGAATTAGATAAAGATTTAATAAATTTATTAAAAGATAAATTCAGTAATAATGATAAGTTTTCACTGCAGCAGGGAGATATTCTTTCTGTAAATTTAGATTCGATTAATAAGAAGATTACAAAAGTGATTGCAAATATTCCTTATAATATAACTGGCCCAATATTGGATATTTTCATAGGTCGATTGGGCATTATAAGAAACTATAATTACGAAAAAATAATATTTTTGATGCAGAAAGACGTTGTAGATAGGATTTTGTCAAAAGAAGGTAGTCCCAATGCTGGTGCGCTTAGTATAAGAATGCAATTATTATCAAAAATAAAAAGAATATGTGATGTGCCGCCTTCATCATTTAGTCCGCCTCCAAAAGTTTTTTCTTCTTTAGTAGTTTTTGAACCAATTAAAAATGATTTAAGATTAGACATAAGTCTAGAAAAATATATAGATAAACTTCTTCGAATTTCATTTAATTCAAGAAGAAAAATGCTTAGAAATACTCTTAATTCAATACTTTCAAATGAAGAGATAAATGAATTATCTGAATCTTCAAAAGTTTGTTTTAATTTAAGACCACAAGATATTTCAATTGACCAATGGATTAAGCTTGCAGAAAATTGTATTAAAATTAAAAAATAAAAATTTAAGTATATGCAAGATTTAGCTAAAACGAAAATTAATATAAAATCTCCTGCCAAAATAAATTTGCACCTTGAAGTTATTGGTAAAAGAGAGGATGGATTTCATGAGTTAGCAATGATTATGCAAAATATCGATCTTTCTGATTATTTAGAATTTGAAATTAATAACGAAGGTTTAATTAAACTTGAGTCTGATTGTAATGATTTAAGCTTATCTGATGATAACTTAATTGTTAAATCGGCAAATCTATTAAGGAAAAAATCAAATATAGATTATGGTGCGAATATATTTTTAAGAAAAAATATTCCAATTGGTGCAGGATTAGCTGGTGGATCCAGTAATTCAGCAGCAACATTAATTGGTCTTAATAAGTTATGGGATTTGAACTTAGATCAAGAAACATTATGTTCATTAGCATCAACTTTAGGATCTGATATTCCCTTTTTTATAAATGGTGGTATTCAATTATGTTTTGGAAGAGGAGAAATTTTGGAGAAATTAGATTCAAACATTGAATATGGAGTAATTCTTTTAAAAAATCCAAATGTATCAGTATCTACAGCTGAAACTTATAAAAAATATAGTAATAGATTTTGTGATCAATATCTTACTGATAGAGAAATGATTGAGAACATAAGAAAAAATTTAAGAGAAAATGGTTTAAATAACTTAAATTTTGATAATCAACATTTATTTATTAAAAATGATTTGCAGTTAGTTGTTGAAAATGAAAATGATTCTGTAAAGCAGGCATTATATTTACTTTCTAAATTAGAAGATTGTCTCACATTTTCAATGAGTGGATCAGGCCCTACATGCTTTGCACTCTTTAAAGATATAGAGACTGCTAGAAAAGAATTAACAGCAAATTCTAAATTATTTAAGGATAAGGGCTATGATTCATGGGTTTGCACTTTCCTTGAAAAGGGAATAACATTTATTTAAAATTTTTTATATAAAAATCTATTTTGGCTGATATTAGTAATGATAATATTGAAAAAAATATTCCCGAAAAAGGACCCTTAAATTTTATTGTTGGATCATTAACAAGTTTTTTATTATTTATATGTTTTTATTTTTTAAGTAATAAAATTGCAATTTATTTTTCAGTACATAAACCATCAAATTCTTCTGAAATAGTCCAAAATATTTCCTCTAGTATTAATACCTTAATAATTGGATTATCTTTTTTGTTAACTTTCTCTTTTGCTTTTATAGGGATAGGACTTTTTATTGTATTTATTCGCAGTTTTATTGTGAAGAAAAGTTGAATTGCCAATATTATTAAGTAAACACTTTCTTTGAATGTCTTTACATGACTTAGGCCTTTTAATCCTTTTGCTTTCACCTGGAATGATTTTATCAATATTACTACTCATAACCTTCGCTGAAGGAGGTTGAATTATTCAAAGTGGTAGGATTATATATGTGATTAATTAGGTAATTAATTGTGGCTGGAACATTATTATTTAATGCTTTGAAAGAGGCAATTGATGAAGAAATGGCAAATGATGTAAATGTTTGCATAATGGGGGAAGATGTTGGTCAATATGGAGGATCTTATAAGGTAACTAAGGATTTATATGAAAAATATGGAGAGTTAAGAGTCTTAGATACTCCAATTGCAGAGAATAGTTTTACGGGTATGGCTGTTGGTGCAGCAATGACTGGCTTAAGACCAATAGTAGAAGGAATGAATATGGGGTTTTTGCTTTTAGCTTTTAATCAGATATCAAATAATATGGGTATGCTTAGATATACAAGTGGAGGAAATTATAAAATACCAGCAGTAGTTCGAGGACCTGGTGGAGTTGGTCGTCAACTTGGTGCTGAGCATAGTCAAAGACTTGAAGCATATTTTCATGCAGTTCCTGGAATAAAGATTGTTGCATGTAGTACGCCTACAAATGCTAAAGGTTTAATGAAAGCAGCTATAAGAGATGATAATCCGGTTCTATTTTTCGAACATGTTCTTCTATACAATTTGTCTGAAGAATTACCTGAGGGTGATTATACTTGCGCTTTAGATCAGGCTGACGTTGTAAAAGAAGGATGTGATATTACTTTATTGACTTATTCAAGAATGAGACATCATTGCCTTAAAGCTGTTGAAGAATTAGAAAAAAAAGGAATAGATGTTGAGTTAATAGATTTAATAAGTTTAAAACCATTTGATATGGAAACCATCTCAAAATCAATAAGAAAAACAAATAAAGTAATTATTGTAGAAGAATGTATGAAGACTGGAGGTATTGGTGCAGAATTAATTGCCTTGATAACAGAAGAGTGTTTTGATGATCTTGATGCCCGACCAATTAGATTATCTAGTCAGGATATTCCAACTCCCTATAATGGAAATCTTGAAAATTTGACAATAATCCAACCACATCAAATAGTTGAAAAAGTTGAACATTTAATTAGTGGGAGTATATAGAAAATGAAAAGAAGGCAAGGTTGGCTTTTTTTTATTATATTTCTACTTACTTTATCTGTTTATCTATTAATAAATTATCCCTTACAGTTGGGATTGGATTTACAAGGGGGTTCTCAACTTACACTACAAATTATTAAAGAGGAAGGTAAGGTAACAAGGGATGAACTTGAAGCAGTTAATTCGGTTATAGATAAGCGCGTTAACAATTTAGGAGTTTCTGAGTCTAATTTACAAACTCTTGGTGGAGATCAATTGATTTTAGAATTACCAGGCGAACAAAATCCATTAGTTGCTTCAAGGGTATTAGGTAAGACTGCTTTATTAGAATTTAGAACCCAAAAAGAAGGAACATCTTCAGATTTAAAAACTCTGCAACTACAAAGATTGAATCTTAAAGAATTAATTGAACAATATTCCTTTGAAGAAAAAAATCAAAATAATGATAATTTAATAAAAGTTATTCAAGATGATCTTAAAGATATAGAGCAAGAATTGAATTACTCATCTACTAGTAATGATTTATATGGGAAGTTAATTGAAATCAAAAAATATGTTGATAAAGAAATTACAAATTTATTTATTAAAACAGATTTATCTGGTAAGGATCTTATTAACGCTGGAAGGAGACAAGAGCAAACAAATAGTAATTGGGAAGTTTTATTAACTTTTAGTAATACAGGAGGTGAAAAGTTTGCAGAAATTACAAAGTCGATTGCTGGCACTAATCAACTATTGGCTATCATTCTTGATGGCGAATCTATAAGTGAAGCTAGTGTTGGAAACCAGTTTGCTAGTACTGGGATTACAGGTGGATCAGCAACAATAAGCGGTAATTTTAGTGCTGAAAATTCAAGAGAATTAGAAGTTCAACTTAAAGGAGGATCATTGCCATTGCCAATTGAAATAGTAGAAACTAACACTATAGGGGCTCTATTGGGATCCAAAAATATTTTAAAAAGTCTTTATGCAGCTATTAGTGGATTAATTTTTGTTGGTATATTTATGATTCTTAATTATAGAATTCTAGGTTTTGTTTCAGTACTATCTCTAGTACTTTATAGTTTCTTTAACTTAGCTCTATATTCTTTAATTCCTGTAACTCTGACTTTACCTGGAATATCTGGACTCATTCTTAGCATTGGTATGGCTGTTGATGCAAATATTCTAATATTTGAGAGAATTAGAGAAGAATTATATGACGGCAATACTCTTACAAGATCTATTGATAGCGGTTTTCAAAGAGCTAATTCATCTATAGTTGATGGTCATATTACAACTCTTCTAAGTTGTTTTGTATTGTTTTTATTAGGAACAAATTTTGTTAAAGGTTTTGCGGCAACATTAGGTATTGGAGTTCTAATAAGCTTGTTTACCTCATTAAATTGTTCTAAAACTATTTTGCGATTTTTTATAACATATCAATCTTTAAGAGAAAAAAATCTATATCTACCCAAGAATAATTTTTCAAATTAAATTTTTTGCTTCTAATTTCCCATGAAATACAATCTTCAACTAATAAAAAATAAAAGAAAGATAATTATTTTTTCAACTTTTCTTATTTTGTTAAGTCTTATAGGAATTTTATATTCAACTTTTAATACTTCTTATAAGAAACCTATAAATTTAGGGATGGATTTTGTTGGAGGAAATGAATTAAGAATAGAAAGATTTTGTGAAGAAGAATGTTCTAATCTTTCCCCTGATTCAGTTTTAGAAAATTTAAAAGAGATCTCTAGTAACAAAAACTTTATAAATAATATTAAATTACAATTCCAAAATAATAATAAATTAATTTCAATAAGAACACCTTATTTGAGTATCGAAGAATCAAATAATCTAATCACTAATCTTGATAATATTATTGGACCTCTTAATTATAAGAGTAAGGATTCAAGATTAATAGGTCCAAAGCTTGGGAAAAGATTACTTACCAATTGTGTTACTTCATTGTTAGTTTCTTTATTTGCAATATCTTTATATATAACTATTAGGTTTGATAAAAAATATGCATTATTTGCATTATTAGCTTTATTCCATGATTTATTAATTGTTTTCGGTATATTCTCCTGGTTGGGAATTATATTATCTGTCGAGGTAAATAGTTTATTTGCGGTGTCCTTGTTAACTATTGCTGGTTATTCTGTAAATGATACTGTTGTTATTTTTGATAGAATTCGTGAGAATTTAAAATCAAAGGAAGAAGGCTATAACGAAACTATTCAATTATCAGTAAACGAATCATTTAGGAGAACAACTTTTACCAGTATTACAACCCTTATCCCTTTATTAAGCATAATTTTGTTTGGATCATACTCGCTGTTTTGGTTTTCTTTCGCCTTATCATTAGGAATTATTGTTGGCAGTTATTCAAGTATTTTATTGGCTCCATCTTTGTTGCTTAAAGACTGAACTTAAGGTTCTCATTTTATGAAATTGAATTATTATTTGATAATTTTATTTTCTTTAGTTTTAATAGATCTTTCTACTGAGCTAAGAATATTATTTGATCATTTTACTTTTAGTTCTCTATATTTTGCTATAGGTAAACATCCCTTAGCTATCTTTATACTTTTTTCATACCCATATTTATATAAAAAATTAATTAAGTAGTTTTTAAATATCTTTAAATGATTCTTTGATTAAAACTTGTATTACTACAGCTAATGGAAGAGATAGTATTAAGCCTAATGGACCAAAAATGAACGTAAATCCAAATTGTGATATTAATGTCAAGCCAGGCAGTAAGTTTGCTTTTTTCTTCATTATAGATGGCATTATGATATAGCTTTCAATGTTTTGAATGATTATATATGATCCTAAAACTGCCAGTGGTTTCCAAAAATTATCAAGTAGTGCAATTGAGATTGGAAATACACCACTAATAACTGGACCTATATTCGGAATTATATTAAGAACCATTGCTATTAAGGCATTTGAGACAACGTATTTGACATCTAATATAGATAAAACTATTAATGATAATAAACCTACTGATAATGAACTTATAACCATAGAAAAGGTCCAATTTGCTAATGCAATATTGCATTTTTCCAGAATATTTCTAAATTTGTTGCGGTAATTTTTTGGTATTAATAGAAGTATATTTTCTTTATATTGTTTTGGTTCAATAGAAATCATCAAACTAACTGCCAATACGAATATTAATCTCAAAAGACCTGAACCTAGATTTCCCGCAATATTAATTAAATTCTTAAAACTTTCTTGAATAGCTTTTGCAATAGTTGAGACATCTGGAATGGTAACTACATTATTTATTAAACTGAATATGTCTATAACATTGTCTGATTGTTCACCATAAAATAAGCTATTAAATTTGTTCAGATTTGTATTGATCAATATATTTATTTTTGATAAACCATTTGGAATGTCAACTAGTATTTCATTAAATTCTTTTATAAACGGAGGTAATACAAGAATAAAAATAGTAAATATTATTACTGATATGAAGGCTAAGACAAGAAACAAAGAAATCGATCGAGGAATTTTCAAACCTTTTTGGATTTGATTACATAAATTACATACAATATTTGAAATTACTAAAGAACAAATTATTAGAAGGAGAAAATCCCTTAAAGTCCATACTATTAATAAAGTTATTAATATTACTACTAACTTGAAATATGATGAACTATTCAATTTTCATAATATTCTACTTCTTTTCAGAATATCCTAATCCATTTGATTTGGCATAACTATTTGCAAATCTCATAAATCTATCAAAGTCTGTTGTGTTCTTCCAAATATAAACCGCTTCTAAAAATATTGGTTCTCCATCAACAAACTTTACTTTAACTTCTCTAGTTAATATTTCACCTTCGGAATCTATCATCCGCATACCTGTGATTTCACCGTCTGTAATTGAAGATAATGCCTGAGGTTTTTCAAACAAAAATAATGCTTGGCCGGTGGTACCATCTTTACTCCTAGTTAGTCTTATTTCAGGCACTACTGGTTCATCAGTTCCCTCATAAAATTGTATTTTTGCAGTTTTATTTGTTGTCATGATATTCGGTTAATAATTTTTTATCTTAGGAAATATTTTTCATATTCGTTTGTAGTTATTTTATAAAACATTATTTATTAATTCTAGGATGCTTTCATCATATTTTTTATCAGTTAAATCTATAAACTTTATATTAGTTTTGCCAACTTTTTCATATTCATAACATTTATCGTAATAATCTAAAACTGATTTGCAAACTAATTCCCATTTCTCATTATGAATTGATTCAAGAGCTATTTTTGTTCTTTGTGGTCCTAGTCTTTTTTTTATCCTTAGTACTGATTCTTGGAGTTCCTCTTTTTTAAATACACTATAAGTATCTATTAACTCATCTAACCTGTTAGATTCGCTCCTTATAATTTCAATCCTTTTAGAGTTTTTCATTTGATTGAAGAATTCATGAGGAATTTTACATTTTCCTATATTTGCACTTTCAGCTTCTACAAAAATATTATTAAAACATTTAAAAGAATTTAATTTTTCTGCAATTATATTTTCAAATTGTTCATTTGAAGGTTGTTTTTTCATTCCTAAACCTCCAAATGTACTTCCTCTATGACAAGCAAATCCTTCAAGATCAATAGTTTGATATTTATATTTCTCAAGTAATGATAATAATCTTGTCTTCCCTGTTCCTGTTTTTCCGCCAATAACTACTAAATTCAACTTATTTGAAAAACTATCTAATACCCATCTTCTATATATTTTGTATCCGCCATTAAGTGTAACTATATTTAATTTAAATTTATCTAATAACCATCCAATACTTTGTGAACGCATTCCTCCTCTAGAGCAATATATCCTTATAAATAATTCATTATTTTTATTAGGAATAGTTGTATGAGGCTCAATACTCTTGAATAAATTATCAAGAAGTAATTCCATTTTTTTTTCAAAAAATTTCAATCCCTCTATGACTGCTTTTTTTCTACCTTCTTTTTTGTAAATTGTACCAATTATAGATCTCTCATCATCATCAAATAGTGGAATATTAATAGAATAAGGCATGTGTCCTTTATAATATTCACTCGGGCTCCTAACATCTATAAGTGGTCCTTTAAAACATCTAAATTTCTCTAGTTCTTTTCTTTTGAAATACATGGATAGTTTTTATTTTTTTAGATTGATTTTTTAAAATGAATAACAAAGAACAGGATAACTATAGTAATGCTACATTAGATCTTATAAAAAAATTTGTAGATTCCAATCAAAGAAAAAGAATAAATTCATTAACTCAAATAGAATCTGAAGTCGAAAATATTTTTAATCTTGGCCCATCACTGTTTGATATGTTTGATAGAGAAGGAGATGACTGGGCTGCTGGTTGGATATTGCAAGTTTTAAAAAAATTTAAGCCAGAATTCTTTGAAAACTCAAAATTCAATAATTGGTTTAATACATATTCAGATATTGATATTAATTATGAAGATTTGCAATTGATGTTAGTTGAGCAAAAATTTGAAGATGCAGATAGATTAACAAGTTCCTACTTACGAAAATTAGCTGGAAAATTAGCTGAAAAACGTGGATATGTTTTCTACAGTGAAGTTAAAAATATGTCAGGAAAAGATCTAGATACAATAGATAGATTATGGACTATTTATTCTACTGGTAGATTTGGATTTTCAATTCAAGCCAAGATATTAAAATCAGTAGGGAAAAAATATGAATTAATGTGGCCGAAAATAGGGTGGAAAAAAGAGGGCTTATGGACTAGATATCCTGGATCTTTTTGCTGGTCATTGGATGCTCCTGATGGACATATGCCTTTAGTAAATCAACTAAGAGGGGTAAGACTTATGGACTCCATCCTAAGGCATCCTGCTATTTCAAAGAGACACGATAATATTCTTTAAATTGAGGTATTTAATAAGTTAAAATTAAGACAGTAGAAAAATATTATTATGTCCTTATTCCGGGGCAAAAATATTTTAAAAAGATTTCTTAAAAGACCAAAAATTAACTGGTCGATCTACGAATTCGAATCATCATTACAGTTAAATGAATTTGTCGATCAATTATTAGAACCTATTAAAAATACACAATCAAGCTATCTTATAAAACTTGGTTTACATGAAGCTCTAGTTAACGCAGTAAAACATGGAAATAAATTAGATCCTAAAAAAAATATTAGAGTAAGAAGAATAATTACTCCTAATTGGTGTGTTTGGCAAATTCAAGATCAAGGTAATGGTTTAGAAATAAAAAAAAGGGACTACAAATTACCAAAAAAAATTAGTAGTGTAAATGGCCGTGGCCTATACATTATTAATGAATGTTTTGATGATATTAGATGGAGTAGTAAAGGTAACAGGCTTCAGTTGGCTTTAAAAAGGTGATTTTTACTAGGGCAAGGTTGATCTACATTTATTTCTTTTAACCATTTAACACTTTCTTCTATATACTCAATAGTTTCCTTGTCATTGCAAGAAATAATTAAATGGCATAATCCAGCCGAAATTAGTTCTGCAGCTCGTTTATGTTTATTTCCTTTATCTTTATGCCATTTGGAATGATCAATCTTTAATTTGTCATTTAGACTTTGAACAAGCTGAATAGTATCTTTATCCCAATAAGTCATAAGAGTTTTTTTTTACTTTACAGCAGACCATACTTTGGTCATAAAAAAGGAATTTGATTTTACATCTTTAAACCCTACTTCCTCAATTTTTGAATCTATATCCTCTTTTATATAATCACAATAAAAAGGCTCATGAAAAGATTTATAGAAGCTTTCCATTACTGATGTAAAGTCAGGTGAATCACTTATTTGAATTGAATCAGCTAAAACTAATATTCCGCCAGGTTCAAGAACTCTAAAAAATTCATTTAATACTTTAGCTCTAATTGTTCTAGGTAATTCATGAAATAAGTAAACACAAGAAATGCATTGAAAACTATGATTTTCAAAAGGTAATTCCTCAGCGTTACCTTTTATCAACTCGATTAAATCTCCATCTAAATCTGAAATATATCTACTTGCCTCTTTTAAGTATGAATCAGATAAATCAATGCCTGTAATTTTTTCTTTAGGAAATGCTGCTCTTAATTGTTTCAATGTTCTTCCTGATCCTGTAGCCACATCAAGTATTTTTATAGAACTTTTTTTTCTATCTCTAAAAGTTTCAAGTCCTTCTTTTATTGGCTTAATTATTCTTCTCCTCATTGAGTCAGCACTACCATTGAAAAGTATCTCAACTTGAAGGTCATAAATGCTAGCTGAAAAATCTGATAAATAACCATCTGTTTGATGATGAAAATTTCTCAAGTAATATTGAGGATAATTATCTTTATCAATTGATTTTGGAAGATCATCAAAGTTTTGTTTTCTGCGTCTGTCCCATGTATTAGGCATATCGAGCCAAATTTTAGGATATTGAGTTAGATATCTAAGCCATGGTTCGTCAAACAATAATTTTTTTGGATATATATTTTTTTCTGCATCATTCCAATCTTCTTCTCTTAAGATATCCATTGAATTTTGGATTTGCATGATAAGATCTCTGTCTATATCAAAATTTTCAAGCTTCGAATCAGGAAGTATAAAGTTCATTAATCTTGAACTAATCTGCTTGTGAGCGAAACCTGCAATGCTTTTGCTTTGTTGTAGCGTTTTAAATGCAATTTTTGAAATAGATTCCCTAGCCATTTTTCGATTCATATATTTATATTCCAACAAAAAAAAAATCAATTTGAGAATATTTTGTGATATTTCTCAAATTGATTAATTCAAACTAATGTTTTCTTTTATTTATGCATCGTAATACATGAAGAATTCATGTGGATGAGGCCTTTGTCTTAGTTGTTGTACCTCTTCGTACTTTATATCTATAAAGTTATCAATAAAATCTTCAGTAAATACTCCACCAGCTAATAGATAATCCTTATCTGCTTTTAGCGCATTAAGTGAGTCATTTAGAGATGAAGGTACTGTATCAATTTTTGCAAGTTCATCAGCTGGAAGTTCAAATAAATCTACATCTACTCCATCACCAGGATCGATTTGATTTTTAATTCCATCAATACCAGCAAGCATCATTACAGAGAATGCTAAGTAAGGATTTGCGAGTGCGTCACCTGATCTGAATTCTAATCTTTTAGCTTTAGGGCTTGGTCCTGTTAAAGGTATTCTTACCGTTGCTGATCTATTACCCTCAGAATAAACTAGATTTACAGGTGCTTCGAATCCTGGAACCAATCGTTTATAACTATTAGTGGTTGGGTTAGTAAATGCTAAGAATGAAGGTGCATGTTTAAGTATGCCTCCGATGTACCATCTTGCTGTTTGAGATAAATTTGCATATGATCCTTCACCAAAGAATAGTGGCTGTCCACTTTTCCATAAACTTTGGTGAACATGCATTCCTGTTCCGTTGTCGTTAAAAACAGGTTTGGGCATAAACGTTGCTGTTTTTCCATATTTTTTAGCAACATTTCTGACAACGTATTTATAAGTCATAACGTTATCAGCAGCATTTATTAACGAATCAAATTTCATTCCAAGTTCGTGTTGGCCGGCACCAGCAACTTCATGGTGATGTTTTTCAGTGGGGATACCTAATTCACCCATAAGAAGAAGCATCTCAGATCTGATATCTTGCGCAGTATCATTTGGAGCTACTGGAAAATATCCTTCTTTATATTGAATTTTGTATCCTAGGTTTCCCCCTTCTTCAATTCTCCCTGTATTCCATGGCGCTTCAATAGTATCTACACTATAAAAACAACCTCCTTCTTTAGAGTCATATCTAACATCATCAAATAAAAAGAATTCTGGTTCTGGTCCAAAAAATGCAGTATCTGCTATACCAGTCGAGTCTAAATATTTTAATGCTTTTTGAGCTAGAGCTCTTGGACACCGATCATAAGGTTCCCCGCTTCTTGGCTCTTGGATAGAGCAAATCATACTTAAAGTTTTATGTTTATAAAAAGGATCTATCCAAGCTGTACTTGCATCGGGCACCATTGACATATCCGAGGCATTAATTGCTTTCCAACCTCTTATTGATGAGCCATCAAATGCTAACCCTTCTGTAAAAGAATCCTCCTCTATCATGTCTGATGTAAGAGTTAAATGCTGCCATTTTCCATGAATATCAGTGAATTTTAAATCGATGAGTTCAATTCCTTCGTCTTTAATTTGACTTAAAACATCTTGAGGAGATTTAGACATAATTTTGTAATACCTTATATGAAATTAATAACTTGATGATTCTTGTTATGTATCAACGGTAACTTTTTTTAAGACTTGATGTCTTCTTTTAGTGTTTCAAGTCATAAGTTTAATAATTGTTTACCTAAATATTTAAATTGAATTAATTTCTTTAAATAAATATCGCTTATGTGGAGATATTAGATTAATTTAAAAGTAATTGAATGTAATGCTTTGACAGAAGCAAAACTTATTTCGGCTTTAAATGAAGAGAATTTATCTCATTTCTCAAAGACTTATGTTCCCTCTAGACTTTTATTAGGTCCTGGTCCTTCAAACGCTCATCCAGAAGTCTTAAGCGCTCTTTCTTTGAATCCTATTGGTCACTTAGATGAAGCATATATTTCATTGATGTCTGATGTTCAACAACTTCTAAGATATACCTGGCAATGTAATAATCGTCTGACTCTTCCAATGAGTGGTACTGGAAGTGCAGCTATGGAAGCATCAATAGCTAATTTTATAGAGGAAGGAGAAAAAATTCTTATCGCTAAAAAAGGATATTTTGGTGACAGACTTGTTGATATGGCAACAAGATATAAAGCAGATGTATCTGTTATTGAAAAACCTTGGGGTGAATCCTTTTCTTATGAAGAAATCAAGTATGAAATAGAAACAAAAAAACCAGCAATTTTTGCTATTGTCCATGCTGAAACATCAAGTGGTGTTTTACAACCTCTTGATGGTATTGGGGATGTTTGTAGAAAAAATAACTGCTTGTTTTTAGTTGATGCAGTTACTTCTCTTGGAGCTCTAGAACTATTGATTGACGATTGGAAAATTGATCTAGCATACAGTTGTAGTCAAAAGGGATTAAGTTGTCCCCCAGGATTAAGCCCTTTTACGATGAATAAAAGAGCTGAAGAAAAACTAAGTTCAAGAAAAACAAAAGTACCTAACTGGTATTTAGATTTATCTCTATTAAATAAATATTGGGGTTCTGATCGTGTTTACCATCATACCGCTCCTGTAAATATGAATTTTGCTATTCGAGAAGGATTACGATTAATTGCAAATGAAGGTTTAGAGAATGTTTGGTATAGGCATAATACTAATGCAAAGAAACTTTGGAAAGGTTTAGAAAGTCTAGGTATGGAACTACATGTATCTGAGGATTATCGATTACCAACTCTAACTACAGTTAAGATCCCACCTGCAGTTGATGGAGATGGTTTTAGAAATCATCTTTTAAGAAACTTTGGAATAGAAATAGGAAATGGACTTGGAGAATTGTCTGGTAAGGTATGGCGCATAGGATTAATGGGCTTTAACTCAAGTGAGGAAAATGTAGACAGATTATTAAACCTATTTGATACAGAGTTAAAAAAATATTCTATTTTTGAGCCCTCAACTTTTTAAACCATAATTGTAAAATTTTACTGCATTCCTCTTCTAATATACCTCCTATGATTTCCATTTTGTGATGAGAACTTTTATGCTTAGATAAGTTAATTGAGCCACCTAATCCACCTCTTTTCTTATCGTAGGCACCAAAAACAACTTTACCCATCCTTGCTTGAATAAGTGCCGATGCACACATGGTACATGGTTCTAAATTTGTGATGAGAATACATTCATTAAATCTCCAATCATTTTTTATTAGAGATGCCTGCCTTAGGGCCATAATTTCAGCATGACCTAATGGATCATTATTTATATTTCTCCTGTTAACCCCTCTTCCAATACATCTTCCTCTCTCATCTAAAATTATTGAACAGATTGGTAGCTCGACTTTTCCAATTTCTTTGGATCTTCTTAATATCGAATTCATCCACAAAGTATATTTTGAATTATTTGTTTTTTTTTGTTGTTCATTATTACTATTTCCATTTTCAAAAATATCCCTCATTTACAAATATTGAGAATAGAATTATTAATAGATATCTTATCTGATGGCTGAAGATTTAATTAATAATAAGGATATATACTTCCCTTCGTATTTAGGGAATAACGATAACTTAATTACTCTCTTAAATAAAACAACTCAAATTCTTTCTGACTGGTTCTCTAAAGCTGATAAAAATGGTCCTCTACCATTTGATGAGAGTTTCAAGTGCATTATGCCTTCGGACGACGGTAACTCAGAAGAAGATTTGTTTTCTGAGATTGAATCTCTTTTGAATAATTCATTTAATCCCGTTCATCCTGGCTCACTAGCTCACCTTGATCCCCCACCTTTAATCTTCTCTATTTTGGGAGATTTAATTGCAGCTGGTTTAAATAATAATCTTCTTGCTTACGAGTTATCACCAAGTGTAACTTTGCTCGAGGAATCATTATGCAAATGGTTTGCCAAGAAAATTGGCTTTAATGATTTCTCAGGAGGTATAGCTGCTAGCGGAGGTACATTAAGTAATCTGAATGCACTTATTGCTGCTAGAAATAATGCTGGATTAGGTTCAGATCCTAATTCTGTATTAATTGTTAGTGAAGATGCCCATTCTTCTTTCATTAAATGTATAAGAGTAATGGGTCTTGATACTAGCAATCTTGTCAGGATTAAAACTGATAATCAAGGTCGAATGGATATAAACGATCTGAGAAACTCTTTAGATAAATGTTCAATAGAAAATAAAAAAATATTTGCTATTGTTGCCACCCTCGGGACAACTGTAAGAGGAGCCATTGATCCTATTAAAGAAATAAGTGAAATCTGTAAACAAAGAAACATATGGTTACATATTGATGGTTCAATTGGAGGGATTTTTGCTATAACTTCTATTCCAATAGAAGGTCTAAATAATATTAATCAGGCTAATTCGATAACGATAAATCCACAAAAAATTATTGGCATTACAAAAACTTCATCGTTGTTATTGGTTTCAAATATGAGTACTTTAGAAAATACTTTTAATACTGGACTACCATATATATCATCTAAAGAAAATATTATAAATAGAGGAGAAATAGGCATACAAGGTTCTAGACCTGCAGAGGTTATCAAACTATGGCTTGGGTTACGTTTTTTAGGTCTCAAAGGAATAGAAAATATATTAAAATCATCGATTAATAAAAAGGATTTTTTTGTAAAAAATATTAGTAAAAATAAATTTGATATATATTCAGGTCCACTTCACATTGTTTCATTCTTACCAAAAAAACTTGAGCCAAAAGACTCTGATGCATGGACTCAAACTAAAGTAAATGAACTAATTAACAATAATTTTATGCTTTCTAGACCAAAATTTAATGGTAAATATTTTTTAAGAGTTGTTATGGGAAATTACAATACAAAGGATTCTCATATTGAAGAACTTTTGAGACTTCTAGATGCTTAACTAATGAATATGGGAAGACCAAAAATTATTGCAATAGTAACAGGGTTTATCTCTATAGCTATTTGCATTGCTTATTTACTTTTAATAACTATTTTTGATTTCAGAACTTATCTAAATGATCAATTATCCAATATTAATTATTAAATGGAGGCAAACTTTTATTTGTTTTAAAATATTTTTTCATATCAATTTTTGAAATAGCTTCTTTTACGAAATTATTTAAAATATCTTCTCTTTTACTTATTCTGTAGATCTTATCTACTACTTCTTGAATTCCTCCATCTCCCCAATCTTGACCATTTTTAAAATATTCAATCAAACTTAGTCCTACTATTTTTATTAACCAGCCTGCTGTAACTGATTGTATAGATTTAGATAAAATTATTTTAGTCAAGCTTGTAGCTAAAGCAGGAGAAAGAATGGCGAGTCCCCCTTTTAGTATTCCTTGTTTAGCCAATGCGCTTAGCAATGAAGAAGCCAAATCTTTTGCATCTTTTTTTGTAAGCTTTATTTCATATATTTTTGATAACTCCATAATCATTTGAAGGTTAACGGAGGTAGTAGTAAGAAAATCAACAGCTGGTAGTGGATTAACCAGTATTACTCCTCCTGTTATCCACATATATTTATTAATCACTTTATTTGACATTAAATATCGTTGTTCTTGTACGAAATTTTTACTTTTAATACCTAACTTATTTGAGCGAAAAAGAATATTATCCGCCAATAACTCTTCACCATTATTATCTAGGGTTTCAATTATTTCTCTAAATAAACTTCCTACCTCTGGAACTAAATTTAAAGCATCTGATTTTGTATAGGGAGATTTTTGAGGGACTGCAATTGTTTGAACGACTGAAATTTTATTTTTTCTAGCGGATGTTATAGAAATTATATTTTCTTTGATAAGGTTATTTTCCTCTCTAGACCTCAAATCACATTTGTTTAGAACTAATATTATTTTTTTTCTCAATTTTAATAATTCTTTAATTAAATAGTTTTCGTATTTATTGATGTCCTGATCTAGCACAAAAAGAACTAAGTCAGAATTTGATGCTTGTATAATGGTTGCTTTTTCTCTTTCTTCTCCTAATTTAGATGGTTCGAATAAACCCGGAGTATCAACTATATTAATGTTTCTTTTTAAAATTGGTACACGAATTTTATAACTATTGATTTGCTTTGTTGTACCTATTTTTGCTGAAGTTTGTCCGACTATATTTTTCAATAAAGATCTAGCTATTGATGTTTTTCCTGAGGAACCTGCTCCAAAAAGAGTAACTTTATAATCACCTGTTTTTAATTGGGACTCTAGTTTATTTTTTTGGTAATTTATCAATTCAGCTTTTACTTTATCGCTAATTTTTTTGTTTATTTTCTCGACTCCTTCCAAACTTATCTTGGCAGCACCATATGTATTTTTGAAGGAAAGTGTATTTTTTTTATTTTTATAT
>CACGHD010000019.1 GCA_902572825.1 uncultured Prochlorococcus sp. | reverse complement strand
TTTTTATAAATACTATCTGCATAAGTTATCAAAACTGAATGAGATTCATTCCATCTTTCTTTATTACTTATTTCTTCATAAGCAGATTTCTCTGAGAAATCATCTAAAATCTGTAATAATTGATTTGAAATAAAATTAATTTCTTCTGTAGTATGATTTGAGTAAATTGTTTTTAACAATTTATCAATTTTTGATCTATCTAATTTTTTCTCTGAATCAATTTGCTTCACTTTGAAAAAATCATCGAGGTATTAATACCATTCTGCACATCAATTAGAAAATGGACTTTCAACAAGGTTTAATCACAACAATACATGAATATGGAGTTACAGGAAATTTACTTAAAGAATTAAACAAAAGTCTAAAAAAAAGAACCACAAGTATATTAATTCCCTGCTTATATGAAGAATTTGAACGCCCAGCATTAAATGATATTAAAGAAGTTTTAAAAAACCTAACCGGATTAAATGAATTGGTTATAGCTCTCTCTGCAAAAACTGTTGAGCAAGTTAAGGCAGCAAAATCATTTTTTGACTCAATGCCATTCCCAGTTCACGTTCAATGGACTAATTCTCCCTATGTAATTGACCTATTAAAAAGCCAAGAAAAAAATGGGTTAGAACTTCTAGGAACTCCTGGTAAAGGATGGGCCGTTTGGCAAGGCATAGGAGTTGCAACTAGAAAATCAGATGTTGTAGCCCTTTTTGATGCTGATATAAGAACTTTTAGTCCGTTGTACCCTTCAAGGATGATGCTTCCACTTTTAGATGAATCATATGGAATATCTTACGTAAAAGCTTTTTATAGCAGATTATCTTTAGAAACAAACCAATTACAAGGAAGAGCAACAAGATTATTTGTGGGGCCTTTATTAGCAAGTCTTGAACAATTAGTTGGGAAGGGTCCTTTTTTACAATATCTTCAATCATTTAGATATCCATTAGCAGGTGAGTTTGCTTTTACAAAAGACCTTGCTATGAATTTAAGAATTCCTTGTGACTGGGGCTTAGAAATAGGCCTATTATCAGAGGTCTATAGAAACGTAAGAACCTCGAAAATTGCTCAAGTTGATCTAGGTTTGTTTGATCATAAACATAAAAATATTGGTGATTCATCTAAAGAAGGATTGCAAAAAATGTGCACTGAAATCCTATCAAGTGTTTTGAGAGGTCTTATGGAGCACCAAGCAGAAACATTAACTAGCACTCAGTTAGCAACATTAGAAGTTCTTTATAAAAGAGTTGGAGAAGACAGGGTAAAGCAATTTGGATTAGATTCAGCAGTTAATCAACTTCCATACGATAGGCACGAAGAAGAGCTTTCAGTACAAAAGTTTGCGAAACTACTAAGACCTGCCACAGAGGATTACCTTGCTTGCCCTACGACACTTCAATTACCAAGTTGGTCAAGAGTTCTATCTTGTGAAAACAAACTTCAGGATGATTTAGCTATTGCGGGATCAAAAGACATAAAGATAAGTGAAAAAGAATTAATTAAAAACTTCTAAAGCAAAAAATATCTTTGAGCCATTGGGACTTCATCAAGTGGTTCACAAGTAAGAAGTTCTCCATCAGAAAAAACTTCATAAGTTTGAGGATCAACTGAAATATTTGGTAGTTTACTATTAAGTTTTAAGTTTGATTTATTGATATTTCTAGTATTTTCTACGGCAATACATTTCTTTTCTAAGCCTAATTTATTTGGAACATTTTGATCAATTGAATTTTTACTTAAAAAGGTAAAAGAACTCTTAATTAGAGATTGGCCGAAACTTGCAAACATAGGTCGACCATGTACAGGACCTGGAGTAGGAATTGAAGCATTTGCATCACCCATTTGGGACCAAACTATAGAACCCCCTTTAACAACTAATTCAGGCTTTACAGCAAAAAAGGAAGGTTTCCACAATACCAAGTCCGCAATTTTTCCCTTTTCTATAGATCCAACATATTTATTAATACCATGAGCAATTGCTGGATTAATTGTAACTTTAGAAATATATCGCTTTACTCTGTAATTATCATTTCTATCAGAATCCTGCGATAGCGGACCCCTTTGTACTTTCATTTTGTGGGCTGTTTGAAAAGTTCTTGTTATCACTTCACCAACTCTTCCCATAGCTTGAGAATCACTAGCAATAATTGAAAAGGCACCTACATCATGCAAGATATCCTCAGCTGCAATAGTTTCTCTTCTGATCCTTGATTCAGCAAATGCAATGTCTTCTGGGATTTTAGAATCTAAATGATGACAAACCATTAACATGTCAAGATGTTCCTCTAATGTGTTTCTGGTATAAGGTCTTGTTGGATTTGTACTACTAGGAAGAACATTTTTTTCTCCACAAATTTTTATAATATCTGGAGCATGTCCTCCACCTGCTCCTTCGGTATGAAAAGTATGAATAGTTCTTCCTGCAATAGCGTTGATGGTATCTTCAACAAAGCCTGCCTCATTCAAAGTATCAGTATGAATACATACTTGTACGTCAAACTTATCTGCAACATTTAGACAAGAATTTATTGTAGAAGGAGTGGTTCCCCAATCCTCATGCAGCTTCAATCCACATGCACCAGCCTCAACCTGATCAATAAGATTGCTCTCGTTTGTTGAGTTTCCTTTTCCAAAAAAACCTAAATTCATGGGAAATCCTTCTGCAGATTGAAGCATTCTTGAAATATGAAAAGAACCAGGAGTACAAGTAGTAGCATTTGTGCCAGTTGCAGGTCCAGTTCCTCCTCCCAACATGGTTGTGATTCCAGAGGCTAGTGCTGTTTCAATTTGTTGGGGACAGATAAAGTGAATATGGGTATCTATTGAACCAGCAGTAAGAATATGCCCCTCTCCAGCTATTACTTCTGTTGATGCACCAATAACAATATCAACATTATCCTGAATATCAGGATTGCCAGCCTTACCAATTTCAAAAATCATTCCATCTTTTATACCCACATCAGCCTTAATTATTCCCCACCAATCTACGATCAAAGCATTAGTTATTACTGTATCTACAGCTCCATCAGCCCTTCTTACTTGAGACTGTCCCATCCCATCCCGAATAACTTTACCTCCCCCAAATTTAACTTCATCTCCGTATGTAGTTAAATCCTTTTCTACTTCTATAAAAAGTTTGGTATCAGCCAGCCTTACTCTATCTCCGGTAGTGGGTCCGTAAGTTTGAGCATAAGTTTTTCTATCAATTTTATAAGACATAATTTTAAATATCTAAAGAACCATTAACTAATGAATTAAAGCCATATGCATTTCTTAAACCTGAAAATGGCACTAATTTGACATCTGTTGTATCACCCGGTTCAAATCTAATTGCTGTTCCTGCAGGAATGTCAAGACGCATACCATGTGTTATTTCTCGGTCAAAAATTAAAGCCTTGTTTGCTTCATAAAAATGATAATGAGATCCGACTTGGACAGGTCTATCTCCAGAATTAGAAACCGATACTGTTTTAACTTGCTTACTAAGATTTAGTTCGATTTCACCTTTTTCAGGAATTATTTCGCCAGGAATTAAATTACTCATAACTAATTAATCGGATTGTGAATAGTAACTAATTTAGTACCATCGGGGAAAACCGCTTCTATTTGAACTTCATCAACCATTTCAGGAATGCCCTCCATAACTTGTGATTTTGAAAGCCAGGTAGTTCCCTCTGACATTAATTGACTTACACTTTTACCATCTCGTGCTCCTTCAAGAACTTGGAAACTTAAAAAAGCAATTGTTTCAGGATAATTAAGCTTAAGACCTCGACTAAGCCTTCTTTCAGCTAAAAGCGCAGCAGAAAAAATTAATAACTTATCCTTTTCTTGAGGTGAAAGATGCATAATAAAAAATTAATCTATAAATTCTTAAAAAAGGTTCTTTCTGAACATAATTAATAATTCATAGAATCTTGTAAAGGCCATACACCTTGATATTTTGGCTCACAAAATCCACAAACAGATCTAATTTGTTTCCAAATACAAAAAAAACATTTTCTAGCATCTTGAGAAGAACTCCCTAGGAATCTTACAGAGATTCCATTTTCAAGGATTCCAATAGATAAATTATTATTAGTATCATTGAAAATCTTTTTTATATTTCCTACAAGATTATTTATTTTTGACTTAGAAAAATCTTTTTCACAAATCCAAATTAAAGATCCAAAAACGGGCATGTAATCCATGCCTGACTTGGCCACAAAACTTGCCTTAGATAATTCAATCTGATCAACATATTCCCAATCATCAAGTAAATCATTATTTCTCATAATTTCTAATTTAGACCTAAAAACTCCACTCTCAATAGATTCTCCGGAAGAAGATCTGCCAAGTCTTATTAAATCAGTAAATAAAAAACTTGAAGTTTCTGAAATAGATACTTTAAAAATTTGCTCATATAAACCATTTGCAAAGATGATTGTTTCTTGGGGTAGATACTCTAAATGAGAATTGTCAAGAATGTTTATGAGATTCTTTTGCTTTGAAAAACTTCCTTTTGGATTAATTTTAGATCTTCCAACTGATCCATATACTTTCTGAGCTGAAGAAGTCGTCAACAAAACCTTAGAGTTTTTTTCAAGATTAACCTCAAAATCGAGTAAATCCCCTCCTACCAATCCCCCTGCAGTATGTAGCACAGGCAAAATGCATCTGCCCTCTTGATCATGAGTAGACTTTAATAACTTATAAGGAGAAGTTGATTTAGATTTAAAGATTGTTTTATCAACATTTCCTAAACTTGCTTTATTATTGAAAAAATTTAAGAAACAATTACCTTCCCATGAAGTTTTAATCATAAATTGTTTTCTTTAATTACTAAATTAAAGTAACCAAAAATTTTGATTATGAGAATGAATAAACAAATTGTTGTAACTGATTGGATTAAGGAAAAACCGAAGTTAGGTTTATTTTTAAAACTTACCTTAAGTTCAGATGAAAGAAGAATCTTAAGAGGTAAAAGATTAACTGATTGTGATCAAGAAATAATTTTACAATTACCTAGAAAAGGCAAATTAAATGATGGAGATATTCTTTCAACTAATAAGTCCAATTTTTATGTCGAGATAATTGCCAAAACAGAAGATTTAATTGAAATAAGTTCAAATTCTAAAATTGAGCTAATTAAAACTGCTTATCATCTTGGAAATAGGCATGTGGAAGTAGAAATCGAAGAAGGCATTCTTCTAACAAAAAGTGATTATGTTATTAAAAATATGCTTCTTAATTTTAAAGTTGATGTAAAAAATACGAAAAAAAAATTTTTTCCAGAAAGAGGTGCCCACAGTCATGAGTAAAAGTCACTTATTAAAATATTTATTAATAAGTCCTAACTTACCAGTTGGAGGATTTTGTTATTCGGAGGGAATGGAGAGTTACCTTCATAATAAAAATTTAACAGATTCAAATTCGGTAAAAGACTTAATAATAAGTGAACTAAAAATTGGTCAGATAAGACTAGATGCAAGACTTTTAATAGATTTTTTTGATATTTTCAATGCGATAAACCAACGCAAAAATTTAAAAGGTAATTTGCAAAAGCTCATGAGTTTGGATAAATGGATTCTCTCATCAAAGGATTCTCTCGAAATTAGAGAACAACAAATTCAAATGGCAAAATCTCTCTTTGATTTAACAAAAGAATTTGGATTTGAATATGTATATGAAAATAATAAAAAAAGCTCTTGGTCATTAGCGTGGAGTTGGGCTTGTTTTTGTTTTGAAATTACCAAGTTAGAAATGGTGGAGAATTTTTTATATGCATGGAGTGCAAACCAACTTAGTGCTGCATTAAGGATTATTCCTATTGGGTCAACAAAAGCTCAACTAATTCAGAGAGACTTATTAGAAATCATTTCAAAGGTTTCTAAAGAAATTATGGACAAAGAAATTGATGACATCTATTTTGGCAATGTAGGTTTAGCTATGGCACAACAAAATCATAATGACCTTTATACAAAACTTTTTAGAAATTAATTTATGAGCAGCAAATTGAGAGTAGGGGTTGCTGGGCCTGTAGGTTCAGGAAAAACTGCATTAGTAGAGACACTATGCTTAAGTATGAAAAAAAATTATGAGATAGCAGTTGTCACAAATGATATCTACACCAAAGAGGATGCTAACTTTCTTATAAATAAAAAGGTTTTAGAGGAAGGAAGGATTATTGGTGTAGAAACAGGAGGTTGCCCTCATACCGCGATAAGAGAGGATTGTTCATTAAACAAAAATGCAGTTTTAGATTTAGAAAATAAATATAATCCTCTAGATTTTGTTTTTGTAGAAAGTGGAGGTGATAATTTAGCCTCTAGTTTTAGTCCAGAACTTGTAGATTTATCAATATACGTAATTGATGTATCTGCCGGAGACAAAATCCCTAGAAAAGGCGGACCAGGGATAACAAGGTCGGATTTATTATTAATAAATAAAATTGACTTAGCAGATAAAGTTGGTGCAGATTTAAATATTATGAAAAGTGATACTGAATTTATGAGAAAAGGGAAACCTTGGTTTTTTACCAACTTAAGTAGCGGTATAGGAGTTGAAGAAATAACTCAATTTTTAGAATCACATATACCCAACAATCGAAACAAGAAAAATGTTCATTACTAATATATTGGATTCAACAAAAAGTTACGACTGATACAAAACGAATCCTCACTCGTTAATAACTTTTATTTTATCCCCCTAATGAGGGTCAATTACCTAATTTATCCTAATTCATGAGAATTTCAAGGCGTATTTTGGCAGGTTTAGCTACTGCCTCACTTGCTGTTACTGCAACTTCCTGTGGTGGAGGCGGAACCTCAGGAAGTTTCGATGACACAGTAACCGTTGGTATTTTGCATTCTTTATCCGGAACAATGGCTATCTCTGAATCAACTCTTGTTGATACAGAAAAAATGGCTATCGAAGAGATAAATGCTGCTGGTGGTGTTAATGTTGGCGGCAAAAGCTACAAAATAGAATACATAGTTGAAGATGGTGCATCTGACTGGCCAACTTTTGCTGAAAAATCAAAGAAACTTATAGACCAAGACGGAGTTCCTGTCGTATTTGGTGGATGGACATCTGCAAGTAGAAAGGCAATGTTACCTGTCTACGAATCAAAAGATGCGTTCCTCTACTACCCAATTCAATATGAAGCTCAAGAATGTTCTAACAACATTTTTTATACAGGAGCCACACCAAACCAACAATCGGAACCGGCTACAGATTTCATGTATAAGCGTTCTCCCGCAGCTGGTGGAGATTTCTTCCTTGTAGGTTCTGATTATGTTTTCCCAAGAACTTCAAACACAATTACAAAAGCTCAGGTAAAACAGTTAGGCGGTAAAGTTGTTGGAGAAGATTACCTTCCATTAGGAAATACTGAAGTTGCTCCAATTATCTCAAAAATTAAAAAAGCTCTGCCTGAGGGTGGAATAATCATTAATACTCTTAATGGTGACCAAAACGTTGCATTCTTCAAACAGATTCAAGACGCAGGTATCACACCTTCAAGTGGGTACTACGTAATGAACTATTCAATTGCTGAAGAAGAGATTAGTACAATTGGTCCTGAGTTCCTAGAAGGGCACTACGGCGCTTGGAATTACATGATGTCAATTGATACTCCTGCATCTAAGAAATTTGCTAAAAGTTTCAAGAAAAGATGGGGAGCAGATCGTGTTGTAGCTGATCCTCAAGAATCTGCCTATAACATGGTTTACTTATGGAAACAAGCAGTTGAAGATGCTGGAACTTTCGACGACAACGCTGTAAGGGAAGCCCTAGTTGGCCAAAAGTTTGATGCCCCACAGGGTCCAGTTGAAGTTATGCCTAACCATCACTTATCTCAAACGGTAAGAATTGGAGAGATTAATGCAGAGGGTGGCTTTACAATCCTTGAAGAGACAGGAGTTGTTCTTCCTCAAGCATGGAACCAAAAGCATCCAAGCTCAAAAGGATTTGCATGCGATTGGACAGATCCTTCAAAGGGAGAAAAGTATAAGCTTTAATTTAATTAAAACCTATACTTCAAAATAAAAGGAGGTTAACACCTCCTTTTATTTTATATAAACAAATATTTTCTTTTTAAAATTGGAGTTACTTCTAGACAGTCTTTTTAATGGTGTTGCGATCGGATCTGTATTACTTGTTGCGGCATTAGGTCTTGCGATTGTTTTTGGTCTTATGGGCGTTATTAATCTTGCCCATGGTGAACTTATGATGCTTGGGGCTTACACAACATACGTTACACAATTAATTTTCAAATTACCTCTACTAAAACCCTTCTACAATTCATACATAATAGTCTCAATTTTCCTTGCTTTTATTGTTAGTGGAGTAGTAGGCATTCTCCTGGAAAAAACCATAATAAGGAAGCTTTATGGAAGTCCACTAGAAACTCTTCTCGCCACTTGGGGTGTTAGCTTAATTCTTCAACAATTTGTCAGAAGTGTACCATTGGCTTATGGGACAGGTCTAGTTATAAGTCTTATAATTGGTTTATTTTTACCAGCAACATTTCCTCCAAAAATAAAAGAGTCAATAAATTTCAAATATTTTAAATTTAGTTCTTGGATATTGGCAGCTATAACTGGGGTTGTCAGCGGTAGCGTTATTTCAGCAACTGTAAGCAAACTAAGTAGAGCGAGTGCTCGTAATGTTGATGTAACAGCTCCCTCATGGATGAGAGGTCAAGTAGAAATTTTAGGAACTGCATTTCCTAAAACAAGATTAATGATAATTGTAATTACACTTATCTCTGTAATAGCAATAACATTATTTCTAAACCAAAGTGCTTGGGGGATGCGTATTAGAGCAGTTACTCAGAACCGACAAATGAGTGACTGCCTTGGGATATCTACTGAAAAAGTGGATATAATTACCTTCGGGATAGGATCTGGCTTAGCAGGAGTTGCTGGAGTAGCAGTATCACTATTAGGTTCTGTAGGACCAAATGTTGGCGGAAATTATATAGTTGGTTGTTTTATGGTTGTAGTACTGGGAGGAGTAGGAAATTTATTAGGAACAGTACTTGCTTCCTTTGGAATAGGAATAATGACGGATTTAATTGGAGCTGGAAGGCTCTTATCAATATGGCCAGATATGCCTTTATCACTCTCAAACACAATCAACTTTTTTGCGACAACAAGTATGGCAAGAGTAATGATATTTGCATTAATAGTTATATTCTTGCAATTTAAACCCACAGGTTTATTTCCTCAAAAAGGCAGGATGGTTGAAAACTAATGTCTCTTAGTAAATTTAAATTTGATAAAAGAATAGCATTATCATTCTGGATAATTTTAATAGCTCTAATTATTGCGGCACCAACCTTACTCCCTGTATTTAGACTAAATCTTCTTGGTAGATACTTATCTTTGTCCATAGTTGCTCTTGGTGTAGATCTTATCTGGGGATATACAGGTTTACTAAGTCTTGGACAAGGTATATTTTTTGCATTAGGTGGATATTGTGCAGCAATGTATTTGCAAATAACAAGCTCTTCTGAATTCCCAAATAATATTCCTGAATTTTTTGCTTTATATGGTGTTGAAAAATTGCCTTTTTTCTGGGAACCGTTTAAATCGCCAATTTTCACCTTCTTCGCTATCTGGATAATTCCAGCATTGATTGCGGGATTAATTGGATTTCTTGTTTTCAGGAATCGAATCAAAGGGGTTTATTTTTCTATACTTACTCAAGCTTCTCTTCTTGTATTCTTTAACTTCTTTAATGGACAACAAAAACTTATAAATGGAACAAATGGATTAAAAACAGATGTGACACAACTATTTGGTCAGATGGTAGGTTCTGAGTCCATGCAAAGAATATTCTTTTGGATAACGGCCATACTAGTAATAGCCGCATGGTTCTTTGCAAAGTGGGTAGTTAGAGGAAGATTTGGAAATATTCTTATAGGAATACGAGATGATGAACCAAGAGTTAGGTTTACAGGATATAACCCAGTTATATTCAAGACGATAGTATTTTCTATTGCTGGAGGTCTCGCTGGAATTTCGGGAGCTTTATATACTGTTCAGTCTGGAATAGTATCACCTCAATTTATGACAGTTCCCTTTTCTATAGAAATGGTTATATGGGTTGCTGTTGGGGGTAGGGGAACTTTATTAGGAGCAATATTAGGAGCAGTTTTCATCAACTACGCAAAAAGTCTAGTAAGTGAAGCTTTACCTGCTAGCTGGATGTTTATCCAAGGGGGCTTATTTATCTTAGTTGTAACAGCTCTGCCAGAAGGAGTTTTAGGATGGATTCAAGGAGATGGTCCTAGGAATCTTCTTCAAAGATTTGGTTTAAAAAGGAAGATCGAAACCTATCCAAGCTTAGAAGTTAACAATAAGGAGGGGAATAATGAATAATAAAGATCTTCTAAATTTAATAGATATTACTGTTAGTTTCGAGGGTTTTTTAGCTCTCAACAAACTTAATTTAAATTTAAAGAAAGGAGAATTAAGAGCTGTAATAGGACCCAACGGAGCAGGTAAAACAACATTTCTTGATGTAATAACTGGAAAGGTTAAGCCAACAAAAGGTGAAGTAATTTTTAAAGGTAAATCTTTAGTAGGTAGAAAGGAGCATAAGATTGCTCGACTTGGAGTAGGAAGAAAGTTCCAAAGTCCAAGAATCTTTGAAAATCTAACAGTTAAAGAAAATCTTGAAATATCAGTGTCAACTCCTAAAAGCCCCTTAAACCTCATAAATAAAAATATTAAGGATGAGCAGCTTAATGAGATTGAACGTCTTATGAAGATTGTCAATTTAGCTCAAAAAGTTGATTCTAAAGCTGGTTCTTTATCACATGGCCAAAAACAATGGCTCGAGATAGCTATGTTAGTAGGACAGAAGCCAGATTTAATGTTAGTTGATGAACCTGTTGCTGGTTTAACTGATGAAGAAACAGATCTTACAGCTGATTTATTAAAATCATTATCAGGAGAAAATACTGTAGTGGTAATAGATCACGATATGGAATTTATAAGAAGACTTGATAGTAATGTTTCAGTATTAAATCAAGGCACAGTATTATGCGAGGGGACAATGGAAACTATACAAAAGGACCAAAAAGTTATTGATGTTTATCTAGGAAGGCCTGAGGATTAGTTATGAAAAACTTACTGGATATTAAATCATTGAATACATATTATGGCGAAAGTCATATTCTCAGAGATGTAGATTTAAACGTTCAATCAGGAGAAATGGTTTGTTTGATTGGAAGAAATGGAGTTGGCAAAACAACTTTATTGAAATCACTTATTGGTTTGTTAAGACAAAAAAAAGGAGATATTTATTTGATTGGCGAAAACATCAATAGAAAAGCACCTCATCAGAGGGCGAGGAAAGGAATGGCTTACGTTCCTCAAGGGAGAGAAATTATTCCATACCTATCAGTTGAAGAGAATCTTATGTTAGGAATGGAGTCGCTACCAGGTGGATTATCAAAGAACAAGAAAATAGATCCATTTATTTATGATCTCTTCCCAATCCTAAAAGATTTTCTACAAAGGAAAGGTGGAGATCTCAGTGGGGGACAACAACAGCAACTAGCTATTGCAAGAGCATTGCTGGGCAAACCTAAACTACTATTACTTGACGAACCAACGGAAGGTATTCAGCCAAATATAGTTTTAGACATAGAAAATGCAATCAATCAGATAATTAAAGATACAGGAATTGGTGTTTTATTAGTAGAACAACACTTGCATTTTGTAAGACAAGCCAATAGATATTATGCGATGCAAAGAGGAGGCATTGTTGCTAGCGGAAACACTAGTGAGTTGAGTCAAGCAGTTATAGATAAGTTCTTAAGTGTTTAAATAAATTATTCTAGATTACTAAAAACTTTTATTCATTTTTCGCATCTTATTAAGTCAATACTGTTTGGATGTTCATTTATATACTTATTAAATTCCATTGCTAGTGTTCTTGCCTCGTAAGCGTCAAAAGCATAAAAACAATTTTCTAATCTTATATTTTGAAAATCACGATAATGCACTGTATATGGCTTCAATATATTATTTTTGTTCATTTTAATTTGCTAAAAAGCAATAAAGTTATATCTCAACCATGCATATTTACGTAAAATTAAAGCACTACTTTTGTTGTTATCAAAATATTTTCATATAAATTATGTATTTAAAAATACTTTATGAAGAAAAAAAGTAATTATTCTATTTTTTTTTAGAGTCCTGCTCTTTACCTTCTATTAAAAAAACAAATTTAGATAAAATATGACCAAAAAATGGAACCCAAAACTTTTCATAAAAAAATTTCATAAAAATTAAGCAGCCAATGATTCGTCATCTATAATTTCATTTTTATTTACAAGCTTCAAATCTATAGAATTAAATAAGTGTTGCATAAGAAGAAAATCAAGTTCCCCTTTTAACAAATTAACATCAGATGAAAGTAGATCATCAACATAATCATCAAAAGTATCTGAAAGAGGATTCACAATTAAGATTTTTTTGCCATTATCATCGCATTATCAATAAAAGTCAACCAAATCTGAATATTAATTTTTTAATTTTTTGTAAATAAATTAATAGAGACTAAAAAATTAAATAATAAATATAAACAAGCAAAATAACAGATTTAGTATCAAGCTTAGGGTTTTTGAATTAAATTTCATTTTATATCACTTTTCTTAATTTTTTATCATTCCTGCTTAGCATTATCTAAATGATAATATACATTTTTGCTAAAAAGAAATTTAAAGAATGCATCATCAAATCTTTTAATTTATTTATAGCAAAACCACTGATGTGCCAATTAGGGAAGAATCACTTATAAATTTTTTTAAACGTAAAAAATTTTTATAGCAATCAAATTGATATTAATAACAAATTTTAAATATTATTTTTTAATTAGCTCGAAGTAACCATTTTTATTTAATAAGTATCTATCAAACCAAAGGCTTAATAGATTGTCTAATCCTATTCCATCCATTTTATTTATTTGCGAAGTCTTATAGTCTGAGAGTGCAAGCAATAAATACGGAAAAATCATATCAGAAACTCCTTTTGGCAGTTTTTCTAAAGGTACCCCATGAGCTCTATCCCATAAAATTTGCATATCCTGAGAGAACAAAGAACTCCAATAACTAAAATTACAATGTAACTTGTCTGGAGGAAGTAGATTTAAAGCTGGAACTGGGAGGGATGAATTCATTGGAATAAATATTTTATAGATTAATTGAATTTAGATTTTTGAAAAGTTGAAAAATAATTTTAATATTTGAACCTCATATATATAAATTTAATTTAACGGAAAGTGCATCACTTAGCAACACTTTATTAAGTGTTATATTTATCCATCATTTCCTGAAATTTTAAGAATGATAAAAACTTTTTATAAGTTTGCAAGTCAAAAGCCACCTGATTCTTCTCATTTGAATGGGTTAATTTACTAGGAATTAAATTATTTCCTAAGTTATTATCAATTAAGTGTTTTTTATTATCTTCTAGGTCACTAGAATTATCAGGAAAGGCTTGTTGATGGTAATTATTCAGCTGATATGATTGAATTGCTTTACCATTTTTTTTATTAAATATACCTCTTATAGAAAGTGCTTCTTCCACCAAAATACTTACTATTTTAGAATTACTTAAATTGTTCTCTGTGCTCAACTTATCAATTATTCTCATAACATCATCTCTAGGAATAAAACCAACTCTTTTTTTCTTGGTAGGCATTTAAAAAATAATTAAAGTTCAGCACTTGACTGTCATAAGTGTTGCACTATATTCATTATAAGTCAATTAAATGATAATGATTTTACCAACAACCTTACTTCTAGGAGCCATTGGATATCTTTTCTACAATTCAAAAAAAGAACTTTCTATAGATCACTACAACACTACAGAAAACCAAAAAGAGAATGATGATTTATATAAAGATTTGGAAGATTTATTTATCTAAAATTACTGCATCGGTACTAAAGAACTTTGTTTCTTGACTAAAGATATACAAAACCGTAAACATAATTAGAATAATAATAAAGATATAAAATCAATGACCGTTCATCAAGATTACGAAATAAAAATCAATCTAAATGAATTGATTGAGAAGAGAATTCCATGTTGTGATTTACTTCATCCAGATCATTGTCTAACAGAACAACAAGTCTCCGAAATAGCTCATGATATTCGTATGGATTTAAATTTGCATGATCTTTACAAGCAAGTTGATCAACACATTATGAATTATGTGAATGCAGCTGGTATTGATAACAAAGATCATTGGGTTGAACCCCATCTACCAGATTTGGAGAGAGATCTAAAAGAAGAAGTTGGTATAGAATTTGATTAATTTTTTTTCCTAAAATAGATTAATATATGTATTTTTTTTCTAAATCATCTATTAATTTATAAATACTTTTTGCTGATCTCTTTCTTTTTCTTAAAATTGTAAAAGCTATAAATCCAATCAATACTGCAAAAATAGGTGTAATAATAAGAATTCCATTATTCATAACAATCTAACAGAAGTATATTATTTAAATTATTAAAAAGTCTTACTCAATAAAATAGGTACTTTATACAATTATTTCACTATAAACAATTAAGTTTTTTTTATCAAGAAGTAAAATAATTAAAATTTTTTGTAAATTATGAAGATATAAATTTTATTGAAATAACGATAATGATTAATTATTTTGCCTTAACAGTAAGTGAGATGGGGATCGGTAAAATAGAGTTAGTAATTATTTGCACAGTAATTTTAATATTTCCAATTTTATTTGTTTATGCATCTAAAAACCTTGATGCAAAGGAGGTTTTTGAGTGGATGATGGAGAAACCTAATGATTGGATAGGTAAAAAATAAAACTTTAACAATTTACATTTACTAGTTAAATTTTAAATTTTCTAAATTACTAATTTCAAAATCATAAATCTGGCAATTATTTTCTAAATCATTAACTATTGAATTTTTTAGAAGAGAATAATCTATCAATTTATTGAGTTTATTATTTTTATATTCCTTATTAGTCTCACCAATAGCGAAAGCCAATGCTCCTTCATAAGAAATACCGAATTTGGTAGTGTTGCAGTAAGTTCTAGTGAACTTGTTGGAAATCTTTTTAGTATACTTTTCAAGAGTTTTAGAAGGAGTATCTAATGAGTAAACTGGACTACTAAATAGAAAAAGCAAAGTTAAAGTGAATATCGCAAAAACTCTTTTGACCATAATATTTCATAAATTGCAAATTTAATATAGTTTATAATTTTACTCTGCCGACAATGTTTTATTAAAAATATAGAAATTTAAAAATTGTTGAACATAAGAGCTATTTCATATTTTTGAAGATAAAAACTCTCTAAATGAGTATTTTATAGTTTGAATTTTTTTGGGTATTTTTTTTAAAAAACGTCTAAATGCTTTTGGCATAATAAAAAATCCAACTCAATAATTAATAGATAACAAATAATACTTGGATATTCAAAAATTATTATCCAAAAATAAGTAAATTAATTATTAAATATATGGATTGAGCTATGGAAATGTATTAAAACATGAATTATTGTTTATTTAAGTATTAAATAAAAAATTAATATGACTTTACCAGAACTTATTTATGCTCCTATAGATGGTGGAACAATACATAGATATGAGATTACTGGTGGAAAGAGAAAATTCTTAAGATTTATAGGTTGTTACTTGGGACAGTGCAATTTCCACAAAAATATTGATGATGCTATCGATTACATAAAAAGTTTGAAAGAATCTCAAAAGATACAAAAAACATGAAATAAAGATACATAAATACTAAATACGATAGGGTCTCAAGATTTTTCAAGTACTACATAATTTATTGCTACAAATAATAGAGAATTTTCTTTTTATAAGTATTTGATTATTTACTTGGGTTATAGTTCCGAAAGATAAACAGTCAATTAAAAAAGAAATTAATTTATGGAAAACAGACAAATTAATTTTTTTAAATCAAAAGACTTAAATACCGTTCTTAAACCTTTTAAAAAAGGAACGGTAGTTAAAATTGACTCGTTTGATATTAGAGAAAATCAAAATGAATTAAAAATAGGTTTATTTGGTTGGTATGCTATATGTCCTTCGAAAGAACTAAAAAAGAATAAGCTATTTTATTTTTCACTCTATGATGAACCTCTTGTTCTTTATAGAGATGAAAATGAAAACGTTAGGTGTATAAAAAATATTTGTCCACATAGGGGGGCCTCTTTTTTTGAAGGAACATTATCAGATGGAGTAATAACCTGTCCCTATCATGGAGCTAAATTCTCATCTGTTGGAAGTTGCCAAAATCTCGATAGAATAACATGCAGACATATAGTAGATAATAACTACGATAACTACGCCAAAAGAATTCACTTATCTCAATACAAAGCCTTAGAAAAGAATGGATATATTTTTGTACATTTTTCTAAAAAATCTGACACTGATCTAAATAATATAAGTGAAGATGCACCAATAAGTAATTACGAATTATATGAAAATGGGTTTAGGCTTAAGGATTATGTATATGAAGAGGTATTAGTTGACTTCAAATGTGATTGGTCAAGAATAATTGAAAATCACTTAGATATCCTTCATCTTTTTTGGGTTCATGGCGATACAATCCCTGATAAAGATGTTAATAAAAACGTTCTAGTTAGTTTTAATCAAAAAATTAATGTTACTCCTCAATACATTGAGAGTATTTATTACTACAAGAATGAGCCTACAAAAGAATTTATCCGGATAAAATACATACCACCAGGAAGAATATTAATTTATAAAGGTGATCCCTCTACAGCAAGATATTTACAAGTCTTAGATCATATTCCACTAGGAAATAACAATGCAAGAGTAATAGTGAGACATTACAGAAAATTTTTAAAAAATAAACTACTTAATAACCTCATATTGTTTAAAGAGAATCAAAGAAAGATTTTTTATAAGATATTCGATGAGGATTATATGATTTTAAAAACACAAACATATAACCACAATATGGGATTTATAAGTAAGGATGAAATAAAATTATTGGGAGAAGATAGAATAATAAATTATTTTTGGAAATGGTACAAAAAATCTGAAGATAAAGATGAACCATGGAAAAATAATATAAAAAATCAAAATCTTGATGTCTATGACAAAGTGATATTGAAATATCCTCCTGAGATAAAGAAGTTAGAAATCGCAAATAATATAGATATCATTAGAAAAACATTTGTACGATTTGCTGCTCCGCTTATATTTTTTATGTTAATAATATGATTTATGAAGAAAATAAATAGACCTTCATGGTTGAATTGGCTTTATCTTTTTATTTTTATTTTAAGCTCAATACAATTGATTATATTTTGGAGTAATAAGTTTTAGTCTTGAATAAATTTTGGTTTGATGCAAAAAATATAAATTGTTTTAAAAATGGCTTAAGAGTTATTAAAGATCTAAATTTAAAAATAGCGTATTCAGAGAATGTAATATTAATTGGGCCAAATGGTTCAGGTAAATCATCCTTAATTGAAATAATTAATAGAAACATATACCCAGTAGAAGCCAATGAATCGAAACTGAAGATATTTGACAAAGAACTTATAAATTTATGGGAACTAAGAAAAAAAATAAGTACTGTAAATAATGATATAAAAAATAGAATAAATCCAAATTTACAAGTTTTTGATTTAATTTTAAGTGGACTATATGGAAGATATTGTTACGTACAAAATAAATCTGAAAAAGATTCTAATAAGGTCGAAAAAATCATGAAGAAAATGAATATATCTAATTTATCTAAAAAGAATTTTTCATATTTATCAGATGGAGAGAAACAAATTTCTCTTATTGCAAGGGCATTAATCAAAAAACCCAAAATCTTAATCCTAGATGAACCAATTGCAAATTTAGATTATAAATCAAAGTTTTTTGTAATTGATAAGGTTAATAAATTATCAAAATTAAATACCAAAATTCTATGCGTCACTCATGATATTTCAACGATTACAAAAATTTATGACCGTGTGATAATGCTAAAAGATGGCAAAATAATCGCCGATGGAGATCAAAATAAGGTTATAAATAGTGAAAATCTTAATAATTTATATGGTATTCAAGTAGAGGTTACTAATAATAATGGAATTTGGAATATAAGAAGATTAATTAAATAACAATTATGAAAATAGCTATCGCAATAGCTAGAAATACTAAATATTTATTTTTTAAAAATGAAGAAGATTTATTTTTAAATGAAGAAGATCCACATTTAGAACATACAATCTTACCTCCTAAAGATCGATCTGAGACAAATGAAGAACTTCCACAATTAAAACAAACTCTATTTACGCTCATTTAAATAAAATTTTTAGCAATTCTATCTAAATTATATTGCTAAATACTATGTAAAGAAAAACTTCAGAATCATGATGATAATGAGAATCTATTGCAATAAACACATTTATAGTGCATAATTGATAATAATTCTCATTATCATGTATTAATTAATGAATTTTCATAATTATGGAGAATCTCCGTCAAAATTAGTAAGAATAATAACCGGGCAATCCGTATTAATAGATCCTTCATCAAGACCAAAAGGGACATGCCTAGAAGTTGAAAGTGGAATTGCTAGGGTTTATTGCCCTTGTGAAGAAACTGAAGGAATGACACTTGCATTTTTACAATCAGGTGATCAACTAAGAACGGACCTTTTATGTAGCGAAGGTGTCTGTGTTGAAGCGTTAACAGATTTGTCTTTTCATAGCAATGTAAATATTGATCAGAATATTGGTTTTGATGCAGTAAATGAATGGACTTTGCAACTCCTTAGGATAAGACACTTAGGAAATGCAGAAAAGCGAATACAAGCCTTGTTTTCAATACTAGTAAATCGTCTAGGTAGAAGATGTGGTCAATGGTGCGAGTTACCCTTTAGGTTAACGCACGAAAGGATTGGAGAATTAATCGGTTCTACACGCGTAACATCAACAAGATTAATTTCTAAATTAAGAGCATCTGAGTTATTAATAGCTCCAATTGGAACCCAAATAGTCAGTGTTGCCCCTTCTTTCATTGAAACATCACCGCTATAAAAAAATGAAGGAATCACAATCACTTACAAACAACTTGTTAATCGAAGTTGATTTTTTATCAACTAGACTAAGAAATATCAAGCAATCCTACAAAACTACAGAAAATAAAGCATTGAGAGGAAGGTTATTTATTGAAAACAAAAATATTTTTAAAAGAGTTAAGGAAATTTATAAAATAGCTGAACTCTTAAATAAAAATAATGAGAAAATCAACTTTTCGAATTTACTTTTTGAAATAACCAAAAGGACATTGAATGAAAATAAATTTGAAACTAATTTATTTTTTCTTTAAATCACTATCTATTAATAAGATTGCCGAAGGTTGATTAGAAGCAAACTTAACCTTGCCCAGTATGTTCGCAAATTCATCTTCTGATTGTGTTTGAGCCTCAATAATAGGATCTAAAAATACGTTAGTTCTTGTATCTGAAATTCTTTCTGATATGGAATATAGTTGTTGTAGAGATGAAGTTAAATCAGCCTCCATATTAAAAGAATAAGAAATCAGCTCCTCTATAGAATCCCATGTTTGAACGGGTGCAGGAATTTCATCTAATTTTACGCATAGTCCTCTTGCGATTATGTAATCTGCAAATTTCTGGGCATGTTCCATTTCGCCTTGTGATTCACTTAGAAAATGAGAGGCAAATCCATTTAAATCACGTTCTTGAAACCATAGATACATAGAAAAATATTGAACATTGGCATATCTTTCCATTGTTAGATGTTCAAAAATGTTATCTAACAAACTTTTGTCTATCGGTTGAGCAACAGCTCTTCCAGATGGACCATAGTTAACTAATTTTTTAGTTTTTAAATTATTTTCATTCATTTTCAAATAAGTATCTAAGAAAATAATACAACATTTTGTATAAATTAGTAATTAATAAATCCTTTAATTTAAATTAAATAATATGATAATGAAAATCACTCGCAATACTATAAATGAATTTAGAGTACAGTTTTTCTGAACTGCTTTTAACTAATAAAATATATAAAGATAAAAAAAAGAAATGTAAAAAGAAAAAATGCTCTAATTGGAAGGGTGGGAAGTGTAATTGCCTATAAATAAATTCTATATATATACCTTATGTGCTCCAGGATATAAAAAATAATAACTACTTTTATTTATAGAAAGAGAACATTTATCACCATTATTTAGGAGATTATTAATATCAGTTGTAACCCGCAAAATGTTTCCATTAATAGTTACTTTATATATGAGAAATTCTCCAAGAAATTCTTTAGATATTACATTCGCATTTCCAGATTCTGATCTTTTAATTGAAATAAATTTAGGCGAAATTGACATACTTTTAATATTTGCATTTTGTAAAACCCCTGAACTATTTATTTCACCTAAACAAGACATATATGAATTACCATTTTTTTGAAGGTTAATAATATTATTACCCAAAATAAAACTACTAACAAATAGGGTCTTGGGATAGTTTAGAAGGTTAATTGGTGTATCAATTTGATGTATTTTTCCTTCATTCATGACGGCAACTTTATCACAAATTGACATTGCCTCTTCTGGATCATGAGTAACCATCAAACCGCTTGCATTACAACCTTTAAGGATATTTGGGAGTTCACTTCTCAATTTTAGTTTGACATGCATATCAAGACTACAAAATGGTTCATCTAATAAAATAAAATTAGTACCAGGAGCAAGAGCTCTCGCAATTGCTAATCTTTGTTTTTGGCCTCCAGATAATTCATGTGGGTATCTTCCAATAAAACTATCAAGACCTACAACATTTAATAAATAGTCAACTCTAGATCTATCTTTTTTGTTTTTTAAACCAAAAATTACATTTTCCAAAACAGTTAAGTGAGGGAAAAGTGCATAGTCTTGAAAAACCATACCAATATTTCTTTTCTCAGGACTAAGAATTTTTTTTCCACTTGAAATTTCCTTATCATTTAGAGAAATCGACCCTCTAGAGGGATATTCGAACCCCGCAATTAATCTTAGAAGAGTCGTTTTTCCGCAACCAGAAGGACCAAGCAACCCTAACAATTCGCCATTTTCAATTTTCAGGTTTATTGCGTTTAATATCCAATTTGAACATTCTCGCTTATCATATTTATGATGCAAATCATCAATTATTAAAGCATCATTTTTCACTAAGTTTTTCTTATTCAAATATATTAAGTTAGCAGAAAATATTCACCTAAAATATCACTTGTATAATTTTATACACCGATTAATTTTCAAATTTAATGAGAAAGTCCGAAAGAGCAGAAATAATCCGTAAGGAACTCAAAAAGCTATATCCATCGCCTCCAATACCTCTTGATCATACAAATGCATATACACTTCTCGTCGCCGTAGTTTTAAGTGCTCAATCAACAGACAAGAAAGTTAATGAATTAACAAAAAGCCTATTTAAAGTTGCAGATAATCCAGAAAAGATGGTGCAGCTAGGTATTAATGGCATTTACGAATATATAAAATTTTTAGGTCTATCTAATCAAAAATCAAAGAACATTTATAACTTATCTAAATTATTGATTGAGAAGCATAATGGCGCGGTCCCAAATTCTTTTGAGAAGCTTGAATCTCTTCCAGGGGTAGGTCATAAAACAGCATCAGTTGTAATGTCTCAAGTGTTTAAAATACCCTCATTCCCAGTGGATACTCACATACACAGGTTGGCACAAAGATGGGGGCTGTCAAATGGAGATAACGTAGTTAGAACAGAAAAAGACCTAAAAAAAATATTTCCTATTAATGATTGGAATACCTTACATTTGCAAATCATCTTTTATGGCAGAGAATACTGTACTGCAAGAGGTTGTGATGGAACAAAATGTTATTTATGTCGCACTCTTTATCCCAATAGAACAAAGAAATTTATATGTAAAAAGCCTTGAGAAATTTATATAATATTTAAATTAGTTTTTTAATCATGAAAATAGCAATTACTGGTGCATCGGGGAAAACAGGTTATAGAATTTCCGAAGAAGCAGTTAAGAAAGGATATAAAGTAAGGCAAATCATCAGAAAGAATTCAAAAGTATCAGCAGGATTAGAGCGTTTAGAAACAATTAGGGTTTCATTAGACAAAAAAGGAGAACTTGATGAAGCTTTAAAAGATATTGATGCTTTGATAATTGCGACTGGAGCGAGAGCATCATTAGATTTAACTGGTCCTGCAAAGGTTGATGCATTAGGTGTATACAGGCAATTAGAGAGTTGCAAAAGAGCTGGTATTAAAAGAGTTATTTTAGTGAGTTCCCTTTGTACTGGTAAATTATTTCACCCATTAAACTTATTTGGTTTAATTCTTATTTGGAAGAAATTAGGTGAAAACTTTCTACGCAATTCAAATTTTGAATGGACTATTATTAGACCTGGAGGATTAAAGGAAAATGAAGATATTAAATCAGAAAATATAAATTATTCAAAAGAGGATACTCAAATTAATGGATCAATCCCAAGAAGATTAGTTGCGCAATGTTGTATAGATTCTTTAAAAAACAAAGAATCCATAAATAAATTAATAGAAGTTACAAGTTCGAATGATAATAAAAAGATATCTTTTAAAAAAGCTATGCAAATGATTTAAAAGATGTAAATATATAAATTAAAACTATGAAAATAAATCCCAAAATTGACGCATTACAATTAATGCTTACTGATTTAAGAACTAGAAATGAGCCAATAAGACATAAAGCTGCATTTAAAGGCTGTCAACCAGAATTTCAAAGTCTTGTGTCAAGATTAATAAAGCAGTTAGAGGACGAATTAGTTGCCGAAAAGCTTACTAATCGTGATAGTTAAAAAATTTAGATTACTTAAATGAAATTAAGTTATCCAATTTCGCTTGTTCTGAAAGTTCATCATATCCTCCAAAAAATTTATTATCCAAAAATATTTGAGGGAAAGTATTGTGGCTACTTTGAGCCATAATTTTTTGAAAGCTCTCATCATTGTCTATTAGAGTAACTTCATGAGGGATAGATAAAGAATTAAGCAACCTAATTGCTCTTTTGGACCAAGGACAATCCCTTAAAATATATGCTTTTACTCGTGATTCATTAGTGATTAAATCATGATTTGAGATAGTAATAATTTTCTGTTCAAAAGAAAGTAATAATATGTCAGTACCTTTTTTTACAATACATCCCTCCTCTAGATGCCCGCCAAACACATTACATCCCTCATCTGCAAAACTCAAATGTAAATGAACATCTCCTTTATTAAAATGTCCGTTTAAAGAAACTATCTCTAGATTTCCTTCAAATTTATTTATCTCTTGATTACCTGGGCATTGAATACAAACTGTTCTAAGATTACCAACCACTCCAGAAACATACCCGTATAAATTATTCGATAAAGAATATTCTTTAATTGAATTTATCAAATCAGATTCTGGAGATAGCTTTAGGCTATGAGGCTGCATTAGATATAAGGAATAATTTTGTAATATAAAACATCATCATTCATAAAGAGAAGTTGAGTTTATAATCTTTAGGATTCAGATTTAAATTAAATTTTAGAATCAAGCATCAAAAACCACTTAATATTTATACTGAAAATTTAAGCTTGTTGAGAGTGTAATATATTTTTTATATACAAAAACTAATTTGTTATTAAGAAAAAATCTTAAAAAATTGGCATTGAATATTCCCAATTTATTATCGATATCTCGACTTTTCCTTGTATTTCCATTAATACTTTTTTTAGAAATTAACAAACCTTTTTATGTCTTTATATTGATTATTATTGGAGGCTTAACTGATTATTTCGACGGGTTAATTGCAAGGAAATTTAGTCTTAAAACTAGATTAGGAGCTATCCTTGATCCCTTAAGCGATAAAGTATTCTATTTAATTCCTTTGACCTTCCTTTGTAAAAATAATTTTATACCCTTCTGGTCTTTGTCATTAATTTTATTTAGAGAATTAATTATCTCTAGCCTAAGGAACTCTACAAAAGACGGTTTACCAGCATCAATGTTAGGAAAATATAAAACATTTTTCTTTTTTATTTCATTAATTACCTTCTTTACACCATTAAAAATTAGCTTATTGCATAATTTGGCTTTAATTTTTTATTGGTTAGGATTCATCCTGACTTTTGTGACTTTATTAGGCTATTTAAGAATTAAAAAGAATATTATCTGAATTTTCATCAAACTCCTCACTCTTTTTATAATTAAAATCATTCACAAAACTATCCTTTAGACCATTAAATAAATCAAAGGTTGGCGCCCACTCTAAATCACGTTTTATCTTAGAGATATCAGTCAGATAATGATTTAATCTAATTGGAAATCCCTTTCTAGACTTAGGATCTAATTTTTGATAATCAAATGTTCTTAAAGAAATTTCATTTTGGTTTAATCCAAGAACATTGGCACAGAAATAAATTAAACCCTTGATTGTCACTCCTTTTTCACCTGAACAATTGTAAATATTATTTTTGGAATTTTCAAAATTTATGCACCTAATCATTACATCAGTTAGATCCGAAACATGTCCTAGCTGAGTAATTAAAGAACCGTCACTAGGGATTGGTATTGATTTTTTAGTAAATAACCTTTCAAAAAACCAATTTTCAATTTTATTATAATTTCCCGGTCCATAAATATAAGTAGGTCTAAAACTTGTAAAAGGAATTTTTTGATTTTTTAACCAATTTTCTGTCTCAAACTTTCCTTTATGCCTACTATCTGGATCAATTGGATCAACTTCGGATAAGGGTAGTTCACAATTATCTTTATAAACACCTGCAGAGCTTACATATATATATCTTTGGAAAGAGTTATCTAAATTTTCTATGAGAAGTTTGGTTTGTTCTAACTCTCGTCCAGAAATATCAAAAACAAAATCATACTTTTCATTTCTTAGCTTGACGATATCTTCTGAATTATTTCTATCACCCTTAATTAAATTTGTTTTTTCAGGATTACTTTTATTACCTCTAGTGAAAATATCAATATCATAATTTTTACTTAATAACTTTCCAACCAAAGATTTGCCAACAAATCTAGTACCACCCATTACAAGAATTTTCATATTCAAAAAATATTTAACTGAAGTAGTAATCTTAAATAGAATTACATATTGAATAGTACTACTAATAAGTAATTAATGAAAAGGATGATTCTATGGACCTAATACCAGCAATTGATTTAATGAATGGTAAGTGTGTAAGGCTTTTTAAAGGCGACTTTAATAAAAGAAAAGACTTTACCAAAGAGCCTCATGAGCAAGCTAAATTTTGGGAAAGCGAAGGGGCTAAATATATACATATAGTTGATTTAGATGCCGCAAAAACTGGGTCCCCAACAAACGATAAATCAATAAAAAAGATTGCAAAAACAGTTAATATACCTATTCAAATAGGTGGGGGGATAAGGTCTCAAGAAAGGATAGAACAATTATTTTCTTATGGTATTGAGAAAGTTATCATGGGAACCTCTGCAATAGAAAATAAAGAACTAGTTAAAGACTTATCAAATAAATTTCCTGGAAGGATAATTGTTGGGATAGATGCAAAAGATGGAAAAGTTAGTACAAGGGGTTGGCTTGAGCAATCTAATATTTTTGCCACAGATCTTGTGAAAGAGTTTTCTTCATTTAAAATAGCTAGTTTTATTGTTACAGATATAAATACAGATGGGACATTAGAAGGGTCAAATGAAGAATTCATAAAAAGCATACTCGAAATTACAGATATTCCAGTAATAGCCTCAGGAGGTGTTGGTTCAATTTCTGATTTATTATCGTTAGTAAAATTTGAAAATTCTGGACTCTTTGGAGTAATTGTAGGTAAAGCTCTATATGAAAATAAATTCACTATCAACGAAGCGAATAATGTATTGTCATCAGAGAGATTAAATGACTTTGATTTAAATAGAAATTACTACGCTTAAAAGAGTATAAAAATTCATTTAAGGCTGGTGTTTGCAGTAATTGTTAGTTAATTTTGTATAAGAGATAAGAAATCTAGTCTTGGAATTAATTACAAAAAAATCGATATTGATTATTGCTCCAAGCTTAATAGCAGAATCTTTATCGCTTAAGTTAACATCACTAGACGAAAATTTAGACATTAATTTTAATAATGGAACAGATGATACAACTCCTGATTTAGTTATATGGAATGTTCTTAATTCCCAATCAGAAGATCTTATAAGGTTAGAATTATTAAAATTAAGAGAAAGATATGATGAGTCAAAATTTCTTATAATTCTCTCTGGCGAACTTGTTTGTGAAGCAAATACCCCTCCATCGTTAAATGCTGAAGGTTTTCTTTTAAATCCCAGTGCAGAAAAAGTTCTTGAATCTATTGATACCATTTTAAATGGAGGAAGGGTATTTGATATTGAAAATAATTCCCGAGTTCAATTAAACAAAAATAAGCCTCTCTCTTTTAGTCAAAAAATTCTAACTTCAGGTCTTAAGCAAATAGATTCTGAAATTAATTATATATTCAAATATGTTAACTCTGATTCAACACCAGAATTTTATAAATTCATTTTAAAAGGAAGATTAAGAGAACTTATTACTGCAAAATCTTTTCTTATTTTCTTATGGGGTAATTCACTAGAACTATATACTGAGGCAGTTTACACTGAAAATAAAATTAATCTTGAAAATAAGAACACTGTTTTCATTAAAGATAAAAACACCGCGGAAATATGGAATTTGATTTTAAATAGACTAAAGGAAAGGTATAGTTCAATTAACTTACAGGTTGAATTTAATAATTCATCAATAATTCTCTCTGGGATAAAGAAAGAATTCATTTCGCGACTAATTTGCAAAATGTTAGATGAGTTAGATAATTTAGTAAAAAATATTAAGGAAAACTATAAGGAGAAAGATTTTAAAGATGATTTAAATTCTCTTATAAAAGAACTTAAAGTTAATACAATTTCAAATATCACAGACAGTTATTTTCGATTAAAAAAAGCAGGCGAATCTATATCAATAAATGATTTTATTTATAGTGAGGTAAGTTGCGAAGAGATAGATAGAGAAGCACATGAATCAATTATGTTTATTGAGCCAATTATTAAAAATGAAGCTCTTGACTATGATGGAAAATTACTCCCTCTATATGAAACAGAATCGTTTTTGATCCTTGAAAATATAATTTCAAACTGGACAATAAGGAACTGTAATTTATTAGCTTCTGAAATCTTTAATATTTGTTCTTCTTGGCCTGAATTAAGGACTATACTTATAAATCCCGAATTACAATCGACTAGAAATTTTGAAAGATTTAGAAATAATATTAATAACTACAATCGCTGGCATGACTATATTTATATGCCTATATACTTGTATGAGAGTAAACGAGAATATATTGATATTATCGATAAAAAATTTACTCGTTACTTTAAAAATGAAAATAGGGAGAAAGAATTAGAGAATCTAGAATGGCTACAAAAACAAGTTACATTGTTAGTTGAGATAAGAGATGCCTTAGCACCGCAGTTAGAAGTTGCTGTAAAATATATCGGTAATCTTTTCGTAACTTTCCTTACAAAGGTCGTTGGCAAAGCTATCGGTTTAGTAGGTAAAGGAATCCTTCAAGGATTAGGAAGATCAAGTTCAAAGTAAGTTATTAAACTTTAATGAAAATAATTCAATGGATCCTAATAGCATTAATTTTCTTAAGCCCATATAAAGCAAATGCCTCTAGAGATTCTAATAGTTACGATGGCAACATCTTTCCAATATACGCAGGTAATGGGGCTATAGTTCCTCCCCAGACAACTCTTCAGGAATCATTAAAAAATAAAAGAGTCGCAGTTTTATTTTTTTATCTTGACGATAGCTCTGATAGTAAAGCTATGGCTCCGATAATATCTGGTTTAGATTTGATATGGAGAAATAATATAGATATCATTGCTTTAACAACTGATGAATTACAGGATAAAGAAAAGTCTAATCTTAGAAATGAACCTAATCATTATTGGAACGGATTAATTCCACAAACCATTATTTTAAATAGTGATGGTGAAGTTAAATATGATCAAAATGGAATGATTAATATCGATGAATTAAACAAAGTTATAGGACAACTAAAAGGAATTGATATAGAAGATACGACATTTTCTGTAGAAAGTTTTAATGAATACAACAGTATCATTTCTGAAAAAAAAGATAAAAAAATTAATTAAAAAAT
>CACGHD010000018.1 GCA_902572825.1 uncultured Prochlorococcus sp. | reverse complement strand
AGATACCTTGTTCCATTCTTTATTTTTTGGATTACCAAAGAATTTAACTGAAGCAGAAACCTTCTTTGGCTCGATTAGTAGTGGCAGCAGTGTTTTATTGGGCCATCTATTAAGTCTTGTACTTACAGCAATAATAGTTTCATCAGGTATAAAAAAAGGTATAGAAAAGGTTACTAGATATTTCATGCCAATCCTTTTCATAATTATTGTGATTCTTGCTATTTGGGCTACTTCACTTTCAGGAGCATGGGAAGGATATAAAACATTTCTACTTAAGTTTGACTTTAATGAATTGAGAAATCCTCAAACAATAAGAAACGCTTTTACACAAGCATTCTTTTCATTAAGCTTAGGGATTGGAATTATGGTTACCTACGCATCCTATTTAAATAAAAAAAGTAATCTTCCAAAACTAAGTGTTGGAGTTGCATCATTAGATACTTTGGTTGGACTAATGGCTGGATTTATAACTTTCCCAATAGTTTTAACATTCGGTTTAAGTGACGCTATTTCTGAATCCACTGTTGGTGCTTTATTTATCTCAATTCCAACAGGTCTAGGTTCATATGGTGCGGCAGGTAGAATTGTAGCTGTTGCATTTTTTGCATTAGCTTATATCGCAGCCATAACTTCATCTGTTTCATTATTAGAGGTTCCAGTTTCCTCTTTAATGGATAAATTCGGCTTTAAAAGAGAAAAATCAGTTTGGTTGATAACTCTTTTCCTATTCTTAGCGGGCATCCCTTCTGCATTAAATTTAAATATTCTTGGAACAGTTGATTCGATTTTTGGTGGCGTATTACTGATCTTTGGTGGATTCTTAGTTACTTTCTTTATGGGATGGGTGGTCCCTAGAAAATTTAATGAAGAGCTTAGTGATTCAAAAGTTGGAATCAAAACGACACGTTATTTGAAATTCATGACAAGATGGGTTGCTCCCCCAATTATTGGTTTCGGACTATTTATTAGTGTGTTTGATTTGCTGAAAGGCTGGGTAAGTTAGAAAATTTTTACAAGAAATATAGTGCGGGAATAAGGGGGGTGGTGTAAGTCGATCAACAAATTAAATTTTGAAACTTTTTTTCAAATTATTTTAAGGAATCTAAGAAAAAAACTTCAATGTATAAGTAGTTACAGTGGTTCTTGTTTAAAAATTAATATATTGGCGAAGTCCTTTTTTATTTTTTAAAAGCCAAAAAATTTTTTCCAAAAAAATGTCTTACCGCGGATACTTTTTTTAATTAAGTATTAACTTTTAACTTATATTTAATCTCAAACGTATCGCCAAAAACCATCCCTAATAGAATCTATATAAGATACATCTAGGTGTTTAATTTAAAGAAATTAGAGCGCCTCAAAGAATAGATAACAAATTTGATGTCAACCAAATCTGATCCATTAAAAGTAAAGCTTACAGAAAATTTTTCTGAATTTTCTCAACTATCTGACTATTCTTTTATGAATTCTCTTAAAGCAGATCCTCAATCAACAAAAGATGGAAATGATCATAAGCCGCGTTCAGTATATTCAGGTCATTATGTACCAGTTGTTCCAACTGCTATTCCAGAACCAGAATATATTTCCCATAGCAAGAAACTTTTTAATGAACTAAGCCTAAGCTCAGACCTTACTAAGGACGAGAATTTTTGTCGTTTTTTCTCAGGTGATATTTCTGTTGCTAATTATCCAATGAGTCCTGTTGGTTGGGCAACAGGTTATGCATTATCAATTTACGGAACTGAATATACCCAACAATGTCCCTTTGGCACTGGCAATGGTTATGGTGATGGCAGAGCAATTTCTGTTTTTGAAGGTTTATTCAATGGGAAAAGAATGGAAATGCAACTTAAAGGAGGAGGTCCAACTCCCTACTGTCGTGGAGCAGATGGCAGAGCTGTCTTAAGGTCTAGCGTACGAGAATTTCTCGCACAGGAATTAATGGATTCCTTGGGAATCCCTACCTCAAGATCTTTAACACTTTATGTTTCACGTTCAGAAATAGTTAGAAGACCTTGGTATTCCAAAGGGTCCGCTTATTTTGAACCTGATATTATGGTTGATAATCAAGCGGCCATTACTACGAGAGTCGCTCCATCTTTTTTACGTGTAGGCCAGATTGAACTTTTTGCAAGACGAGTTCGTAATAATGCGCATGATGAGGCCCTCAATGAACTAAAGATGATAGTTCAACATCTAATTGATAGAAATTATAAGGATGAAATTGAATATGAGATTTCAATTGAAAGTAAAGTAATAAAACTGGCTTCTTTATACAGATCAAGACTTATATCACTTATAGCCAACTGGATGAGAGTTGGTTATTGCCAGGGTAATTTCAATAGTGATAATTGTGCTGCCGGAGGTTATACCTTGGATTATGGCCCCTTTGGATTCTGTGAATTATTTGATCCAAGATTTCAACCATGGACAGGTGGTGGTGAACATTTCTCATTTTTTAACCAGCCTTCTGCAGCGGCAATTAATTTTAAAACATTCTGTTCCTCTCTTAGTCCGTTACTTTCACAAAGCAAACAAGATCAAGAAAAGTTAGATCAAATTGAAAAAGACTTTTCTGAATTAATAAATAAGGAATTGATGAAAATGTGGGCAAACAAGCTTGGTTTAGAACATTACAACGAAACTCTAATAAATGAATTTTTTAATCTCATGGTCATTTCAAAAGCAGACTATACAATTTTGTTCCGTAAACTCTCTGAAATCCCTGATAACTTAGATTCTTTAAAAGACTGTTTCTATTTAGCAATTAATGACGAGCTCAATAATAGGTGGGAAGTATGGCTTGAAAACTGGCAATCAGTCTTGAAGAAAGAGGGAAATATTAAAGCAAAATCAGCATCAATGAAATCCCTTAATCCAGTCTATACTTGGCGCGAATGGATGGTCGTAACCGCATATGAAGAAGCTGAAAAGGGAAATTACAAAAAAATAAAAGAGTTACAGGATGTCTTTAGCAATCCATATGTAGAACAACCCTCAGAAATAGATCAAAAATATAATCGACTAAAGCCAAGCCAGTATTTTAAATATGGAGGAGTATCTCATTACAGTTGTTCTTCGTAAAAGGTGAATCCTAAAAATGCAGATTGAATAACTTTAGAGAAAATTTTATTCATTTATGGCCGTAGGCATTCCAACTACTGATACAACTCCCACATGAAGTATGGCCGGCTTCTTTCCAACATTTTTCACATAGTGAGCCACCCCATTATTACTCTCTATAAATGCATCACCCGCTTTAAAGAAATTAATTTCTTCACCCCTCACATGTTTTAATCTTCCTCTGGTGACATGAATCAACATTGGGGAAGGATGAGTATGAATTGGAGTTTTCAAGCCAACTGGAATCTTTACTTTTAAGAGTCTTAATTCAGGCTTACCTTGGAGATAATTAAAATTTTTACCACTAAGTCCTTTTGAACTTTGAATAATAGGTATAACTTCAATCTTTTCTTCTGCGGGAGAAGGTTGATGCAGTCCTAAAGTTCCAATAAACAGTAAACAAATTGGGATAATATTTTTTAATTTCATTTGATATTTGCTTTCACTTATAGTAACCAGTCTCACAATAATAGAGTTATTTATTTTTTATATAACTTTTCTAATTGATTAATTTCCTCTCTTAAATCCTTACCCCTCTTATTCAATTCAATATTTTTTTTTATTATTGGGATAATCCACCATGCTTGAAGACCTAAAAAGATAAGTACTAGAATCAATAATTCAAAAGTACCAGCCTGCATTTAATAAAAAAACTTACTTGTTATTAACGTTATTCTAAAAGTAATTAAACATTCATGAGATATTAAATATTTCTAGGCAGCCTCTAGTTCGATATTAAGTTCAATACCCTTTAAAATGATTGCTTCTTTAAATTCAATAAGTTTGGAAATTATTCTTTGTTTTTCATGATCGGATTTATAGATGTCCTCTACAACTTCCTGCATTGCAAGTGTTACTTTTTGTAGCTTGATTTCTAAATCTTCCCTGTAATTCATGAGCTTAGAGAAATTATCTTTTTTATTAAAAAACAAAATAATCATTAGTAAATAAGTACTTAACCTTAAAAGGATTGACAGCAAAACAATAAGAATATAATTTATAGTACAAATGTATTAAATTCAGCTACCCCTTTAAAGAAACGCATGGAGTCCAAGTATTCATTCGGATGTAGTACCAGCAAACCAAACGGATGCCTACTAAATCCTGAAGGAAGCAGAATGATCTTTTTCGAAGAATGCAAAAATTCCCCTAAACCTAATCTAAAAATTCATATTCATCTTTTTTATACAAATCACATTGGAGAACCTGGAGGGTACAAATGCTCAGAAAAACTAAACATAGATACAGCTTGGGAAAAGTGGCACGAACTTCACCAAAAAGGCTGGACGGAGGTCCATTATCATTACGGATGAGAATTCCACGTTAAGTAAAAACCAAAAAAATCTACTATTTAACTATATATGTATTGATTTTGCTACATATATGTTGCATATATCTTGAAAATAACTTATTTTTAACCTATTACTTTACATTTATTAATAGTAGTGTTACATTAGTTAACAATTACACAACTTAAATGGCTAATTCAAACGTTACTACTGAATCAGGTGGCAGACAAAATATGTTTCCTACTGAAACACGTCCTTATATAGATGAGTCTGTTTCTTACGACAGCTACCCACAAAATGCAGAAAAAGTTAATGGTCGTTGGGCAATGATTGGGCTTGTTGCGTTAGTAGGTGCTTACGTATCAACCGGACAAATTATTCCTGGCATTTTTTAATGAGTCCACTTTCAGGTTTCTTAGCAGTAATTGTATTCTTTACAGCCATCCTCGTTGCTTATCTAACCAAGCAATTTCAAAACGAAAATTTAAACTATTCATCTTTTAATCAAATGAAAAACACAAACACAAAAGTCAAGACAATCGAAAAAGAAAAAGTTGTTGCTGAAACACTTAACGGCAGATTCGCAATGCTTGGACTAATTGCTGCTGTTGGAGCATATCTAACAACAGGTCAAATAATCCCTGGTTTCGTTTAAAACTAACTTTTTTATAAACCGACAACTCAGTTAAAATGGAAAATTCAAAATCAACTTATTGGCAAAACGCCGAGAGAACTAATGGAAGAATGGCCATGATGGGCTTATTTGCATTAGTTGTAAATTATGGCTTATTTGGCTGGATTATCCCAGGAATTTTTTAAAATGAATTTAGGCTTACTTTTTCTTAAAGTAAATACTTTGGGAGTTATAACTCTTTCTGAACTTGATTGGATAACCAACCATCAATCTGAATTTTCACGATTAGATATGGTTCTAGTGATTAAAATCGGTCGTCTAATGGATTCTGGAGTAGTGGAAATCGATAATAGATTACCTGTCTAATTTTAAAAATTGATCGTCATGAGTGTTTGTCAATAGGGATACTGACAGGCACTTTTTTATGAGAAAAATATAAAAAAAAGAGATTGTTTCTTAGCTAAAAACAATCTCTCAATTACCTAATCCTTACATGAAAATTTCAAGTAAGCTCACAGATTTTAACTGATTTTTTTTTATAGTAAATACGCAAAAATACTTTTGTTATTTATCTTTTTAAACCACCTCTTTTTATCCATAGGAACCATGTAACCCAAATAGGAGGAAGGAATCTGATTAAAAAAGAAATTTTATATATATAAAATGGGGCATCTTCACTTTGAAATAAATTCATCAAAAAGGAAGATATAGTTACCCAAAGTAAAATTATTAATATATTTGCTCCCAACAAAGCGAACTTATTTTGTTTGAATATTTTTGGCATAAGGTAGATTTTTTTATATTCTAAATTTTAAATAATCTCAGGAAATAAATTATACATCTTCAAAAAAACTTCAAATTTAAAATCCATATCCAAATAAAAAAAGTACTAAATTTTAATCCCTCTCCAAATAACAATCCAAAAGCGATAGGAGGAGAAAATATTAAAAAAAGAATAGAGAATAAACTAAATAACGCAAATAATCCTCTTAGAAAAAAATTCTTTCTTTTTTTTCTTCTTAGATTTTTTAAAGTATTCCACTCCCATTCGATAAACTTATAGAACTTTTCTGATAATAAAAAAAAATACTTCATTAATATTATTAATTTCTATCGGCTTTTCTTATTTATAAAATTAATTTCACCTGTTAGCAATAAACCTTATCCCCTTCTTCAGAAAGATAGTAAATTTTATTTTCTGAACTTACGAAGAAAGTTAATCCCTTATATTGTGATCTTTTAAATTTATCTAATCTAAGTTTGTGTAAATCCCAATTATCAGTACTTATGTCAGGATTAAATTCTTGTTCTTTTAAGAAAGGTACATAAGTTGGACTAATTGTTGTTTTTTGGGCTAACCCTCTATTTCGTTTTGAATAAACAAGTAATAAAAATAAAAGTACAAAAAAAAGAATTAATAATATATTTGTCATTGTCAATTTTTCTAATTTGAAAAACTTTATTTGGAGAATCAAGAACTTTTCACAATAAATTTATTAGTAAGTAAAAAATCCTATTTTTATATTCTTGTATTTTTGAATACTTATCAAGGGTTTACCTAAATCAGATTATAAAATGAGTCGCATTTTCAACATGACTCAAAATTCCATGAATACTCCTTATGCAAAAAGAGTAGCTGAAAAATTTAGAGAGGCTCAAAACTATTTAAAAACTAATGGTTTTAGTAGATCAACTAAACATTTACTGGAAGATATTGAAAATTCTGTTGAAAAATAATGCCAATACCCCCTCACTTACCACAACTACAATATGGCTACGATGATGGCTTCACAACCATTGTTTTTGGTTTAATAGGAAGTTGCTTAGGATGTATCTTAATTTTATTAATTTCATTTTTTGAATTTAAATCCAAAAAGCAAAATAGTAAGCCTTAAGAGACTTACTAAACGTTAAATAAGAACTCCATTACATCACCTTCGTTAACAATATATTCCTTACCTTCACTTCTTAAAAGACCTTTAGTTTTTGCATTGGCAATTGAACCTGAATCAATTAAATTTTGATACGAAATAGTCTGAGCTCTTATAAATCCTTTTTCAAAATCAGTATGAATTACTCCTGCTGCCTGTGGCGCAGTCATCCCATCTTTTATGGTCCATGCTTTTGTCTCCTTTTCTCCGGTAGTGAAATAAGTTTTTAATCCCAATAATTTATATGTTGATCTAATTAAAGAACTTAATCCCCCTTCTTCTACTCCTAAACCAATAAGGTAGTCTTTTTTATCTTCTGGTTCTAACTCTATTAATTCAGATTCGACTTGCGCTGATATTTTTATACATTCTGTATTTTCATTGCTTGCAAAACTCTGAACTGTTGATGAAAAATCATTACCTTCAGCTAAATCATTTTCATTCAAATTTGTTGCGTAAATAATTGGTTTAGCAGTAAGGAAGCCTAGTTGCTTAATTATTAAATTTTCTTCTTCATTCAAAGATATTGATCTAACTGAAAGTCCTTTTTCTAGTTCTTCTTCAATCTTTTCTAGTAAATTATCTTCTTTAGCTGCCTCTTTACTAGTTCTAACCTGTTTTTTAATTCTTTCTCTTCTTTTTTGGAGTTGAGATAAATCAGCTAAATTCAATTCCAGATTAATAATCTCAATGTCATCCAAGGGATCTACCTTTCCAGAAACATGAATCACATCACTATCTTCAAAGCACCTCACAACATGAACTATTGCATCAACCTCCCTAATATTTGATAAAAATTTATTTCCCAAACCTTCGCCTTTACTAGCTCCTTTTACTAGTCCTGCGATATCTACAAATTCAATTTTTGTTGGGATAATATTTTCGCTAGAACTTAAATCACCTAACTCTTGCAACCTTTGATCTGGGACTGAAACTATGCCTTTATTAGGTTCTATAGTACAAAAGGGAAAATTAGCAGCTTGGGCTTTAGCATTTTCTACAAGTGCATTAAATAGAGTTGATTTTCCAACATTTGGTAATCCAATAATACCTGCTTTTAACATTTGAAAAAACTTATGGAAAAATTATTCAGAAAACATCTTCTAGTAATATAGTATTTAGTTAACCTATCTTGGATAAGTTAATTATAATCGTCTTGATTATTTATTTAGTTCCCAAATATTCTCAATTACTTTTTCAAAAGAAATGCTTGATTTAATAAAAAAAAACATAAATCTAAGAAGTGGAATTATATTACTTTCTTTAACTATATTTTTCGTTTTCATAACCAATTCCTTCAAGAAAAATAAATCAAAAGACATTTCTGATTTTGTAGTTCAAGTTGAAAAAGGAATCCTCTCAGATTCAATTAATACTAGTGGTGAAGTAAAAGCAATAAGGACAAGCAATATTGGACCTCGGAAGCAAGGTGTAATTAAAGAAATCAAAGTAGATGAGGGCGATCTTGTAAAAAAAGATCAGGTTTTAGCTTCTCTCGATGATGAAGACTTCATATATAAATTTGAAGAACTTAAATTAAATGTAGAAAAACAAAAATCTGAATTTTTAAGAAGGGAATATTTATATCAAGAAGGTGCGGTAAGTAAAGAAGACTATGAAAGTTATAAAAATAACTACAACATTAGTAGCGCAAAACTTAATGATGCAAAAGCTGAAAAAAGTTTCTATCTAATTAAAGCTCCTTATGGAGGGAAGATAACTGCAAAATATGCTGAGATAGGATCTTATGTCACACCAAGTACAAACTTAAGTTCAGACCCTAAAACCAAAAACTTTATTTTTGAACTATCAGAGGGCCTAGAAATTGTTGCTAAAGTTCCTGAGAGTGACATTGGCAGAATAAAAATAGGTCAAGAAGCCTCAGTAAGAATTGAGGCTTATCCCTCAAAAAAATATAGTGCCATAGTTAAAAAAATAGCTACAAGAGCTGTAAAAGATAATAATGTAACCTCATTCGAAGTAACTTTAAATTTTAAAGATATATCTGAAGAAATTAAAATTGGAATGACTGCAGATCTTGAATTTAGAGTCGAAGGTAATGAAGAAAAAATCTTAGTACCAACAGTTTCTATTGTCACTGAAAAAGGTGAAAAAGGAATTTTGAAAGTTGATAAAAACAATTCTCCCAAATTTGAAAAAATCGAGATTGGTACTAGTAGTGGAAATAAAACTTCAGTCATTGATGGATTAGAACCTGGAGAGCAAATCTTTATTGATATTCCACCTTGGGCTAAGAAAAGAAAATGAGTTTAAAATCTGAAAACTCTAAAAAACCAATTTTACTTTTAGTCGATGGCCACTCACTTGCTTTTAGAAGCTTCTATGCATTTAGCAAAGGGATTGATGGAGGTTTAACTACCAAGGAGGGATTTCCAACAAGTGTCACTTATGGATTCCTAAAAAGTCTTCTGGATAATTGCAAAAATATTAGTCCTGAGGGTGTTTGTATTACGTTTGATACCGAAAAACCAACTTTCAGGCATGAATTAGATCCAAATTATAAGGCCAATAGAGATGTGGCACCAGATGTTTTTTTTCAAGATATTGAACAACTAGAAATCATCTTAGAAGAAAGCCTTAATTTACCAATTTTTAAATCTCCAGGATACGAAGCAGATGATCTCCTAGGCACAATTGCAAATGATGCTTCTTCTAAAGGATGGTGCGTGAATATTCTTTCTGGAGATAGGGACTTATTTCAATTAGTAGATGATCAAAAAGATATTTATGTACTTTATATGGGTGGTGGTCCATATGCGAAAAGTGGTAATCCAACTCTTATGAATGAAAATGGAGTAAAAGAAAAATTAGGTGTTGCGCCAGAAAGAGTTGTTGATCTTAAAGCTCTAACTGGTGATAGTTCTGATAATATTCCTGGTATTAAAGGGGTAGGTCCAAAAACTGCAATTAATCTACTAAAAGAAAACGATACTCTTGATGGAATTTATCAGGCTTTGGAAAAGATTCAGCAGAACAATGATAAAAAATATAAAGGATTCATCAAAGGTTCGGTTATAGAAAAGCTCAGAAACGATAAGCAAAATGCTTTTCTTTCTAGGGATTTAGCAAAAATAAATACTGAAGTGCCTTTGATATTAAGTGATGGTTATGAATTAAAAAATATAAATCAAGAACTCCTCTCAGAGTCTCTGCAAAAACTTGAATTATCAACACTACTCCGGCAAATTGATATTTTCAATTCAACTTTTAGTAAAGGTGGTTTTGACAAAAATAATGTAGCTAAAGAGGAGGAGAAGACACCAAAAGTCGCAGGCAGTAATGAATTAGAAAATAGTGAAAATAAAATCCCTAAAATCAACGTAACTGTTGTAAATGATTTCGAATTACTTGATAAATTAATCCAAAGATTAGACAAGACTAATCAAATAGTATCTTTAGATACAGAGACCAATAGTTTAAATCCAATCGATGCGGAACTTGTTGGGATAGGGTTATGTCTTGGAGAAGAAAGTGATGATTTATTTTATATACCTCTTGGTCATCAAACAAAAAAGGAGGCCTCCAAACAATTATCAATAGAAGATGTTTTCTCAAAGCTAAGAAATTGGATAGAAGATCCAAAAAAAGAAAAGGCACTCCAAAATTCAAAATTTGATAGGCAAATATTTTTTAATCACGGACTTGATCTTAAAGGCGTAACCTTTGACACCTTATTAGCAGACTACCTTCTTAATAATCAGGAAAAGCATGGGTTAAGTGAAATTAGTTTTAGATTATTTGGATTTAAGCCTCCTTCATTTAAGGAAACACTTGGAAAAAATAAAGACTTTTCATTTGTTGATATTGATGAAGCAAGTATTTACTGCGGTTATGATGTTTTTCTAACTTTTAAGATTGTCAAAATTTTTAAAGAAAGTTTTTTAAAGGAAAAAGATGAATTAATCAAATTGTTCGAAGAAATCGAGCTGCCTTTAGAGCCGGTATTGTCCCAAATGGAAATGAATGGAATAACCATCGACATCCCTTATTTGGATAAACTCTCAAAAGAATTAAAAAGTACCTTAGAAGATATTGAAAGTAAAGTTTATGAGTTAGCAGAGGAGAGTTTCAATCTATCTTCACCAAAACAACTTGGTGAGATCTTGTTTGAAAAATTAAATTTGGATAAGAAAAAATCACGAAAAACAAAAACAGGATGGAGTACAGACGCAGTAGTTCTGGAAAGATTAGTCGACGAACATGAAATAATCCATTATTTAATAAAACATAGAACTCTTAGCAAATTACTTAGCACCTATATTGATGCTCTTCCAAATCTTATTAACGAAAAGACAGGAAGAGTTCATACAAACTTTAATCAAGCTGCTACAGCGACTGGGAGACTAAGTAGTAGCAATCCTAATCTTCAAAATATCCCGGTTAGGACTGAATTTAGTAGGAGAATCAGAAAAGCATTCTTGCCTGAAAAAAATTGGAAACTTTTATCAGCTGATTATTCTCAGATCGAATTAAGAATACTCGCTCACTTAGCGGATGAAGAAATACTCATAAATGCATTTCATAAAAATGATGACATTCATTCTTTAACTGCAAGATTAATTTTTGAGAAAGAAGAAATTTCTTCTGATGAGAGGAGAGTTGGGAAAACAATAAATTTCGGAGTTATCTATGGTATGGGGATAAAAAAGTTTGCCCGTTCAACAGGAGTAAGTACTCCAGAAGCAAAAGAATTCCTAATAAAATATAAAGAAAGATATTCAAAAATTTTCAAATTTCTTGAACTGCAAGAAAGGCTTGCCTTATCAAAAGGTTATGTAAAAACAATTTTTGGTCGAAAAAGAGAATTTAAGTTTGATAAAAATGGACTTGGAAGACTAATAGGAAAAGATCCTTACGAAATTGACTTGCAATCCGCAAGAAGAGCTGGCATGGAAGCACAGTCACTAAGAGCCGCAGCCAATGCCCCAATTCAGGGTTCAAGTGCAGATATTATTAAAATTGCAATGGTTCAACTAAATAAAAAATTCATAGAAATGAAAGTTCCAGCAAAAATGCTTTTACAAGTACATGATGAATTATTGTTTGAAGTTGAACCAGATTCTTTGGAAATTACGACGAAATTAGTAAAGAAGACTATGGAAGATTGTGTAAAATTAAATGTGCCTCTTTTAGTTGATATTGGAATTGGAGACAATTGGATGGAGACAAAATAAACCTTATGAAATACTTATTTTAAGATGATCAAACTTTTTAATACTTTAAGCAAAAAAGTTGAGGTTTTTAAGCCTATTGATGATGTAGTAAAAATTTATTGTTGTGGGGTAACTGTTTATGATTTATGTCATCTTGGTCATGCCAGAAGTTATATCGCTTGGGATGTATTGAGAAGATTTTTAATTTACAGTGATTTAAAAGTGAAGTATGTTCAAAATTTTACAGATATTGATGACAAGATCTTAAAAAGAGCGAAAGAAGAAAGCAGTTCAATGAAGGAAGTATCTGAAAAAAATATCATTGAATTTCATAAAGATATGGATTCTTTAGGGATAATGCGCCCGGATAGTATGCCAAGAGCAACGAATCATATTTGCAATATCTGCTCCTTCATAACAATCCTTGAGGACAAAGGTTACGCATACTCTAGGGATGGAGATGTTTATTATTCTGTTTTCAAAAATAAAAATTATGGAAAGCTAAGTAATCAAAATTTACAAGAACAAAATATCAATCAGCAAGGAAGAATGGTTAATGAAGAAAATAGTAAAAAACTTAATCCGCAAGATTTTGCGCTATGGAAAAAAGCCAAAGATGATGAACCATTTTTTGATTCGCCATGGGGTAAAGGTAGGCCAGGATGGCATATTGAATGTTCAGCCATGGTTAAAGATGAATTAGGAGATACTATTGATATCCATTTAGGTGGTTCTGATTTGATTTTTCCACATCATGAGAATGAAATCGCCCAATCAGAAGCAGCCAATGGCAAAAAGCTAGCGAACTATTGGTTACACAATGGGATGGTCAATGTAAATGGACAAAAGATGAGTAAGTCCCTTAAAAATTTTAAAACTATCAGAGAACTAATTAAGTCAGGTATAAGCCCTATGACTTTGCGATATTTTGTTATGACTGTGAATTATAGAAAACCACTTGATTTTACTGAAGAAGCTTTAAGGAGTGCTTCAGAAGCTTGGAAAAACATTAATGTAGCCCTTTCTTTTTTGGACCTTACAAAAGATGCTTTTAAATCTATTGATAAGAATGAATCTATCGAAGACGAATATAAAGGGAAAATAAGCTTTGAATTATCTCAAAAAGAGCTTAAATTTTCTGAGGCTCTTGGAAATGACCTTAATACAGCAGGTGCTATTGCAATTATTTACGATTTAGCAAAACCATTAAAAAACTTTTTAAACCAATTTCAAAGGGTCGAAGGTTTTAAAATAGACGTAAATGAAAAATTCTTTCTACTTGAGAATTTTAAAACTCTTGAAAAGTTGACTGAGGTACTTGGTCTTAAAAAAGAGGTTTTAGTAAAAGAAAGTAAAATAAAAGAAGAAGAAATATCAATGCTTATTAATGAAAGATTGAAAGCAAAAAAAGAAAAGAATTATACGAAGGCCGATGAAATTAGGAATTTTTTAAAAGAAAAAGGTATTGAACTTATTGATCAATCAAAGGAAATAACAACATGGATAAGGGTCTAAATTTTAAGAAAAAAACCAATTTGAAATTTTTGTTTTTTAAATACACCTTTAAATGGGAAGATATTAGAAATATCAGAGAAAATTGAAATACATTACTGTGCTCGGTTCTACTGGTTCAATTGGGACTCAAACTCTCGAAATAGCTAGTGAGCAGCCTGATAAGTTTAAAGCCGTAGCTCTTTCGGCGGGAAGAAATATTAATTTATTAACCGAACAAGTTAAAACACATAAACCAGAAGTAGTTGCGATTGAGGATGAAAATCTTATAGAAGATTTAAAAGATAATATTAATAACTTAGATTTAGATATTGCTCCATTGGTTTTAAGTGGAAAGGAGGGGATTAACACAGTTGCAGCATGGGATAAGGCAGATACTGTGGTTACAGGGATAGTAGGCTGTGCAGGCTTAATTCCAACAATGTCAGCAATTAATGCGGGGAAAAATATTGCACTTGCTAACAAAGAAACTTTAATTGCGGCAGGGCCAATTGTTATTCCTGCATTAAAGAAAAATAATAGTAGGCTTTTACCTGCTGATTCAGAACACTCTGCCATCTTTCAATGCTTACAAGGATTACCCAATTATGAAAATGCAGATTTTTCAACAGGTGAGATACCTAAAGGTTTAAAAGCCATACATTTAACAGCTTCTGGTGGTGCTTTCAGAGATTGGGCCGTTGAGGATTTAAAAAATGTCACAGTGGAAGATGCTACTTCGCATCCTAATTGGGATATGGGAAAAAAAATAACTGTAGATTCTGCAACTCTTATGAATAAAGGATTAGAAGTTATAGAAGCTCATTATTTATTTGGGACCTCTTACGAAAATATCGAAATAGTTATCCACCCTCAAAGTATTATTCATTCAATGATTGAGATGGATGATTCTTCAGTATTAGCTCAATTAGGTTGGCCAGATATGAAACTACCCATTTTATATGCGATGAGTTGGCCTGAGAGATTTAAAACAAATTGGAAAAGATTAAACCTAAGTGAAATTGGAAAATTAACTTTTAAAGAGCCAGACGAGTTTAAATATCCATGCATGGGACTTGCCTATGCCGCAGGAAAATCTTCTGGGACTATGCCTGCAGTCTTAAATGCTTCTAATGAAATGGCTGTTGAACAATTCCTTCAAGAAAAAATTTCTTTTCAAGAAATTCCAACATTCATAAGTAAAGCTTGTGAATCACATATGGAGAATTTGAATTTGAGTCCCGAATTGGAGGATATTCTTGAAGTAGACAATTGGGCCAGACTTTTTGTTGAGCAAGAAATTAAAAAAGGAAAAAAATACGTAAGTATTGGATAAAAGTGAATATTAAAAAGCATCTTCTACTATGCGCAACACCCACAAAACAGAAATGCTCTAAAGGCAACGATGGTCAAAAAGCATGGGAATGTCTGAAAAAGACTTTAAAAAAATATGAGAATGATCCCTCTACAAAAAACGTTCATATATTAAGATCAAAAGCTGACTGTTTAAGGGTATGTAAGAACGGCCCAATTCTTCTTATTTGGCCTGATGGTATTTGGTATGAGAAAGTTTCTCCAGAAAAAATTTCTGAAATTTTTACCTCACATATTATTAACGGTAAGCCAATAGAAAAATGGATTTTCAAAAAAACACCATTTTTAAATAGTCCTAGATACTCATAAACCAGTTCTTTACGACTTCGTCTGACCAGCAGCCATTAATCGAATGAAAACCATTATGACCTCCTTTTTCAGTTATAAAAATAGTAAATTTATCAATAGATTCTTTTCTTAAATTCAAAGTATCCTTATATGGAACCCAGGGATCATCCTTGGCATGAATAAAAAGCACTGGAGGTAATTTTTTTATTGAGTTTTGGATTCTAAATATTGGAGAAGCTTTAATATAATAATCCTCTAAAGAATTAAATCCCCAACTAGGAGCTGTAAATTTCTGATCAAATTCTCTTATACTTCTTAAATTTCTAATTTTTATTCTTAATTTCTCGTTATCAAGGAGTTTGCCTTCATCATTAAATCCCTCCCATAACTGATTTTTTAAGCGGTGAAGTAACCATTTTTGGTAGATAGAATTTCTAGGTTTTTCAATACAGAGAATGCATGAAGATAAATCTAAAGGGGTACTCACGCAGGCAAGGCCATCTAAAAGTTTTTCTCCTTTATTTTCATCGTAATCTAGGCAGGCATTTAAAAGAATTGTTCCGCCTAAAGATAATCCAACTCCGTAAATTGGAAGATTATTCATCTTAATAAGATCTTTAAACTCTAAATTAATGAATTTTTTAAAATGATTAATTGCTGAAATAACATCACTGGAGCATCTAGCACAATAATTTCCTTTAGCTAAATATCTCGCTGATCCAGATCCTCTTAGATTTAATTTAAGAACTCCAAAACCATTATTTGCTAATTTCCTAGATATTCTTCTTAAACCAAACCGTTTAGTTGAGCCGCCTAAACCATGAGTAACGATTACAAAACCCTGTAAAGAGTCAAAGTTTTCAGGTAATTCTAAAAACCCTAGAAGATAATCAAATTCAAATTTTTTAGAAAGAATTTTATTAATCGGAAAGAATATTTTTTTATTTTTTTTTGATTTACCAAGATCAATAACAAAAGTATCTCTCAAAGTTTGTAAGTCACCACCTATCCAAGGTAAGACTTCTCGAAATGGATTATTTTTTACGTAATCTGAAAAACTAAAAGATATATTATTATTTCTCCCCAACTCCAAGATCCTTTAATTCTCCAATCAAATCATTCAGTACTTTTTTTGCATCCCCAAAGACCATTGAGGTATTTGGAAGATCAAATAAATCATTTTTTATTCCGGAGTAACCTGCACTCATACCACGTTTAATTACAAATACCGTTCTTGCTTCCTGCACATCAAGAACTGGCATACCATATAAAGGAGAAGAGCTATCATTTTTAGCTTGAGGATTAACCACATCATTTGCTCCTAAGACTAAAACAACATCCGTTGCTGGAAAATCAGGATTTACAACGTCCATCTCTTTAAGTTGTTCGTAAGGAACATCTGCTTCTGCTAGAAGTACATTCATATGTCCAGGCATTCTCCCTGCTACAGGATGAATCGCGTAAACAACTTCAATTCCATTTTGCTCTAGTTTTTTTGTCACTTCCCTTAAAGTATGTTGAGCTTGAGCTACCGCTAGACCATAACCAGGGACAATAATTACCTTGTTGGCTGCCTCTAAAGTCAATGCACATTCTTCAACACTGCAAGAAGTTATATTTGTATATTCTCCTGAACCAGAAGAGGCTGTACTTTGCGCAGATAAAGATCCTCCAAAAAGAACTGAGACCAATGATCTATTCATACCCTTGCACATTACTTGAGTAAGTATTAGACCTGCCGCTCCAACCATTGCGCCTGCTACGATCAAAAGCTGACTATCTACAACGAAACCTGCTGCTGCTGCTGCAATCCCTGAATAGCTATTTAATAAAGATATAACGACTGGCATATCAGCTCCACCAATTGGTAAAGTGACTCCAATACCTAATAAAGAAGAAACTATCACTAAAAGCCAAATAGAACTTGTATTCCCATTTATCAAATCAAAAAAGGCTATCAAGGAAGCGACTGCAAAAACAATATTTACAAAATGTCTAACTTTGCTCTGGGTCCATCCTGGAGTTGACAACCAACCCTGTAACTTTGCCATCGCCACAATTGAACCTGTGAAAGTTATTGCACCTACAAATATAGAAACAGATATAGAAACTTCATTAATAAGTGACTTAAAAAAATCTAAATTTTCTTGGCCACCAGATATAGGAAAAATAGCTACTCCTAAGGCCACTAAAAGTGATGACATTCCTCCACAACCATTGAACAATGCCACTGTTTCAGGCATGGAGGTCATAGGTACTTTTTTTGCAAGAATTGCTCCGAATAAACTACCTATGATTGATCCAATTATTATCCAAATCCAAGACTGAATCGCAATTCCAGATGTACCCAAATAATAAGAAAGTAATCCTACTACTGATAGCGACATTGCAAATGCAGCTAATCTATTGGCATCTCTTGCTGATTTTACTTTTGACAATCCTTTTATTCCTAAAGCCAGTAAAAGTACAGCTAGAAGGTCAATAACGAATTTAATGATTACAGGTAGATTCATGTTAAAAATCACTTCTTATTTGATGGTTTACGACTAAACATCGCGAGCATTCGATCAGTTACAAAGAAACCTCCTACAACATTGAAAAGAGCAAATCCAAGAGAAACTGAACCAATGATTAAAAGTGGTATATTACCTTCTGCTTTTACAATTAAAGTCAAGGCTGCAAGCATTGTTATTCCTGAAATTGCATTTGCTCCACTCATTAGAGGAGTGTGAAGAGTAGGAGGAACTTTTCCAATTAACTCGAGGCCTAATAAACTACCAAGTAAAAGAACCCAAAGAAGACTAATAAAAGACATAATTTTAAAACCTCAATTTTCAAAAACTTTATTTTGAAGAACAACTCCCTCATCGCTTAATAAACATCCAGAAATGAGTTCATCCTCTTTATCTAATTTAATTACACCATCTTTTATAAATGGTGTAATTAAAGATGTTAAGTTCTTAGCATAAAGTGAACTTGCATCATAAGGAACTGAAGAGGGTAATTCGCCCGCTCCTATAAGTTTTACCCCATTTTTGATAATAGTTTCATTTGATTTTGTTCCTTCGCAGTTCCCTCCCTGAGAAACTGCTAAATCAATAATTACTGCACCAGGTCTCATCTTTTCAATCATGGGAGAGTCTATTAAAACAGGGGCCTTTTTACCTAGAACTTGCGCAGTACATATAGCAACATCAGCTTCAGATAAATATTTAGTTAAAGTTGCCTTCTGTTTTGAGAGGAATTCAGGTGTTACAGCTTTTGCATAACCTCCTGCCTCTCCTGGCTTTTCCTCAACTTCAGGAAGTTCTATAAATCTTGCTCCGAGGGACTCTACTTGTTCTTTAACAGCAGGCCTAATATCTGATACAAATACTATTGCTCCAAGTCTTTTTGCTGTCGCAACTGCCTGTAATCCTGCAACGCCTCCACCAAGAACCACTACTTTGGCAGGTTGGACTGTCCCAGCTGCAGTCATAAGCATTGGGAAATATCTATCTAACTCACTTGCAGCCAAAAGAACTGCTTTATATCCAGCAATATTGGCCTGTGAAGAAAGAACATCAGAAGATTGAGCTCTACTAATCCTCGGTAGCAACTCTAGTGATAAAGCTGAAATCTTATTACTATTTATAATCCTTAGAAGCTCCTTATTACCATATGGGTTAAGAAGGCCGAGAAGAACAGCGCCTTTCTTTAACTTAGTTAAATTATCCTCTGATGGAGTTTGAACACAGAATATTAAGTCCGCTTTACTCCAAATTTTTTGATCTAAGTTGTTTATTATTGTTGCGCCAGATTCTTCATATGATAAGTCACTAAATCCTGATAATTTCCCTGCTGAACTTTCAATATAAACATCACATCCAAGGCTTTTTAATTTCTTTACCGCTTCTGGTGTAGCTGAAACTCTCCTTTCACCAGAGCTTGTTTCGGAAGGAATAAGTATCTTTGTCAATTTATTTTTTTTTTAACATACTAAATATAAATTGAAGAAAGTCAAAAGTCTTGGATTTTTGTTAAAAATATATTTTCTTTTCTACAAAAATTAGCTATCTAGAATATATAAGTACTAAATAATCCAATGAGTATAAAAGCAATCGAATGTCCTGATGGAGTGTGCCATAGTCATCATGGTGGTCATGCTGTTCCAAGGCAAGCTATGCAGAAAAATCTAGAAAAGCATGGTAAAGACTGGTGTGAGAAATTAGCAGAGAGAATTTATGAAATGTCAGTTGATACTTATTCACAGACAGTCATGCCCAGTCTCCACTCGGCAGGTTGGCAAAGAAGACACTTAGATTGGGAATTTAAGCTGGCAGAAAATGATTCTGAACCTGATGAAGCTCTTGTTGAAGGAATTATTAATGCCACAGAAAGTTTTCTAAGGAGTAGTGAGGTTCATCGATTATTTATTCAAGAATTAGTTCAGGGCACATTCGAGGAAGCAAATGATAAAAAAATAATTTCTAAAGCAATAAAATCTATCATTGAAGAAGAAATTGTTAGTTCACTAAGAGAAAAGAAAGAAACTCTTTTAAAGAAAATATCCACAAAATTAATATCCGAAGAAAAAGTTAGCGAAGAACTTGCAATAAATTCAGCTAAAGAGGGTTTTGAGGAAGTTGAAAGGCTACTTGCAAATCACAGCGAGGCAGTCTAACTCTATTTCTTTATATTTTCTTTATAATTTGCCCAAAAATTGGCTCAAATATAAACTAAAGATTAAATTATTGTTTGGAAGTACAAAGTTGTAACTTATTAGACAATACATAGGTTCTCTTATGTGTTTATCTATATACAACTTAATTCTTTCAATGGACAATTTCATTAGAAAAAGGATCGACATAGCGACCTGTTGGGCAACCAATAGAATTTCTGCAATGGACACTTTAGAAAGGTATGAAGACAGTTATGCAATTGCAGAAGAATTTAGAGAGTGGATATTACATATTGGAGAAAAGAACGAAAATTTAAAAGATTCTGTTTTGAACTTCCCACAGGAATTAAAAAAGTTATTAGACCAAAAAGTCAACGATTGAGTAATAAATCTATCGAGTGAAATCCGCCCTTCATTATTTGGGTTAGTTTATTATCATAAATAGTGAACTTAGCTAATAAATGGAAAATAAAGAGAAGATTTCAAACGTTGAAAATGTTGTAATTATAGGTTCGGGACCTGCAGGTTATACTGCTGCTATATATGCCGCACGAGCAAATCTTCAACCATTACTTGTAACAGGATTTAATTCTGGTGGAATTCCTGGTGGGCAATTAATGACTACAACATTTGTTGAAAATTATCCAGGTTTCCCAGATGGAGTACTGGGTCCTGAATTGATGGATCTAATGAAGGCTCAAGCAGAAAGATGGGGCACTAATTTATACGAAAGTGATGTAGTCTCAATTAATACCGATTCACATCCCTTTGAATTAAAAACTTTAGAAGGGATTATAAAGTCTAACTCAATTATTATTGCAACTGGAGCAAGTGCAAATAGATTAGGCGTAACTAATGAAGATAAATTTTGGAGTAAAGGAATAAGTGCTTGTGCAATATGTGATGGAGCTACCCCGCAATTTAGAGATGAAGAATTAGCTGTTATTGGAGGGGGTGACTCTGCATGTGAAGAAGCAGCATATCTCACAAAGTATGGAAGCAAAGTGCATTTGATTGTTCGATCAGAAAGATTAAGGGCTAGCGCAGCAATGGTTGATAGAGTAAAAGCTAATCCAAAGATAGAAATTCATTGGAATACAAAAGTTGGTAAAGCGGATGGTACTGAGTGGCTTGAGAGAATAGAAACTATTCACTCTCAAGAAGGTAAAGGGGAAATAAATATAAAAGGTCTTTTTTACGCGATAGGGCACACACCTAATACGAAATTTTTGGGCAACAAAATTGATTTAGATAATAAAGGGTATATTGCTTGCAAATCAGGAAGGCCAGAAACATCTATTGAAGGCATATTCGCTGCAGGTGATGTAGTTGATTCTGAGTGGAGACAAGGAGTTACCGCTGCAGGAACTGGATGCATGGCAGCATTAGCTACTGAAAGATGGCTAGCCGAGAAAAACTTAGCAAAAACTATAGTCAGAGAAACACCAGAACCAGAAAAAAAGCTTAATTCATCAGATTTTAATGAAGAAGAAGTTAACGAAGATACTTTCGATTCAAATTCTGAATGGCAAAAAGGCAGTTATGCATTAAGGAAACTTTATCACGAGAGTAAGAAACCTATCTTAGTAATTTTTAGTTCCCCTAGCTGCGGTCCATGTCATGTTTTGAAACCTCAGTTAAAAAGGGTAATCAAAGAACTTGATGGTGCAGTTCTTGGCGTTGAAATAGATATTGATAAAGATCAAGATATTGCAAAACAAGCTGGTATTAATGGCACACCAACGGTTCAACTTTTTAAAGAAAAATTATTAAAAAAACAATGGCAAGGTGTTAAACAAAGAAGTGAGTTTAAAGAAGCGATAAAAAATATTATCTAAAGTAACTTTTATTTATTATTTCTCTTGGGATTATTTTTATTAGTAGTAGGTCTAGCACCGCCTGCATTCCTCTCTCTATAAGTTATCCTCCCTCTAGAAAGATCATAAGGACTTATCTCTACTAACACTTTGTCTCCAGCTAATAATTTAATTCTAAATTTAGTCAATTTACCTGCTGCTCTACATAAACATTGATGACCTTCAGGTTGTTCTAAGGTAACCAAATAAAATCCATTCCCCTGCTCTTTTTCTATTACTCCTGAAGTTTCAATCATTAATTAATGTTTTACTAAGTACATATTATCAGAAAAAGATTGGCCAAAATTGATTTAAAAAAAATTACATACGTAAAAATATGCAATTCAATTCAAATTGAAAATTTAATTTCATTAATTATTTGAAGTTGTCCATAGTAAAAATTTGCTTTCGCAATTTTTTCAGAATCTTCTAATTGATCAAAAAAAACAAACCCAAGGCTTTCCCATAAAGAAGATCCGCAAACATTATTCAATTCATTTTTTGCTTCTTTTGCAAAATTATCTAGTTTTCGTTCAAGGTTTTTAGACTTAGAAACAGACATAGGTCAATAATATTTATTATAGTACAAATATACTATCTAATTCTAAAATTGCAATGTTAAAAAGGTAATCTCTTTTTTTCTTCAATATTAAGATCTGCTTCCATTTCCCTTAATCTTTTAAGTATTTGTTGATAGTACTCCTTTATATAATTCTCTAGTGAGGTCATATCCTCTTTTTTAAGTTCCAATATTTCGTAAGTTTTGCTCATGTCAGCATCTAATGATTCACCACTACTAGTTACTTCAGCAAAAGCCAATCGCTCAGCAACATTAAGAGAATCTTGGAAAAAGGAAACTACTTTTTGAGTGACAATAATAAGGAAGGGGGAAACTCTAAAAATTTTCGCCTTTTTTTCACTAAATTTTTCACATAAAGATATAACTTCATTTGAATCCCATGCTTTGGGACCTACTAATGGCAATGACGCTCTGTGAGTTTTTGGATTATTTACTGCTGCTACAACAACTTTCGCCATATCTTGAGTATTCATATAAGCAATTTTAGTTGGAGTCCCACTCATCCACACTGCTTGACTATCCAAGATTGGGATGGCGAATTGACCAATAACTCCTTGCATAAAAGCTGCACATTTAAAGATTGTATAATCTAAATCAGATTTTTCAAGAAGTTTTTCAGTGCAAAATTTAATGTCCATTAAAGGAACATTTCTAAACTTTTCTGTTAGGAGGATGGAAAGGAATATTACCCTCTTTACGTTTAAAGATTCGCAAGCATTGAATAAATTAAGTTTTCCATCCCAATCAATTTCATAAATACTTTTAGGATCATCTGGCCTACTAGTCGCTGCATCAATAACTACTTCAATATCTTGCAATGCATATTCGATATCAGAAGAATTTAATAAATTACCTTTTGTTAGCTCACAACCCCATTCTTGTAGAAAGGAAGCTTTTCTTGGATTTCTTACAAAGCATCTTACTTCGTGTCCCTCTTCTATAGCTTGCTTTGCTATTTGTCTACCAAGTGTCCCTGTTGCTCCTACTAAAAGAATCTTCATACTTAAGATTTACTTAACTTTAAGACCATAACTCAAATTGTGATGTATCCGTGAGAATCAGTCTCCCTGAAACTTTAATAACAAAGCACCGCCAACTAATCCTATTGGTATCAGTATCCAAAAAACTGCTGCAATACTAAAAATTTCTTTAGCCATAGTAAAATTGAATGATTACTATAATTTACATTCAAAATACATTTATTTGTTAAAAATGTAGATAATTCAAATATCTTGAAAATTTTTAATATATGAATAATAATTTTAAAAAAAATATAAACATTCCTAATTACTGGAATTGGAATGGTTTTAAAATTTGTTGGAGTGTTTCAGGCGAAGAAAATGAGATTCCAATTATCTTTCTCCATGGATTTGGAGCAAGTCGAAAACATTGGAGAAACAATTTAGAGTATTTTACAAAAAAGAATTTTGCCTCTTATTCTTTGGATTTAATAGGATTTGGGGATTCAGATCAACCTGGGATTAGACAAATTGGAAAATTAAATAATGAGATTTGGTGTAATCAAGTGAAAGACTTTATTGCACAGGTAATAAGACCAAAGAATTCTGGGAAAGTAATTCTTATTGGCAATTCCCTTGGATCACTAGTTGCTTTAACATGCGCTGTTTCATTAGAGGATCAGATTGCAACAGTTATTGCATCACCTTTGCCAGATCAAATTCAAGAAATTAAAAAGTCCAAAACAAAAAAATCATCATTTAAGAAATTTCAAGGTAGATTCGTAACAATATTTTTTTTGTTTTTCCCTTTGGAGATTATTTTATTCTTAATAACTAAATTAGGGGTTATTAAACTGGGACTAAATTCTGCCTATTTCAAAAAAAATAATATTGATCGCGAACTAATAGATTTGGTAACAAAACCAGTTTTAAGGAGAACTTCAGCTAGATCTTTAAGAGCAATGTGTATTGGAATGTCTTCTAGAGATGAAAAATTTAAAGCCTCTTACCTTTTGAGAAAACTTTGCACCTCAAAAAAAGTTCCTTTTTTATTGATTTGGGGCGAAAAAGATAATTTCATACCTTTGTTTGTTGGTAAAAAGATTGCAAATTTCCATAGATGGGTAAAATTAAAAATAGTATCCAATTCAGGGCATTGTATCCATGATGAAGACCCTTCAGTATTCAATAGAATTTCTTATGAATGGATTAGAGATTTAAAAACCTTTTAAAATATGAAACATACATTATCAGTTCTTGTAGAAGATGAATCTGGAGCCTTGAGTAGAATCTCAGGTCTCTTCGCTAGAAGGGGATTCAACATAGATAGCCTTGCAGTAGGACCTGCAGAATCTAAAGGTATTTCAAGGTTAACAATGGTAGTAGAAGGTGATGATGAAACTCTTCAACAAATGACTAAGCAACTTAATAAGTTATTTAATGTTCTGGGAGTTGTAGATTTTACTAATCTCGCAGCTGTTGAAAGGGAATTGATGTTACTAAAAGTTTCCTCGAAAGAAGATACTAGGAGTAATATCCTTGATATAGTACAGATTTTCCGTGCAAAAGTTGTTGATGTATCAGATATGGCCCTAACTCTCGAGGTAGTTGGAGATCCCGGGAAGTTAGTTGCTCTTGAGAAATTACTCGAGCCATACGGCATCCTTGAAATAGCGAGGACTGGTAAGGTAGCTCTTAAACGCTCTTCAGGAGTTAATACAGAAATGTTGAAAATAAACAAATATTCTCTAGAAATTTAATTAGTTATTTGGACTGACTTTATATAGTCTTCTTTATTGATTTTTTTGAGTACATCTAATCCTTTAATAATCTTTCCAAAAATAGAATATCTTCCATCTAGTTCTGGGATATTACTTGTTACAAAAAAGAATTCGGTTGATGAAGACATATTCTTACCGCTTTTAATCATAGCGATTGAACCATTCTCAAAAGTATTAACTAAATTTTCAGTTTCATTAGGATTTTTTATCTGATAATTATATCTTGGTTTAATTTCTTCTTTGAATTTTATTTCTAAAGGTATTGATGGACCTGTCTTTTTCAAGTTTTGTTTTCCTTCAATATAAAGCCTATTTTCTGGATTAACTCCACCATGTATAAACCTTATTTGGGGAAAATTCATTATTTTATAAAATTTTTGATTTACGTAAATATTATTGTCTATGTTTTCCAGAAAGTTTGAAACTGTTACTGGGTTATCTTTACCAAATAATTTAACCTCAAAATTACCTTTTGTAGTTTTAAAATTAACAATTTTATTACTCTGAATACAACTAAATTTAAGTTTTTGGCAATAATAATTTGAATCAAACTGTTTTTTATAAATACAAGCTTGCATCAAAAATAAAACCTGTATAAAAGATAATGTCCTTAAAAAATATTTTTTTTTTATTTTAAGCCCTCCAAATTAACATCCAAAAATTTAGCCAGACGAGCTCCTTCTTCTTCAACTTGAAGCAGTGGTTTAAGTTCACCTGCTCCGCTTAAAGGGAGAGGTTTTTTTCTACCTTTTAATACTAAAGCAATTCTTCTTCTGGGATTAAATCCCTCACTTATATCCAACTTAACAGATTTAATTTCATCAAAATTTAATTTAACTTCAACATCTTTAAATAATCCCTTTCTTTTTATTTCTACAGATTTTGAGGATTTATCAAAATAATTACTTCCTGAACCAAAGTTTATGTAAACCAAATACCACAAGTAAAAATTTAATAAATTAGCTATTACTCCGTATGCTCCCATTATTATTCCTTGAGGGATAAACAACAAAGTTGAAGGATTTCCTAAAGGTAATAAATCCCTTCCTGTGTAGCTAGATATAGAGGCCAAAAGAAAACCAATACCTCCTATAGTCAACATCCCTCCAATAATATAATTTGAAATTTTTCTTGATCCACCAATTTTTTGTTCGATTTTATCGAATGACGTGAGGTTTGAATTCATTTTTATCTTTTTTAGAGCCTAATTCAGATAATTTAACAAACTAAGGGAGTATTCTTACCTAATTTTTAATAAAAAAGTCAGGAAAGCTTTACAAGGCATTTCAGATATACAAATATTTCCCCACATTACTCTCAATCTTTGTTACAGTCACTGCGTATCCCGAAGCTAAAAACGATTTCTCATGACGATCGCAGTTGGTAGCGCCCCACAAAGAGGATGGTTTGATGTCCTCGATGATTGGTTGAAGCGCGACCGCTTTGTATTTATTGGTTGGTCCGGACTTCTCCTACTTCCTTGTGCATATCTTGCTATAGGTGGTTGGTTCGTCGGAACAACATTTGTTACCTCTTGGTACACACATGGAGTTGCAAGCTCATACCTTGAAGGTTGTAACTTTTTAACAGCAGCTGTAAGCACCCCTGGTGATGCCATGGGACACAGTCTTCTATTTTTATGGGGTCCTGAAGCCCAAGGTAGCTTCGTAAGATGGCTACAGCTTGGTGGACTTTGGAACTTCGTTGCATTACATGGAGTATTTGGCCTAATTGGTTTTATGCTTCGTCAGTTTGAAATTGCTGGCCTAGTTGGAATTAGACCATACAACGCTTTAGCATTTTCAGCAGTAATTGCAGTATTCACAAGTATTTTCCTTATTTATCCTTTAGGACAGCATAGTTGGTTCTTCGCACCTTCATTCGGTGTCGCAGCAATCTTCCGTTACATTCTGTTCATTCAAGGTTTTCACAATATTACTTTAAATCCATTTCACATGATGGGTGTTGCTGGAATTCTTGGTGGTGCTCTACTTTGCGCTATTCATGGAGCTACAGTACAAAACACTTTGTATGAAGATACAAGTATTTACACAGATGGTAAGGTTCAAAGTTCAACATTTAGAGCTTTTGACCCAACTCAAGAAGAAGAAACTTATTCAATGATTACAGCGAATAGATTCTGGAGTCAAATCTTCGGTATTGCTTTCTCAAACAAGCGTTTCTTACATTTCTTGATGCTATTTGTACCTGTTATGGGTATGTGGACATCTTCAATAGGTATTGTCGGCTTAGCACTAAACTTAAGAGCTTATGATTTCGTAAGCCAAGAAATTCGTGCAGCAGAAGATCCAGAATTTGAAACTTTCTATACAAAAAATATACTTTTGAACGAAGGTATGCGAGCATGGATGTCTTCTGTGGATCAACCACACGAAAACTTTGTATTCCCTGAGGAGGTTCTTCCACGTGGAAACGCCCTTTAATAATTTATTAAGAGCTCCAAACCAAAGTATTGAGGAAACTGGTTATGCCTGGTATGTAGGCAACGCTAGATTAATCAATCTATCTGGACGTTTATTAGGAGCTCACATTGCTCACTCTGGACTAATAGTCTTTTGGGCGGGAGCAATGATGCTCTTTGAGGTTAATCATTTCACTTTTGATAAACCAATGTGGGAGCAAGGTTTAATCTGTATGCCACATGTTGCAATGTTTGGCTATGGAATAGGCCCAGGTGGTGAAGTTACTGATATCATGCCTTTCTTCCAAGCAGGTGTGGTTCACTTGATAGCTTCAGCTGTTCTTGGTTTTGGTGGCATTTACCATTCATTAGCAGGTCCAGAAAAACTCGAAGAAGATTTTCCATTTTTCTCTACCGATTGGAGAGATAAAAATCAAATGACAAATATCTTGGGTTATCATTTGATTGTTTTAGGTGTAGGTGCACTAGCATGGTCAGTAAACTGGTGTTTTATTGGCGGTGCATATGACACATGGGCACCAGGTGGTGGTGAAGTTAGACTTGTAAATCCAACTTTAGATCCAAGAGTCATTCTTGGTTATCTATTCAGATCTCCATGGGGAGGAGCTGGTTCAATAATCGGCGTCAACTCAATTGAAGATATTGTTGGTGGACATGTTTATGTGGGTATTACTGCAATTATTGGAGGAATATTCCATATCTTCACTAAACCCTTTGGATGGGCAAGAAGAGCATTCATCTGGAATGGTGAAGGTTTATTAAGTTATGCTCTTGGTGGAATTTGTGTAGCAAGTTTCATTGCTTCAACATTCATCTGGTTTAACAATACTGCTTACCCTTCAGAGTTTTATGGCCCAACAAATGCTGAAGCTTCACAAGCACAAAGCTTTACTTTCCTTGTGAGAGATCAAAGAATTGGAGCTAACGTAGGTTCAACAATGGGACCAACAGGTCTAGGTAAGTATCTCATGAGATCTCCTACTGGTGAAATTATATTTGGTGGTGAAACAATGAGATTTTGGGATTTCAGAGGTCCATGGTTAGAGCCTTTAAGAGGGCCTAACGGATTGAGCCTTGAGAAAATTCAAAATGATATTCAGCCTTGGCAGGTAAGAAGAGCTGCTGAATATATGACTCATGCTCCTAACGCTTCTATCAACTCTGTTGGTGGAATCATTACAGAGCCAAATGCTGTTAACTTCGTCAACTTAAGACAATGGTTAGCTGCAGCTCAATTCTTCCTAGGATGGTTTACATTTATTGGTCATCTTTGGCATGCTGGACGTGCTAGAGCTGCCGCTGCTGGTTTCGAGAAAGGAATCGACAGAAAGAGTGAACCAGCTCTAGAAATGCCTGATCTAGATTAATTTCTATTTCATCTTAAAAAGCCCTATCTTTAGATAGGGTTTTTTTTTGCTCAATTTTATTATCTATATAAATTTTCTCTGAGCCATGGCAAACTTAAACCCATTACATTAGAGAAACAACCCTCTATTTTTTCTATATATTTACCACCTATACCTTCCAAGGCAAATCCTCCTGCGCAATATAAAGGTTCATTTGTATCTACATAACTCTTGATTTCCCAATCCTCCAAATTAGAAAAATAAACTCTTGAACTGACTGTTTTTTTTATTATTTCATTGATTTTAAAAATATTGGAAGTTGAATCAAAATTCCCAATAATTAGAGTATGACCAGTATGTAAAAATCCAAATTCTCCAGACATTTTTTTCCATCTAATAAATGCCTCCTCTTTATTAGATGGTTTTCCATAAGCTTCTCCTTTAAATTCAAAAATTGAATCGCACCCAAGTATTTC
>CACGHD010000017.1 GCA_902572825.1 uncultured Prochlorococcus sp. | reverse complement strand
CTTATCTCAACAACAAAGGGTTTTTTAAGGAATTTTGCAAAAATTAATCCTATAAATGCTGCAGGGAGCTGCGGAGAACTGGCTAATATAATATCTGGTATTTCTTTAGTAAATTTATCCTTAATTACTTTAAAAAAAAACCTCCAGAATAGATGAAAAGAAAAACTGAAAATATTTAAATAACGCTTCCAATTATTTCTTTTATAAGGATAAGCATATAGCCAATGCCAAGTTATATTTTTTATTTTTTGAGAAATACTAATTTGATTTTTCTTTAAGAAAAAAAACTTCCTTTTAGAAATATTATAATCAGACGCAAACAATTCAATATCCCAACCTTTTTTAGATAGTCCATTTGCTATTTCATATTGCCTAGTATGCCCTGGCATAGTAGGTGTATTTGCATGTTGATTAATTATCCATATTCTAGTCATTATAAATTCATAGAGAGGAGATTGATATTTTTGATTTTATTGAATGCATTCCAACTGGTAAAACGAAAGAAAAAATAAATGTATTTCTTGGTACTGTATTCCCAAAACCATACGAATAATAAGAATTAATCCATTGTTGCTTCATATTTTTAATAAGTTTTGAAGATTTTATAGATGGAGTGTATTTATTCTTATCTATGTTGGGTCCAAAATGAAATATCTGATTACCAATTAATTCATTTTTACAAATTATTTTTTCTATTAAGATAATTTCAAATTCGTTTTTTTTAGTTTTTGATAATTTGATTGATCTTTCATATAAAACGCCAATAGATTTAAAACCGTCATGAGAAACTGAAATGATAAAAGAATTATTTTTATATTCTTTAAAAGATTTTTTTATTACATTAGCTTTTCGACCGGCACGGAAATTAGCCCAAACATCGACAGGCTCACACCAATTTACTTTTTCTGATTTTAATTGATCCTTTTTAGATAATGCCAAAACATTATGGGCATTGCTTGATCGTTCATATTTTCTTTTTAAATTATTTCCATACACACTTGTTCCGCATTCAGCTATTATCGGCCGTCCGTTCTTAAATATATCAAAACTAAATAAATCAGAGTGAGCATGAGCAGGTAAATGATTAGGGCATGATTTACCACATTTCATAATAAATTCCCATCCATTACCTGCTCTAAATAATATCCAACCAGTATCTACTAAATTAATTACTTTCTTTTTATTTTCATAATCTTTAAATTTCTTAAATTCTTTTTGATTATTTTTACTTAAAAGTCTCCTTAATCCCGACAATGAATTTTCCTTGTTTTCAATATATGAAATCGCAAAATCTTTTATAACTTTTATATCAGAACAAATATCTTTACAACTATCATTAAATCTTGGAATTTGATCATTTTCTAGTGTTATAAGATGCGCCCATTGAGTCATTTTCTTAATAATATTTACAAGCCAAAGAGGTCTTTCATTATTTGTAATTTGAATAACAAAAGCCATTTCAACTAGTCTATCAAGAATTAATAAATGATAAGCAGCGCTCCTTTCTTCATGGCCACCATCATTAAGTATTTGACTGCTTAGCTCTTTCTCTAAAAGAAAAATAGATTTTTTATATATTTTTTTTGATGATAAATTATCAAATTGCAAACTAGCAATAACTAGAGTAGTTAAATTTTCCAACCAATGATTACCACCATGACATTTTTCTGGATGTTTGTATAACCAACATATTTGTAACCATAATGAATCTATTCTTTTTTTTGTCGCTAAATTGGGGAACATCCTAAAAAACCATATCCAATTTTTTATACGTAATGAAAGTGTATAGCTGTGCCAGCCATCTCCAAACCCAGTAGGATTAAATTTAATCCATTGATCCAAGAGAGATTCAAGCATAAAAATTTTTTTATTCCAAATATTATTTTCTAAACCTTCATCAATCCATTTTCTTCCCCAATCAAAATAATGTAAATTGAATTGCCACAATCTACTCCAGTTCTTATTATTCCAATTAATTGGGAAAATTAGATTCTTAGTTTCATTTAGAAAAGTAAACTTTATATTTTTAAGATTATTATTTTTTTTTTTTAAAATATTTTTATTTAAATTCAACTCCAGAAGATTTTTCTTCCAAAGAGGTTTCTTTATAATAGACCTATTACTATGTAACCAAAGATTAGGAAACTTAGAATCGATTTTAAAAAAAAATTCATACCTTAATCTATAAAAAATTCTTTTCAGACCAATATCCTTTAATGTAATAAATAAACGTTTCAAAGAAATTTACTTACTCCGCAGAAATCCATAAAATTTTTATTTTCTAAATTTAGCTTTTTAAATTCATCATGAGCAACAAGGAAGACAATTAAATCAGATTTATATATAACATTATCTAAGGTATCTAAATTTATATTTTGAATATTTTTTAAATTTGGTTCGCAAATGATTAGTTTTAAACCAGCAGATATTAAATTATCTACTATTTTTTTTGCTGGCGATTCTCGTATATCATCAACATTAGGCTTAAAAGTTAAGCCAAGACATCCAATTATTGGACTTTTACCATTCTCTTTAATAAATTGATTAGCTGCATCATGAATTTTTTTTTCAACCCATGAAATCTTATCGTTATTTACTTCTCTAGCTGTTCTTATTAAGTTGGCTGAATTTGGAGCTGCAGAAACCAAAAACCAAGGATCCACCGAAATACAATGCCCACCTACACCGCAACTTGGTTTAAGAATATTTACTCTTGGATGCTGATTTGATAAATCTATTAAATTTTCTACATCAACATTAAGTTCATCACAAATTATTGATAACTCATTTGCTAGAGCTATATTTACATCCCTAAATGTGTTCTCAGTTAATTTAACAAGTTCCGCCGTTCTTGCATCTGTAATTTTTATATCCCCTTTACAAAAGGATTTATAAAATTCACTTGCTAATTCTGCATCGAGTTTATTAATCCCACCAATAACTCTATTATTTTCAACAAGTTCATTTAGTATATTTCCTGGAATTACTCTTTCAGGACAATAACAAATATGTAAATCATCAACATGACAATTAGATATATTTTTAAAAATTGATCTTACTTTTTCAGTTGTTCCTACTGGTGATGTTGACTCAATAATAATTAAATTACCTTTTTGTAGAAATGGTGCTATAGATTCTGCTGCAGATAAAACATATTGGATATTAGGCTGAGGAAGTGAATCTAAATTTTTTTTAAAAGGAGTTGGTACTGCAATAATAAATATATCTGCATTAGCGGGTATATTAGATACTTTCATTTTTTTATTAGAAATCACTTTTTTTAATATTTTTAATAATCCTGGCTCATAGAAATGAACATTTCCATTCCTTATCTTTTCTAAAATGTTTTCATTAATATCTACACCAATTACATTATGATTAGACATTGCAATTAATGCTGCAGTAGGTAATCCAATATAACCAAGTCCAATAACACAGCAATTACTCATTAATTATTTACCTCAAGAAGTTTCTTTTGCACTTGAAAAATATGATTATAAGGTATGGGAGGATCAGAAGAATTTTTAATAGCATTTAAAAAACTCTTTACGCAAGATAATTGCCCTTTATCTTGACTAAAACTACTTTTTGACTTAAAACCTTTTACTCCCCATGCTTTTAATACTCTAAAATTTTTCATTTGAAAAATCTTTTGTTCAGAAAAAACTTCTAATTTCTCCTTTTGGTAAGATTTATGTCCATTAGAAAAATAATGTACTGTTGCTATCGAACCACTTTCAAATTTTAATTGAATAGAAAATGTATCGGAAGAAACTTTCGAGTCTGGAATACAAGTTTTTCTAATTTCTTCTATTGGACTTGATTCCAAGAACATTATTAAATCTATAAAATGACAAGCCTCTCCTAATAACCTTCCTCCTCCAACCAAAGGGTCTTGAGTCCAATGTTTTTCATCGATGAAGCCTGCATTACAAGTGTAAATATAGGCTTTAGTAGATAAAATATTATCTAGATAACCTTTTAATAAGGTAATCAATGGGGAAAATCTTCTATTAAAACCAACCATTAACAATGGTTTTCTTTTGATATCTTTATTGGAAAAAAAACTATTAATTTCATTTAATTCATCTAAATTTATACACAAAGGTTTCTCAACAAAGACGTTTTTCCCATTTTTTAAGGCCTTCAAAATATATTTGGCGTGACTATCGTGCCTAGTAGCAATAACAATTGAATTTGTATATTTATCGTTAAAAATCTCTTCTTGATTTGTAGTAACTTTATTAAATCCAAATTTATTTCCTAAGAAAACTGAACTTAGTCCCTGCTCAGATGAGATTATATTTAATTCTGCTCCAGCCTTAGAAAAAGAAGGGATTAAAATTCTTTTAGCATAGTTTCCTGCACCTATAAAACTTAAAACTGGATTTTGATTTTTTAAATTTACAAGATTATTATTTTCTTTCAAATTATTTATTTTTTCCAAATTAATTTTTTTATTTGGAAAATCCAAAACTATCCCAAGTGTTGATTTTTCCTTCATTAGATATGCATAGGCATCATTTGCGAAATCAATAGGATAATTCTTTGAAATAAGTTTTTCAGTTTTTACACATCCTGAGGCAAAAGCATGAAGAACTGCTTCAAAATTTCTTTTTTCTGTCCACCTTACATATCCAATAGGATAATCATGTCCTAATTGTTCATAATTTTTGTCATATCTACCAGGTCCATAAGAGCAACTTACTTGAAAAGAAAGTTCTTTTTTGTAAAATAAATCTCTTTTAATTTCTATTCCTGTGACTCCAACCAATACAATTCTTCCTCTAATTCTTGATACTTTTGCCGCAAAATCTATTGGCTCAGATGATTTTGTACTTGCTGCAATTAATACTCCATCAACTCCTAAATGATTCGTATTATTTAAACACCATTGAAAAGGTTCGCTCTCTTTATTTAAATGAAAAGTGTTAATCCCTAGTTCTTCAGCAAGTACGCATTTCTTTTTATCAGGATCAATACCCAAAACTTTACAACCATTAAATTTAAGCAATTGAGCTGAAAGCAGTCCTATAACTCCAAGACCACTAACCAGAATAGTTTCGCCTAGCGTAGGCTTTATAAGCCTTATTCCTTGTAATCCGATTGAAGCCAGGACAGTAAAAACAGCTGTTGAATCACTAATATCACTTGGTATGACTGCACAAAGATTTTCAGAGACAACCACGTATTCCGCATGATATCCATTTGAAACAACTCTTTGACCAACCTTTAAATTTTTTACACCCTCACCTACTTCTAAAATAGTTCCGACATTACAGTATCCTAAAGGAATTGGTTCATCTAATTTACTTTGAACTGATTTGACTGTGTTAATAATCCCATCAGTTTTAGTCTTGTATAAAACATCTTTAACTCTTTCGGGTTGCTTAAGGGCTTTCTGGACAAGATTAGATTTGCCAAAGTCAATTAAAAATTTTTCTGTACCTGAGGACAAAAGTGTTTTAGAGGACTTTATCAAAACTTGTCCTTTCTTTAATTTCGGAATTGGAGTCTCTATTAAAGCTATTTCTCCAGATGATAAATATTGAACTATTTGTTTCATATTAAATCTTATCTCTTGTCAAAGTTAAATAATTTTTTTCATTTTTACTTGGATAATTTATTAGAACAGCCTTATGAATCCCCTGAAAGACAAAGATAGAACCAGCTGAAATTCCTAGTGGTCCATAAGAATCTGATATCTTCTTAATATTCTCATAAGAAGATGCACCTCCGAGAACTGTAACCGGATAATTAATATTTTCTATAAATGTTTTTATAAGATTCTCATCATATCCATTCATAGTACCATCATTATTAATTGATTGAACTAATATTTCGCCAGCACCTTGCTTAATAAATTTTTTTGCTGCTTCTATGGGATTGATTTTCGAATCCTTTTTTCCATTCATATATTTACAAGTTAATCTTTTAGAAAATCTAGTTCTTTTTACGTCTATAATAGCCACTATACTTTGAGAGCCTACCTTCTCTGATGCTTGTTTAATTAAATCAGGGTTGATAAAGGCTGATGTACCTATCGCCACTTTTTCAACTCCTAAACTAACTAACTTTAAAATTGTTTCTAAATCATTAATACCACCTCCGTAACATAAAGGCATTCTGCATTGCGATGAAATATTTGCAATTAATTCAAAATCTGGCTTCCTTTTATTTTTAGTAGCGCTAATATCTAAGATTATTATTTCATCAACATAAAGCTCATTAAATATCCTTACAGTATTAAGAGGATCTCCTACATATTTATGTCGTTTGAAATTTATCGATTTAACTAGTGCACCATCTTTTATAAGCAAACATGGAGATAATCTCGTTCTTAACATTAATCCATTCTTAAAAAATTAGAAAAAATACCAAGACCTGCATCATGGCTTTTCTCTGGATGAAATTGGCAACCAATTATATTCTCAAATTGGATGGATGAACAAAAACTTTCTCCATATACTGTATTAGATATAATTAGGTTTTTGTCTTCAGGGACACAATGATAAGAATGCAAGAAATAAAATTCATCATTTTCTAAATTAAAACATAATGTATTTTTCTTATTAATATTTTCAAGGGAATTCCAACCTATATGAGGCAACTTAACGGGATTATCTCTACTTGATGAAAGTCTTTTAACATTGCCTTTTATCCAACCCAACCCATAACTATTGCCTTCTTCACTTTTTTCAAAAAGAATTTGCATCCCAACGCAAACACCTAGTATAGGTTTTTTATCAAAAAGAACATTTCTATTAATAACATCAAACATACTAGAACTTTTTAATAGTTCAATTGCATAATCAAAAGCACCTACACCAGGCAAGATTAAATGTGAACATAAATTAATATCATCAGGATTCGAAATAATACTAGCCTCACAGTTTAGTTTTTTAAAAGCATGCTTAAATGCCGATGTATTCCCTAAGCCATAATTTATTATTCCTACTCGCATTATGAGTTATCTTTTTATTGCAGCCTCAAGACCAACTTTTTGCAAAAAATTTGCTCCTTTTTGAAATAAGGATAATGAATTTGGGTAATCATCATAATATTTCTTGGGCATAAACATGTAGTGCATAAGTTCTTCGTAAGATATTCTTAATTTATTAGCAATATATCTACTTTCAGATTCAGCTTCAATATCTGTAAATTCTGATTTACCAAGAATTTCAAGTGCATCTTCTCTACTTATTTGATTTGTTGCAATAAGGCTAGATAATTGAACTCTTCTTGTATCAAATCCAAATCTTTTAGGGAGCCAATATCCCTCATAATACCTAGTAAATCGTGATTCAAAATGTTTTCTTGGATAAGGCTTCCAATCATAATGATGAACTAATTCATTTAAAGCCTTTTTTTTATCATAATAAATATAATCAAGGATTTTTATTACTTTGACCCTTTTTATATATCTTAGCCAAACTTTATGTCTCAAAATAGAACTGAAAGGGTAAGTAGGCATATTTTTTGCCCCAAATTTTTTCCTTATATAATTTATATGTTTCATATCAGTACCATAATAAAAGTATTTAAGAGGGTTTCTTATGCATTCTGTGCTTATATTTCCACCATTTAATATCCATTTGATTCCATTGTTATTTGCATAGTTATAAAGAGTAGAGATAAAGGCGTGATCTTGAGGTATATCAATATGAGGGACACCACTCTTAAAAAAACTTAATTGAAAAATTCTCATTTCTTCCCAATTAATTACTTCTGTAAATAAATCTAAATTGAGTTTTGAAATTAAACTTTTTATGTTTGAAACACTAATATCAGAATTCCATCCGCCGTCAACGTGAAAAACTAATGGACTAAGTCCTAATTCTTTTACTGCATAATGCAATAAGAAGGAACTATCTATACCACCACTTAAACCAAGTAAGCAATCATATTTCCCACTCTTAGTTGATTTAATTTTACTAATAATTTTCTGAAAATCCTCTTGATTATTTTGTTTTTCAAGCCAATACTTTTTTGTTATTTTTTCAAATTGATTACAATTATCGCAAATGCCCTCATTACTAAAAACTATTGATGGATCCGATGTATCCATAACACATTTCTTGCATATCTTATATTTTTTTATTTCCATCTTTTTTAACTTTTTAGAATTATAGAAAAGCTCTTAATGGGTTTTCTTGGTAATCAAATTTATGTTAATAATTAAAAACATTAATATGTTAAATTAAGTTATGCGAAAAGGACAAAAAGTTGGTCTTAAATATAAAAAGTTCAAATGTAAGTAATATTTCTAGACTAAAATCATTATTTTACATAATTAGAAATATACCTTTTAAATATAAAAATAGATTAATATTTTCCTTCTTTTTGATATTGATTGCTGGCGTATTAGAAGCTGAGACTGTTAGATACCTTTCTATTATTTTAGAGAGATTAAATCAAATAAAAACTTATCAGGATATAGTCATTCCAAATATAGGAAATTTCTCATCAAAAGCAAATTTATTTTGCTTATTTGCAGTATCTTCTGCAGTTTTAAGAGTATTTATTATCAAAATAAATCTCAAAATTTCAGCATCAGTAGCAAATTATCTTGCAGGTGAAATATTTCAAGAATTGGTTAAAAGAGATTATGAGACAAGTCTGAATGAGAAAGAAGATGCTGATATAGATCTCATAACTCTTCAGATAACAAGAACAGGGACGCAAATAAATAATGCTCTAATAGTCTTATCAGCGTCATTAATCAGTATATTTATTATTTTTAGTTTAAGTGGAATTGGAATTAATTATATTGTTTTATTAATATTAGTTTTTCTTATTTTTTATGGAATTCTTGCTTTCTTAATAAAGAATAAGTTGAGATTGAATAGCAAATTAGTCATTGAAACCAACAGATATATTGTTAAAGCGGTACAAGAAGCTTCTTGCTTAAGATCTGAAATCAATATGGGATTAAATCCTAAGTTATTTCTTGAGGATTTCAATGAAGTTGATAAGCAGGGTCGAGATGCAGCTGCTTTATCTCAGTTCTTAGGAATTCTTCCAAGATATTTAATAGAAGGAATAATTCTGGCTGGTGGAGTTATGTTAATTTCCATACTTTATTCACAACAAGAAGCTTTAAAGATAATTCCTTTAATAGGAACACTTGGATTTGCGTTTCAAAAGTTACTCCCTAATGTTCAACAGATTTTTTATTGTTGGTCAATATTAAATTCTCAGGGCGATTCATTAATAGAAGTAAGTAAAACATTAAAAAAATTAAAAAAATTAAAAATTAATTCAAATCAATTTTTTGAGAATTATGATTGGGAAAGCACTAGATGGAATAATATACAAATTAAAAATATTTCTTTCGGTTATAACTCAAAAGTTAAAAAGAAAAATCAAGTTTTATCAAATACTAATCTCAATATAATAAAAGGCGATAAGATTGCTATCTACGGGAAATCAGGAACTGGAAAATCTACGTTAATAAAAATTATATCAGGTTTACTGAAGCCAAATTTGGGTGAAATTTGCCTTGATAATAAAAACATTAACTTAGATACAAAAACAATGTTTAAATTAAAGTCATTAATTGCTTATGTTCCACAACAAACCCAGATATTAAATAAGTCAATAATAGATAATCTTTTTTTAACAGAAGATAATCAAAAAATTGCGAGCAAAAAATTTCTCAAGAAAGTTATAAAATGCTGTTATTTGGAAGATTTTATTGATTCACAGCCCAATGGTATATTTACCATTTTAGGTTTTAGAGGTAAATCAATTAGTGGAGGACAAAAACAAAGAATTGCCATTTGCAGAGCACTTCTTCAAGGAAAAGATATCCTTATAATTGATGAAGCAACCTCCAGTCTTGATATTGAAACAGAAGAAAAAATCTTAGATAATATACAAATGTTATTTAATCATTTAACCATTATTCACGTAACTCATAATAAGAAAAACCTTTCAAAATATAAAAGAGTAATCAAAATTGATGAGAAAAAAATTATTGAAGAAACTAATTAATATAATCTAAAATCTTGTGATTTTTTTAAGTTTTAAACCTTCCTAAATTAAGGAAGTTAACTTTATTAAGTAATTGTTCAATTTAATATTTATTTTCTAAAAAAATTATTGAAATGAGTTCTATCTAAATACTTTTATTCAAAGTATCCTTATTACTTCTTTAATACAATAAATACGATTATTACTAGGAAAGTAAAATTAGATTTCTATTTAATTTCAATAACTTTACTACCTTGAGTATTTACTAAAAAACATGCAATATTTTTTTGCATATTTTATAGCAATAATTAAATCAAATTAATTATTTTGATTTGAACTATAAGTTTCTGAAAATCAATAATAAATATTTTAAAGCAATATTTAACAATTCCCCAATTCCTTTAAAAATGCCATTATGTAAATATTAGATTATTATTGAATATTAATTTCGGCAAAAAAAGCTTTTTAAATTATGGCAAAGATTTTATATCTTCTACAAAAAAAAATAGATAAGCTAGATAGAGAAAAACATCATTTAGATTATTTTGAAAAAGAAAATAAAATTGAATTTTTAAATTTATCAGATTTTTTCAAAGACTTCTTTGATTTATCTTTTTTAACACTTCTAAAAAAGTGGAAACAAATTTTAAAAATTATAAAACGTATTAATTTATTCAGACCGAATTATATTTTTGTACACGTCGCGACCACAAATCTCACAGCAGAAATAATAAAGTGGTTAGTTCTAACATTTACAAAAAAAAGCAAAATAATTATTTCTAAAAATAGTTTACCTGATTTAAATCTAAGCAAAAAAAATATTTTTAAAGAATTTAATCCAAGGATTACAAATCTATTTGGTAAATTCTTTTTATTAGTTAATAGGAATAAAATTATTTTTTTAAAAAGAAAAAAAAGAGAAGGAGAAAAAAATATTGTGGAGATATTAATTCCTACATTAGATGCTGATAAGTTTATTGAAGAAAAAGAAAATCTTAAAAAATCATCAAATAAAATTATTTTTTTAGATGAAATGTTTGCCGATCATCCAGACTTTAAGGTTATTAAACATGATAATAAAATATTAAATTACGTATCTAAAAATGAAAATGTAATAAATTATTATGAAGAAATAAATGAAATGCTTTATAAGATTTATAAAATAAAAAATTTACCTATATGTATTTGTCTTCACCCAAAACATAATTTTAAAGATGGATCAAATAAATTTAAATTCTCAATTAGTAGAGAACATACTATCAAAGAAGTTGCTAAAGCTAATATTGTTATTGCCCATTCCTCTACTTCAATCAATTTTGCAGTTTTACTAAATAAACCACTTTTACTTTATAAAAGTATTGCTCATAAATATAGTTTATATCATGAAAAATTAATTGATGCTTTTAGTAGAGAACTTGACGTTAATGTTTTTGATTTAAAAACTATTGAATCATTACCCTTGAAAAATATAAAAGTAAATAAGAAAAAATATCGAGATTATATTCATAATTATTTACTCCCAAAAGGTATCAATAAAACATCATACGAAATAATTAATAAATATTTTAAAAAAAATGATATAGACAATTAATTCATTTTATTTTTAAAATATAATATTAGATTTTCTAAATCATTATCTAAAAAGTTAATTTTTTTATTTACTATACTTAGATCTATTTGATTACCCTCAAAAAATATTTTGGCATCTTTTTTAGTTATTTTTTTATATGAATATTTTATTAAGTATGCCAATTCTCTCAACTTTAATTTATAAATTGGTGAATAATTTATGAACCCATATCTCTCTTCGTAAATAAATTCAAGAAATCCCAGCAAACTAGAAACTTTAATTTCAGTATCTAAATTACTTTTAATTTCTGCTCTATTATTTAAAAAAAAATTTAATGCAATATCTAAAGAAAATAAATCATAGTTACCTTTATAAATTTTTCCGGGAGAACCAATTATATTACCCAGCCTTATAATTAAAATTCTTTTTTCCCAACCAGGTAAAGTTTTAATTAATAATTCACCAATATATTTTGACAAACTATAGTTATCAATATTTACTTGAATGTTATTATCATATTTTTCGCAATGAATTGTAGATAGCCAAATATATCTTTTGTTTGATTTAATTGAAAGCTTAGCTAAACGATAAGGCCATGATGCATTAGATTCTATAAATCTCTTTAAGGGGAAATTTTTTTTATTAGAACTTATTCCAGATGCATCAATAATAGTATGATGATTAGAAATCAATTCTTCTAATTCATTATCAGTAAATTTTGAATAATTTATTAGATCGCCATTATTCAATTTTTCTAGATATTGAGAATTAGAAGAAACAGTGATTTTTTCTTGTTTATTTTCAAGCCAATCTAAAATTGCACTTCCCAAAAATCCAGAAGCACCGAATATTAGATAACCCATTTTGCTTTTCCTGTTTCCCAAAGATTTTGTACATATTCAAGATCCCTTTTTGAATCAACACATCTCCAAAAAGCATCAGTTTCATAAGCAGCTAGATCATTATTTTTTATAGCTCTTTGCATAGGTTTAGTCTCCAACATATCCTGATCTCCATCTATGTAGTTTATAAATCTAGGTTCAACGACAAAAAAACCTCCATTGATTCTTCCTTGTTTTAACTGAGGTTTTTCTTTAAAACTTTTTATTAAACCATCACTAATCTGTAATTCTCCAAATCTAGCTTGAGGACGCACAGCGCTAATTGTGAGAGATTTATTATGGATTTTATGGAAATCAATTTTTTTTAAAAGATTGATATTAGAAAGTCCATCTCCATAAGTCATTAAGAATGTATCTTTACCCAACAAATGTTTAACTCTTTTTAATCTACCTCCTGTCTTTGTATCTAAACCAGTATCTATAAGACTTATTTTCCAATCTTTTCTTTTTTTATCAAAAATTTGGATCTTATTAGAATCCAAATCAATATGTATATCATTATTTGAATAATTATAATTTACAAAATAATCTTTGATAATATGCTGTTTATAACCTAAACATATTATAAATTCAGTAAATCCGTAAAAGCTATAATGGTTCATTATATGCTCGATCATAGGAATGCCTCCAATAGGCACCATGGGTTTTGGGATATTCGAAGTATATTCTGATAGGCGAGTACCATATCCTCCTGCCAAGATAATTACTTTAGTCATTTTTCTTCAAAATCCTCATTATTCAATCTTTCAATTTCAGTTTCATCATGTGAGCCATTAATTAAAACTAATATGGAATTTTCTGATTTGGAAAGACCTTTGAATCCATACCAAATATAAGGGTCTAATCTCACTAGATTACGTGAATCTAATGATAATTCTTCTTTAAATATAAGATTTTTATCTTTATTCATACATTTTAATTGAACGATGCCAGAAACCACAATAAATATAGCTTCATATAATTTATGCCTCCTCCATGCTTTAATTTCATTAAATTTTATTTGACTCATATAAATCTCACCTTTCAAATGCTTAGGAAACTTACAAGTTTCCATAAATTTATAAATATTTCCTTTAGGATTTTGTATTCTCCTATATTCTTCTAAATAAATTTTTTTCATAGCTCAGAATATTCATTAATTTGTTGAATTGAAAGATCTAATATATCTTCACCATTAAATTGGGCTAGATACCATTCAGCAGCATATTTCAAGGCCTTTTGAGCAGTTAATTTTGGATACCATCCTAAAATACTTGAAGATTTATCAAATGATAAATTCAATAACGAAGCTTCTTTATTTTCAATAATTTGACTGAATTCATATCTTGAATTATCAAAAAATTTTGAAAATAATTTAATAACTTCTTGAACTTCAATAACATCATCAGTTCGTGGTCCAAAATTAAATGAAATACTTGACAATTTTTCCTTTGTAATTTCATTATTATTAATGAAAGCGCCCAGTAATAGATAGCCCCTAAGAGGTTCTAATACATGCTGCCATGGTCTAGTTGATTTTGGATTTCTTATTTTTAAAATTGTTTGCTTTTGCCATGCATTAACGGCATCGGGTATGAGTCTATCTTTTGACCAATCTCCTCCCCCTATTACATTACCAGCTCTAGCAGTAGCAATACTAATATTATCAATTTTATTGTAGATACTCCTTGCGTAGCAATTTGAGATTATCTCCGCACAAGCTTTTGACGCACTATAAGGATCCTTTCCCCCTAATTGATCAATCTCCTTATAACCATAAAAAGTTTCAACATTTTCATAACATTTGTCGCTTGTAATCATTATTAAATTAATTTTCTTTTCAATACTTTTTATAGAATCCAAAATATTCATTGTTCCTATTGCATTAGTATAAAAAGTCAAAGAAGGTTCATCATAAGATTTAGATACAATAGATTGTGCAGCTAAATGAAATATATAGTCTGGATTAATTTTAATAAGGGTATCCTCAATTTTATTTCTATCAATAACGTCTAAAAAATATTCTTTACTAAAAATATTTTGTCTCGATAAAGTTGTATACAAACCTTTAGTATGCACAATTTCTTTTGAAATACCTATTACTTTTGCTCCTAATTTTTTTAACCATAAAGATAACCAAGAACCTTTAAAACCTGTATGACCAGTTATTAGAACAGTTTTATTAATATAATCTTTCTCTAAAAATTTCATATATTTCAGAATTACTTATATATATTTAGTGTATATATTTTTGTCTAATATACTTTTCAATATGTATTTTTTTCAAATTAATTTATTTTTTTTTACTTTAATTAAATGCTATTTTTAAGAAAAATAAATTCTCAATAATGTGCGGAATATTTGTCAGTTCTAGTGAAATATTTAGTTCTTCAGAAAAAATAAATATTGCCAAACAAAGTCTTGCTAATAGAGGTCCTGATGACTGTAATTATGAGAGGTTTAAAAATGGTCTTACATTATTGCATACGAGATTAGCTATTCAAGATGAATCTGAGGCTGGAAAACAACCAATGTTTTCGAATTTATCTAATAATGTAATTATTTATAATGGAGAAATTTATAACTCAAAATATCTAAAATCATATTTAAAAAAAAAATACTCTTTTACTCCAATTAGCAATTGTGATACTGAAATTCTTTTAGAGGGATTTTCATTAGAAGGCAAAAAATTTTTAGAAAAAATCGATGGTATTTATGCTTTTGTTATGTATAATAAAGTTAATGGCGATTTTTACGTTGCTAGAGATAATCTTGGTATAAAGCCTCTCCTGTATTCAATTGTTGACAAAGGTATTTTGATATCTTCAGATGTTAATACCCTCTTTGAAATACTTGAACATCCACTTCCATCTAATAAGTCAATAATAGATCTCTTATCTTTAACTTTTGTCCCAGAACCTAATACTCTTTTTGACGAAATAAAATATTTTAAACCAGGGTTTTTATTTCACATAAGTAATTTAGGAGAATTTAAATCTATTGAAAAAATTGAGTCTTCTATAAAATCTAAAACTTACAAAAAAAATGAAACTTTTGAGAAATCATTAGATACTTTGCATAAATTAATGGGAAAAAGTGTTCATGATCAATTAATAGCAGATTCTAAAGTGGGTCTTTTTTTAAGTTCAGGAATAGATTCATCATTACTTCTCTCAATACTAGTAGAGATGAGATATGAGCTTCTCCTCGCAATAACTCTGACCTATCCATCAATAGCAATGGGAACTGATTCTCAAGAATCCGAGAATCTAGCTAGTAAACTTGTTAGTAAAATTTCCGAGTTAGATCATCTAGAAATAACCCCACCTTTAAGTTTATATAATTACGATAAGATTTTAAATTATCTTGTGATAGAGGGGATATCTGATCCTGCAGCCCTAGCGACATTTCATTTGAGCAACTTAGCTAAAAAAAAAGGTTGCAAAGTTATGTTGGCAGGTCAGGGGGCAGATGAATTATTTTTTGGATATAGAAGACATAAAATAGTAAGTGTATATAAATTCCTTAAAAAAATACCTAAAATTAATACTTCGATTTTAGAAAAGTTATTATCGTTAATTAAAATCCCATCTTTATATTCTAAATTCAGAAAATTTATAAAACTTTTAAAACTTTGCGGTAACAGCCCCACAGAAATTCTAGTAAATTTATACACTTGGGTTGATAAAAAATCACTTAATAAATTATTAGTTAATCCTGTTGATTCAACTTTTACAGATGAAGTCAAAAATAATTCTTTAAAAACAATTAATCATAATATTATTGAATTATTTGATTTAAAATATGATCTCCAATCTCTAAACTTAAGGTACTCTGACAGATTAGGTATGTATTCTTCTATTGAAATAAGAGTACCCTACCTATCAACTGAATTAATTAAGTACGCGCAATCTCTTCCAACTAACTTTAAATGTAGATTTTTAAATACAAAATATATTCTTAAAAAATTATCAAAAAGATTACTACCTGACTTCATAACAAAAAGATCTAAAACTGGATTTTCCCTGCCTTTACAATCAATTTTGAAAAATGATAAAAAATTAGTTTTAGAAGTATTTAAAAAAAATAATACACTGTTCAATAATTTTATTAATAAAAATGAAGTTGACTTATTAATTAAAAATTTTTATGAGCATAAATTTAACAATTCACAATTAATTTTTTCTCTATATATTTTGAAAAAAATGTTTGATAAATTTTATTTTTGATAAATTGTTATCAACCTAACTATTAAGAAACAAAAATTTGATAATTAACTTAAAGCTACTAATATAAAAAAAATAGTTAGAAATTTGTTGAGAGATTTAATAATTCAGCCTGTAATACTATCTGGAGGTACTGGAACTAGGTTGTGGCCATTATCAAGAGAATCCTACCCAAAGCAATATATAGCCTTAAATTCCTCTAGTAATTTTACATTTCTTCAAAGAACTCAATTAAGGCTTAAGGGTTTAAAAAATCTTGAAGAACCAATAATAGTAAGTAATGAAAATCATAGATTTATAGTTGCCGAACAAATGCGAGAAATAATGATCAAACCAAAATCAATAATTCTCGAACCTTTTGGAAGAAACACTGCTCCTGCAATTGCTATTGCAGCTCTAAAAGCAATGGAAACAAATATTGATCCAATATTATTAATCTTATCTTCAGATCATGAAATAAAAAATCCTGAGGCATTTAGAACTTCAGTAAAAGTGGGAGTTAATGAAGCTTCAAAAAGTAATTTAATAACCTTAGGAACCATCCCAACATATCCATCAACTGGATATGGATATATAAAGGCTCAAAAAAATTATTGCAAGGCTAAAAACAATGCGATTCCTATTTTAGAATATATTGAAAAACCGGATTTACATAAAGCAAAAGAGCTAATCAAAAGCCAAAATATTTTATGGAATAGTGGAGTTTTTGTATTTAGAGCGAGTTCAATAATAGAAGAATTTGAAAAATATTCTCCAAAATTACTTAACATCTGTAAAGAGACACTTTCTAAGTCACAAATTGATTATGACTTTCAAAGACTTGATAGAAAATCATTTGAGAAATGTTCAAATATCTCAATAGATTATGCGATTATGGAAAAGACCAAAAAAGGTAAGGTAATTCCTTTTGATGCAGGATGGAGTGATGTAGGCAGTTGGGACGCACTTTGGGATACTGAAAATAAAAATTCTGATGGTAATGTAATTATTGGAAATATATTTGATAAAGATACAGAAAACTGCTATCTGCGTAGCGAGAAAAATCTTCTAGTAACTTTAGGTATTAAAAATCTAATTATAGTATCGACGAATGATGCTATGCTCGTGGCTTCGCAAAAAGAGGCTCAAAATATAAAAAAAATTGTAGAAAAGTTAAAAGATGATGATAGAAAAGAAGCAAAATTTCATCATAAAACTTTTCGACCTTGGGGTTATTTCATATCAATCGAAAATGGTAGAAATTGGCAAATCAAAAAAATAGTTGTCAATCCTCTTTCTTCTTTATCTCTCCAATTACATAAATATAGATCTGAGCATTGGATCATATTAGAAGGTTCTGCAATGGTTGAGATTGAAGAATCAAGTACTATTCTTACTCAGAATCAAAGTACCTATATTCCAATTGGAGCTAAACATAGACTTTCTAATCCTAATAAAACCTCCTTAAAATTAATTGAAGTTCAATCGGGCAATTATTTAGGAGAAGATGATATTGTTAGATTTGACGATATCTATGGTAGGTCTAATTAAACTAATTTATGCTAAAAAATTTAATCAAAAAATTCTTAAATTAGAAAAGACCAACCCCTCAAAAAATTTTTTTAATTGCAATGAAAAAAAAAGCTATTATTACTGGAATTACTGGACAGGACGGTAGCTATCTTGCCGAATTTCTATTAAAAAAAGGTTACGAAGTCCATGGAATTAAGAGGAGATCAAGCAGTTTCAATACCGAAAGGATCGACCACCTTTATGAAGATCCTCATGAAAAGGAGGTAAGTTTTTTCTTACATTATGGTGATTTAACCGACAGCACAAATTTACTAAGGATTCTTCAGAAGGTGCAGCCTGATGAAATTTATAATTTAGGGGCACAAAGTCACGTTGCAGTTAGTTTCGAGACACCTGAATATACTGCTAATTGTGATGCTATTGGAACACTTAGAATTTTAGAAGCTATTAGAATTCTAGATTTAAAAAAGAAAACAAAATTTTACCAGGCAAGTACAAGTGAATTATATGGAAAAATTCAAGAAATACCTCAAAAGGAGACAACCCCTTTTTACCCAAGAAGTCCTTATGGTGTAGCAAAACTATATGGATATTGGATAACTGTTAACTATAGAGAATCATATGGGATATATGCTTGTAATGGAATTTTGTTTAATCATGAAAGTCCAAGAAGAGGTGAAACTTTTGTAACTAGAAAAATTTCTAGGGGATTATCAAGAATTAATATTGGGTTAGATTCTTGTATATTTTTAGGAAACCTTGATGCAAAAAGAGATTGGGGGCATGCAAAAGATTATGTGAGGATGCAATGGTTGATGTTGCAACAAGAAATTCCTGAGGACTATGTTATCGCTACCGGAAGAATGGAAACTGTAAGAAAATTTATAGAGATTTGCGCAAAAAAATTAAAGTGGAATAAGACTCCAAACGAGGAAGGAATAATTTGGGAAGGTAAAGGAGTGAACGAAATTGGCAAAAGATCTGACACAAATGAAATTGTGATCAGAATTGATCCTAAATATTTTCGCCCCGCCGAAGTAGACCAATTAGTAGGTGATGCTACTAAAGCACGTTTAAAGCTTGGATGGACTCCTAAAATTACGCTTGAAGAATTAATTGAGGAAATGATTGAGGAGGATAGTAAAAATGCTTTGAAAGAACTGGACCTTTTAAAAAAGGGATTTAAAGTTGCAAAAAAGATTGAGTCTCCACCAACAAATTAAATAATGAAAAGGAAACTTAAGAATTACGAAAAGATATTTATAGCTGGAGCCTCTGGAATGGTTGGAAGCGCCATTAAAAGACATTTAGAAAATAAAGGTTTTGAAAAAAATCTTTTAATACCAAATCGGGAAGAGTTGGATTTGTTGGATTCAAATTCTGTTAGTAATTGGTTTATAAAAAATAAGCCTGACATTGTTATTCTAGCGGCTGCTAAAGTTGGGGGCATATATGCCAATAATAAATATCCAGCAAGCTTTATTTTAGAGAATTTAAAAATACAAACTAATATCATTGAATCTTCCTGGTTATCTAATGTTAGGAGATTAGTTTTTTTAGGCAGCAGTTGTATATATCCTAAATATTCAAGTCAGCCGATTAAAGAGGAGTATTTACTCACAGGAGATCTAGAAATTACTAATCAATGGTATGCAGTTGCAAAAATTGCAGGTATGAAATTGTGCGAATCTTTAAGAGTTCAATATAAATTTGATGCTATTTCTCTAATGCCAACAAATTTATATGGTCCAAATGATAATTATCATCCTCAAAATAGTCATGTAATAGCATCACTAATAAGAAAATTTTTAATCGCTAAGCTTAAAAATATGCCTTCAGTTACCTGCTGGGGTTCAGGTACTGTTTCAAGAGAATTTATGCATGTTGATGATTTGGCTGAGGCAGTTATTTTTTGCCTTGAAAATTGGTTTCCCGATATTAATAACGCTCCATTGGATATGGATGGCCAGAGCTTAATGCACCTTAATGTTGGGACTGGCAAAGATATCACAATTAATAGTTTAGCTGAAAAAATTGCTGCAATAACAGATTTTAAAGGAGAAATCATCTGGGACATGTCTAAACCAGACGGGACTCCAAAAAAATTATTAGATATTAATCGAATTAAAAAACTTGGATGGGAAGCAAAAATAGATTTAGATAATGGTATAAAAGAAACAATATCTCAATTAAAAAATAATGAATTAGATTTATACTTTTCTCCAAACAGCCAATAGTTTTCCTTGAAAAACTACTTCATCCAAACTTAATTCAATTGGTTCGTAAGATGGATTTGCTGCTTCTAAAAAAATTTTTCCTTCTTTCTTAATAAAATATTTTAAAGTTGTCCCAAGACCTGGGACCATTGCACTAACAATTGTTCCGTTTCTAATAGAGTTTGAATCTTTAATTGGTTCCATTAAAACCATATCCCCATCTGCAATACAAGCATCTATCATTGAATCTCCATTAACAGAAAGAGCAAAAATATCCTTCTTTTTTAGCACATCTGAAATATCAAAATTTTCCTGAAGGTCAGAATAAGTTTCAATTAAACCTCCAGCTGCCACCGAACCCATAATTGGAACTCCTTCTATAATTTCATCAACTAATTGCATTGTTCTTGCTTTCCCTTCTTGCCAAGAAATATATCCTTTTTCTTGTAGGTGCTTTAAGCGACTTTGAATAGGCGCTGGGGACTTCAATCCCATGGCTTGCATCATTTGCCTAATTGAAGGGCTATGCTGAAAATCTTTCAAATAGTTCTTTATCCATTCATACAATTCATTTTGAGCATTCGTAAGATTATTATTAGATGCTTCCATAAAACAAAAATAAGTACTAATACATTTGTACCTATTTAAAGGAATAATTGCAAGTTTTTTAAATTTCAGGATAGAAGACAAGCTAAAAGAGCTTGTTGAACATGCATTCTATTCTCTGCTTGTTCAAAAATTCTACTTTTTTCGCTTTCAATTACATCGTTGGTTATCTCCTTAGATCTATAAGCTGGAAGGCAATGAAGAATAATTGCATCTTTATCAGCATTGCTAACTAAATTCTGATCGATTGTAAATCCAAGAAAATCTTTATCTTTTTGTTCTTTTTGACTTTCCTCACCCATAGATGCCCAAACATCGGTATATAAGACATTTGCACCTTTTACCGCAGTAATTGGGTCATTAGAGATTTTTAATAAATTTTTATCCTTATATATTTTTTTAGCTCTTTTTATTACCAAATCATTCGGTTCATAACCTTTAGGACATGCAATCCTAACTTCTACTCCTAATAACGCGCCACATAAAATAAGAGAATTTGCGACGTTATTACCGTCTCCAATAAATGTCAAAATCACATTTTTAAAATCAAGAAATTCCTCTTTAATTGTCATAAAATCTGCTAAAGCCTGACAAGGATGTTCTAAATCTGTGAGGGCGTTAATTACTGGTTTGGAGGACCATTCTGCATACTCTTCCAAATCAGTTTGTTTAAATGTTCTTATCGCAAGAACATCGCAGTATCTACTTAGCACTCTTGCTGTATCTCTAATTGGCTCTCCCCTACCAATTTGTGAAGTAGTAGGATTTAAGTCAACTGTGGTACCGCCAATTCTTGACATTGCCACCTGGAAACTAACTCTGGTACGAGTTGATGACTTATCAAAAATTAACCCTAAAACTTTTTCTTTGAGTTTTATATTTAGATTTTTATTTTTGAAGTTTTTTGCTAGTTCTAAAATATGAAGAAATTCTTCACATGAGGTATCCAAGCTTGATAAAAAATTTTTCCTTGAAAGCTTGATCGGGTTTAACATCTAACTAGATACGAAAACCTAAATTCTACTATGCTGGCATTTTACTCTCTGCCAAGAGGGTTTTAAGATCTTCACCTTCTATAACTTCTTCTTGGAGAATTTTTTGAGAAATGGATTCAAGAAGAGGTAAATTATTCCTCAAAATATTAAGTGCAGTTTCGTGTGCATCATCAACTAAATCTCTAACCTCTTTGTCTATTGCTTGAGCAGTAGCATCACTCACAGATCTTCTTGGGTTATTACCATTTCCTAAGAACTGACCTCCACCTTGTTTGTCATAAGCGAGGGGACCAAGAATATCACTCATTCCGAATGTACCGACCATTTGTTCTGCTATATCGGTTGCTCTTTGTAAGTCATTTGAAGCTCCCGTTGTGATTTTTCCAAAGACAACCTCTTCTGCTGATCTTCCTCCAAGAAGCGTAGCTATTTGTCCTTTTAATTCCTCTTTAGAATTCAAAAATCTTTCTTCTGTTGGCAATTGAAGAGTATAACCAAGCGCACTCATACCTCTGGGTACAATTGAAATCTTGGCAACTTTTGAACCTCCTGGCATAAGATGGCCAACTATTGCATGACCAACTTCGTGATAAGCAACAACTTTCTTTTCATCATCTTGCAAAACACGACTTTTCTTTTCCAATCCAGCCACAACTCTTTCTATAGCTTCACTTAAATCTTGTTGTTCTACACTTTTCCTTTTAGCTCTAGCTGCAAGTAAAGCAGCCTCATTTACCATATTAGCTAAATCGGCTCCAGCGAACCCGCTAGTAGCTTGAGCAATAGAGTCCAAGTCAATTGAATCAGCTAGTTTAACCTTCTTGGTATATATTTCCAATATAGTTTTTCTACCAGATAAATCTGGCCTATCAACTAAAACTTGTCTATCAAACCTACCAGGTCTCAATAAAGCTGCATCAAGAACTTCTGGTTGGTTAGTTGCAGCAAGTACTATAACTGGCTTATCAGCAGAGGCAAATCCATCCATTTCAGTAAGAAGCTGATTTAAGGTTTGTTCTCTTTCATCATTTCCCCCAACTACACCCATAGATCCAGATCGACTTTTACCAATAGCATCCAATTCATCAATAAAAATAATACATGGAGCTTTTTTCTTCGCCTGTTCAAATAGATCTCTTACTCTTGCGGCACCAGCCCCAACAAAAAGCTCAACAAATTCAGAACCTGAAATTATAAAGAAGGGGACTTCTGCTTCTCCCGCAACAGCTTTTGAAAGAAGAGTTTTACCTGTTCCTGGAGGTCCCACAAGAAGCACCCCTTTTGGTATTCGCGCACCGATATCTGTATATCTCTCAGGTTTTTTTAGAAAATCAACAATTTCTGTTAATTCGTCCTTAGCTTCATCAACACCAGCCACATCAGCAAATGTTACTTTTGATTCATCATCGGGAACGTAAACTTTTGCCTTACTTTTGGTAAAACTAAGGGCTCCCTGAGCACCTCCGCCACCCATACTTCTTCTAGCGAAGAATTGTAAAACAAGGATAAAAATAAGAGGAGGAACAACCCAACTCAATATGGTTGAGAAAAAATTAGGTTTTTTGGGAGGTGCTGCAGCGAATTCCACCCCTTTACTTTCTAACCTTTGTGGGAGGTCCATATCAAAAATTGGGGTTGTTGCTAAAACAGAAGGGGCACCTTCTTCAGCTCCATTTAACTCATATCTAATCTGTTCTTGAGTGATATATGCACGCTTAACTTCACCATCATTAACCTGATCTATAAATAAAGAATAAGGAACCCTAGGGATTTGCATATTTTGATTAGGAAAAAGGCTGCTAAATAGGAGTAATGCGCCAACTCCTATCAAAATGATATTTACAATTCCAAATCTTCTATTAGGTTGATTATCGTCTTGTCTTATTGGCATAGTTATGATCAATTTTGAACTTATTATAAACTAAACGAAGAGTTTCCGTATCTGTATTATTTTTTTTGGGTAAGAACCGTACGGTACTTTGACCCATAAAAATCAGCATAAAAATTAATTTTTGAATGAACTTTTAACACATATATCATTTCCAATCAAACTAAACTGAGGATCACTTAATTTAATAATTTCGCGCATTTCTCTAAATTCGAAATCACTTAGAGGATTCATACTGTTTCCTCCACCTAAAATTTTTGGGGCAATAAAAGTAATAAGTTCCTGAATACAATTAGATTGAATAGCAGCAGTAGCCAATCCAGGGCCACATTCCCAAAGAACTTTATTACATCCTTTTTTTGCAAGTATTTTTGAAATTAACTCTGGATTATCTGATAATACCTTTTCAACCTCCACGCATTTCGGAATCCTTGAGAGGTAACTTTCATCTGCTGTAGAGGCATCATAAATAACTAAAGTTTTGGCCTTACTACAATCCCAAAGATTAGATTTTGAAGGAAGATCTAAACTTTTTGTGAAAACAACTCGCAAAGGCTCACTCTTTTTTAAACCTCTAGTAGTCAAAAGTGGGTTGTCTCTTCTTAATGTATTTCCCCCAATGATTATTGCATCAAATTCTGCTCTAAAAGAATGAACTAATGACCTTGATTTATCATTAGTAATCCATTTACTTTTTCCATTTTTTAAAGCTATTCTTCCATCTATACTCATTGCCCATTTAAGAACACCAAATGCCTTTTTAGTAGTATTCCTATGAATGAAAGCCTTATTGAGATCTAAGGATTCTTTTTTACATAATCCTAAGTGAACTTGTATTCCAGCTTCTTTTAGAAGCTTAATACCTTTACCAGAGACTCTTTTGTCGGGATCTTTAATAGATATATAAACCTTTTTCAACCCGGAGGATATCACCTTATCTACACATGGAGGTGTTTTACCCTGATGGCAACAAGGTTCAAGATTCACATACATTGTTCCACCTTTAGCATCCTTTCTTAAATTATTAAAAGCCATTGCCTCTGCATGAGGCATCCCTGCCTTGAAATGAAATCCTTCTGAAATAAGGCTTCCATTCTTATCAAGTATCACCGCTCCTACCCTAGGATTAGGACTTGTTGTATTTTTGCCTAGAGAAGCCAAAAAAATTGCTCTCTTCATCCATTTTGTATGGCTTACATTTTTTTCAGACATCTCCAAAAATCAAATTCAGTTTATTGATCTCCACTCTTTAACCACGAAGGGAGGAACAGGTAACTCAGAAAAAACTCCTGACAAAGTTAATCTTAATGGTCTATTTTTATCTAAATTTTTAATCAATTCATCAAGATCGAATTCTGCTGCAGCTTGTCTTCCATCATTTGCTAATTCCACATTAAGTAATGTTTTATCATCTAGAAGCCACTGTTTTCTCCCTGATTCAACCCTCAAGTCAGTGGGATGATCAATCCTTAGATTTCCAGGATATCCTATTACTCTCAAGATCAATTTATCTTCAAGAAGAGGGGATTTATAAGCTACTAATTGCCAAGTTTCAAAGTCCAAGTCTCTTAAAAACTCACTGCTAGCGTTGATTAATTCCCCATTTATTTCTGTTTCTGCAACTTCTGCCGATACTTTTAATGGGTTAAAAATAAAGGACAGTAGTAAAAGTAAAGGTAATATTCCTTTTAAAAAAATATTTTTATTTGATTTTGTAATTTTCTTCATTTTCAGAATCCATCAGGGCATCTAAAGTTACAGCTGTTCTTACAATAGCTTGATATCTTTTGATTATTTTACGATTTTTTTCTATAACTCGAGATAAATTTAAAGTGTCTTTTTCAGAATAGCTAGAGGTTAAATCGCTTGAGTCTTCTTCAATAAACTCAAATTCACTATCTTTTTTAATTAGAGTTATTAATAAATCATGTAATCTCTTTCTTCTTTCAGACAATTAATTAACTATGATAACTCGAATAATAATAAGATAATTTAATAAAACATTCAATCAATTTAAATCCATTTAATTAAATATTTATGACTGAAGTAAATAGAAGAATTCATGTAATTGGGATTAATTCTTTTAAATTTGAGGATCTATCTTTTAAATTAAAAAATTTATTTTTAGAAACAGAAAATATTGCAGTTCCAAATTCATATTTTGAAGAAATTAAATTATGGAGCGAAGATAATTTATTAAAAAAGAAATCATTTTTTTCAAGCAAAAGTAATAACGAACTTATTAACTGGCTTAGATCCCAAAAAGCTGATGTTATTTTAATTTCAAGAGGAGATCCTCTTTGGTATGGAATTGGGAGAATTCTTCTAGAAAGTTTTTCAAAAGATGAGTTGATTTTCTATCCTTCAAACACATGTATTCAATTGGCATTTAGTAAGTTAAAGATCCCTTGGCAAGAAACTATCAATGTAAGTATTCATGGAAGAGATTCAACAAAGTTAGTCGAGGTTCTAAAAACTAAGCCTCATAATTTGGCTATTATCACAGATTCAAAAAACGAAAGTTTAGAAATTATCAAAAAAAACTTATCAGAATTAAATTTGATTGACTTTTATGAATTTTGGCTGTGTGAGGAATTGGGCTTTGAGAATGAAAATATTAGAAAATTAAATCCCAAAGAAAAATTACCATCTGACATATCAAGTTTAAACATTGTTATTCTTACAAAATCAAAGAAAAATCATTCGAATAAAAATATTCCACTTTTCGGCATTAGTGACATTATTTATAAAACTTTCGAAGATAGGCCAAATTTATTAACTAAAAGGGAGGTTCGCATCCAAATCTTAGCTGATCTGGAGCTCCCCAAAGAAGGTGTTATTTGGGATATTGGAGCAGGTTGTGGCTCAATTGGTTTAGAAGCATTAAAACTAAGACCTAATTTAGATTTATTTTGTATCGATAAAAGAATTGGGTCAAAGTCGTTAATTTTAGAGAACTCAAAAAAATTAGGGGTTAAACCGCGACTTATTTTTGAAGAAGATATTATTGATACCTTAAATACAAGAAATTTGAGTTCTTTTGAAAAACCCAATAGATTAGTAATTGGAGGATGCGATAAAAAAACTAAGCTTATAACTATTAATAGATTTGCTAAAGATATGCATATTGGAGATATTATTGTTATCCCAATAATAGATATTCAAACCATAAGAGAATTGAAAGAGGAATTAGAAGATAAAAACTTTAAAACAAATTTAAATTTGATTCAGACTTACAAAAGCTTAAGTATCGCAGAGGGAATAAGATTAGAACCAAATAATCCTGTTTTTTTATTAAAAGGGAAAAAATAAACTTAATAACCACTATTTATTAGGTTTAGCAACATGAGGTAATCCCCAACCTAATTTATTTCTTAAAACCTGGAAAAATTCATGATCTTCAAGTCTAATAAACTTAACTGAGTGTTTACTTTTTCTTATTAAAACTCTATCTTCAGGCCAAACATAGCAACCTGCATTTCCATCAACAACCATCACTAATCTCTCAGGTGTAGCGGGGAAAACAGTTACAGGTTCTGAATCATTAAAAACCAATGCCCTAGATGCCAATGAATGTGGAGCAATTGGAGTTAATTGTACGACTGGGCAATCAGGTGTAATAACTGGCCCTCCAGCACTCAAAGAATATGCCGTAGAACCAGTTGGAGTAGATAAAATAACTCCATCAGCTGAAATATCCACAGGAGCATGTCGCCCTATAGAAATCTCAAAATGACACATACTTGTCAGAGGTTCTCTATGAAGAGCCATCTCATTAAGACAGAGAGACTCCCATCTCCTCTGATCATTCCTCATCACACTAATAACGAAGCAAGTTCTTTCTTCAATATCCCAATTGCCATCAATGATTTTATCTATTGCTTCATCAAGATTTGATAAATAAGCTTCCGCAAGAAAACCTAAATGACCAGTATTTATTGTAAGGATTGGAATATTAGCAGGTGCTGTTTGCCTTGCGGCAGAAAGCACGGTTCCATCTCCGCCAAGAACAATTGCAAATTCCATTGATGAGTCAAATCCCTCGGGAACACAGTTCGCATATCCCAAAGGGCGGACGTGTTGATCAGGATTGGCGAATCCCACCATTCCTCCATAGCTACTGACCCTTACAACTTGATAATTGGATTTCTCCAATTTATTCTCAACAGAACTTGCAGTTTGAACAGCAAGTTCTTTCCCATCATTAACGATTAGCCCTGCTTTACGTACCAATCAAAAAACTAAACCTATAACTATCTTAAACTAATTTGCTTGACAATCCTAATTTAAAATTTAATTTTATTAGAACTGTTCTAAGAATCTAAGATCATTTGTATAAAATTTTCTAATGTCGTCAATCTGATGTCTCACCATACAAAATCTTTCAACTCCTAATCCAGCTGCGAATCCAGTCCATTTTTCAGAATCTATTCCTAGTTTTTCTAAGACCTTCGGATCTACCATTCCGCATCCCATTACTTCTAGCCATTTACCTTTCCACTGAACATCTACTTCTGCTGAAGGTTCAGTAAATGGGAAATAACTAGCTCTGAATCTAACAGGAATATCTCCAAAAAAGGTCTTTAAAAATGTAAGGACTGTGCCTCTTAAATGACTAAAATTAACATCTTGATCGATACATAAAACCTCAACCTGATTGAATACAGGGGAATGAGTAGCATCTACAGCATCTCTCCTATATACTCTCCCCGGGGCAATAATTCTTACTGGAGGAGGATTTTTCTCTAAGTACCTTATTTGAACAGGAGAAGTATGGGTCCTTAAAAGTTGATTTTCATCTAAGTAGAAAGTGTCCTGCATATCTCTTGCGGGATGATTTTTAGGTAAATTGAGAGACTCAAAATTATAAAAATCAGTTTCTATTTCAGGGCCACTTTCAACTGAATATCCTAAACCACAGAAAATATCTATTATTTCATCTTGAGTTGAAATTAAAGGATGTTTATTTCCAGGAGGTGTTCCAATTGAAGGGATAGTTACGTCAATTTTTTCTGTTTTAATCTTTTTGTCTAAGGATTCACTATTTAATTGATTTTTTCTTTCAGTAATTAATTCTTGCAAATTTATCTTTATTAAATTTGCTTTCTGACCAACTATTGGTCTTTCAGTAGCAGATAATTGACCCATTGTTTTTAAGACAATTGACAAATCACCTTTTTTTCCAAGCAAGGAAACTCTTAATTGATCCAGTTCTTCATGAGTACTAGCATTATCTATATTATTTTTTGCCGTTAGAGAAAGATTATTTAGTTTTTCCTCAATTTGACTTAATGATTCAATCTGACTCACTGATATAGTAAAAATAAGTATTAATTTATCTTACTTAAATATTGTCCATAAATAAAATTTATTGATAAATGAAACCGTTAAATATATTAATTAGCAATGATGATGGTGTTTTTGCAGCGGGCATAAGAGCTTTAGCAAAATCGGCGCAAAAAAGAGGACATCGGGTAAAAGTTGTATGTCCTGACCAAGAAAGATCAGCTACTGGTCATGGCCTTACTTTACAATCTCCATTAAGAGTGGAGAGAGCTGACGAATTATTTGAGGAAGGAATTGAAGCTTGGGGATGTTCGGGCACACCTGCTGATTGCGTCAAATTAGCACTATCTGAGCTCTTGGATAATAAACCTGATCTAGTTTTATCTGGAATAAATCACGGTCCTAATTTAGGAACAGATATTTTTTGTTCCGGCACAGTCGCTGCAGCCATGGAGGGTACTTTAGAAAATGTTCCCTCCATGGCAATAAGTGTGGCTAGTTTTAAATGGAAGAATTTTGAATTTGCTGGTGAAATTGCAATGAATATTGCTGAACAAGCCATTAAAGATAGTTGGCCAGCTTCACTTTTATTAAATTTGAATATTCCTCCCTGCGAGAAAAGCAAAATAAAAGAATTATCCTGGACAAGATTATCAGTAAGAAAATATAAAAATCAATTTTCCAAAAGAGAAGACCCTAGGGGTGATGATTATTATTGGTTGGCAGGTGAGGTAGTTCTAGATCTTAAATCAAAAGGTTATGGTCCTAAGAATTGGCCAAGTGATGTATCTCAAATACAAGATAATAAAATATCGCTTACACCTGTGGAACCAGATTTATTTTGGAGGGGTAATTTAGAAGACTTACCTAAAATTAAAAATTCATTTGTAAATCCTTCTTAAAAGCCATAAAGAAAAGCAAAGTCCAAAAAAATGACCAGCAATAACTTGCGTGTTACTGAGAACTGATAATATTTCAAGTCCAGTAATTGGGATATCAGATGTCGCCGTTATCAATTGTCCAGTTGTCTGAGAGGATGCTTGTATAAACAGGGCACCCATAAGAGCTTGATATCCAATTAATCCAAATAAAATTCCTAATAAATCAACTATTAGACCTCTTTTTATTAATTTACTGGTTTGTCCTCTTGAGGGTCTTGCGTTGCTCGCGATTGC
>CACGHD010000016.1 GCA_902572825.1 uncultured Prochlorococcus sp. | reverse complement strand
TGAGGTCTTCTACTAGCTTTCCTCTTAGGGCTCGCACCCACGGGGATAGTTTGTTCTTCTTTAGGGAGAACTTCACCTTTAAAAACCCAAACTTTAATGCCTAGAACACCGTATGTTGTATTAGCTTCACGTGTTGCATAGTCAATTTCAGCTCTCAATGTATGTAATGGAACTCTACCTTCTCTAGTCCATTCAGTTCTAGCTATTTCAGCACCATTTAACCTTCCCCCTACTTGAATTTTAAGACCTAAGACTCCAGCCCTTTGAGCCCTTTGTAAGGCCATTCTTATAGTTCTTCTAAAGGCGACTCTTTTTTCAAGCTGTTGCGCAATATATTCAGCTAGTAGGAAAGCGTCAGCATCTACGCGTTCAACTTCAACAACGTTTATTCTTACTTGCCTTGTTCTATCCCCTATAGTTTTTTGAATGCCAGATCTTAATTCTTCAATACCACTTCCTTGTCTTCCAACTATAACTCCTGGTCTTGCTGTTTTTAATTCAAGTTCCAGTTGGTCAGCTTTTCTAGCTATTAAAACATCACTGATTCCAGCTGCTCCATATTTTTTTTGTATGAAGGTACGAATTTTAAAATCTTCTTGGAGAAGAATTGGATATGTTTTAGAAGTAGCAAACCACTTAGAGCGATGCTCTTGTGTAATTCCTAATCTTAATCCAGAAGGATGAATTTTATGTCCCATTAGTTTTGTACCTCCGCATTAGTTTGAATAGGAGCAGATTCAACAGAAATACTGATGTGGCAAGTCTGTTTTTTAATTGAAAAAGCTCGACCTTGAGCTCTGGGCCTATACCTTTTCATTACTGGACCACTATTAGCCCATGCAGAGGAAATCACTAAAGTAGATGGATCCATTCCAAGGTTATGTTCTGCATTGGCAACCGCAGATCTCAGAACTTTAGTAATGGGGTCTGTAGATCTGTAAGGCATAAATTCCAACATAATCAAAGCATCTCTATAAGATCTACCCCTTATCTGATCCAAAACTCTTCTCACTTTAGAGGCTGATCCGCGAACATAATTCCCATGAGCAATTGCTGTTTTTGTTGTTTCGGGTGTTTTTGTCATGATTTTGCTCCTTTCTTATCTCTTATATGACCTCGGTAAGTGCGTGTAGGAGCAAATTCACCGAGTTTATGGCCAATCATTTGTTCAGTAATAAATACTGGGATGTGAGTCTTGCCATTATGTACAGCGATTGTGTGACCGATCATTAAAGGTAAAATCGTAGAGGATCTTGACCAAGTTTTGATAACAGACTTGTCATTGTCAGTATTTTGTTTTTCTACCTTCTTTAGTAGGCTATCTGCTATAAAAGGTCCTTTTTTTAGTGAACGTCCCATGATTATGTAAAAGAAATTGAAATAATAGATGAAGTAATCAAGAGTCTCTTCCTCCTCTACTCCTCTTAGAAACCCGACGGCGTCTTCGAACAACTAATTTATTACTTGGTTTGTTCTTTTTACGTGTCTTTAGTCCAAGAGCTGGTTTACCCCAAGGAGTAACTGGGCCTGCTCTACCAACTGGTGCTTTTCCCTCTCCTCCTCCATGTGGATGATCACATGGGTTCATTACACTACCTCTTACTTGAGGCCTTCTTCCAAGCCATCTTCTTCTTCCCGCTTTACCTAAACTAGTATTTCTTATTTCAGAATTACCTACTTCACCAAGAGTTGCGTAGCATTCTTTTCTTACAAGTCTTACCTCAGTAGATGGGAGTTTTAAAGCAACATAATCTCCCTCTTTTGCCATAACTTGAGCACTAGCTCCGGCGGATCTAACCATCTGAGCTCCCCTACCTGCATATAACTCAACACAATGAACACTAGATCCTAATGGCATAACAGAAAGTGGCATTGCATTTCCATCTTCAATTGGAACACTTTCTCCAGATATGACATTTTGTCCGACTTTTACTCCTGCTGGAGCGATAATATATCTTTTCTCTCCATCTTCGTAGAATAAAAGTGCCAGCCTTGCATTTCTATGAGGATCGTAGTGTATAGCTGCAATTTTAGCATTGATATTTCTTTTATCTCTTCTAAAGTCGACCAACCTATATTGCCTTTTGTGACCACCTCCACGATGACGACAAGTGATAACTCCGCGATTATTCCTGCCTTTAACTCTATGTTTTGAGACTACTAGTGATCTTTCAGGTTTTGCGCTTGTTATTTCATTAAAGTCAGTAACTACTCTCTGCCTAGTGCCAGGTGTATAAGGTTTAAATTTACGAATTGCCATGATTAAAACTCCTTAGGATTCTGGAAATAGTTGGATTTTGTCTCCTTCAGCAAGACGCACAATTGCTTTCTTGACCTGAGAACGTTTACCGGAAAATTTCCCGACTCTTCTTGTTCTTCTGGGAGGATTCATAGTGTTAACTCCTATGACTTTAACACTGAATAAGGCTTCAACAGCTGCCTTTATTTGTGGTTTTGCCGCTCTATGATCAACTTCAAAAGTATATTGGTTAAGATCTAGCGCATTTGTAGCTTTCTCAGTAATTACTGGCTTTCGTATTACATCGGCTAAACGAGAATCGAATAATTTACTCATGATGCATAAACCTCCTGAATTTTATCTATCGCTGATTGCCCTATTACCAATTTATTAGCATTGAGAATATCAAATACATTTAATTGATCGGCGGCAATTAATTTTACTTTTTCAATATTATTGATTGATTTTTTTATAACATCGGACGGGCTATCAAGAATAACCAAAACTTTTTCAGTTTTTTGTATACCTAACCGAGCAAGGCCATTAATGATATCACTTGTTTTAGGCTGCTTTAAAGTAGATCCAAAATCTTCAACGGCTTTCATATCAGATACTCTAGACATAAGTGCGGTTCTAAGAGCTAACCTACGTTCCTTACGATTCATATCAAGATTGTAAGAACGTGGCTTCGGTCCAAAAATAATTCCGCCACCAGGTCTTAAGGGTGTCCTTATTGATCCTTGACGGGCCCTTCCTGTACCTTTCTGTTTATATGGCTTTCTACCGCCTCCACGCACTTCAGATCTTGTCAAAGTTGATGCTGTCCCCTGTCTTTTATTTGCTAGCTGCCTAAGGACTGCTCTATGTATTAAGTCTGCCGAAGAAGTTTCTTTAGCAACTGCTAAATCAAGAGAAACTTTGCCAGATTTTTTACCATCCCAGTTAAGAGTTTCAAGTGTTGTCATGATTTTTCACCTCCTTTTTTGCCTACAACATTATTTGGCTTAATGTTTATTATTGAGCCTGGCTTACCTGGGACAGAACCCTTTACTACAAGCAAATTCTTCTGATCATCAATTTTTAGAACTAACAAACCTTTTGTAGTAATCTGTTTTCCTCCATATCTTCCTGCCATTCTTTTTCCAGGATAAATTCTGCCTGGAGTTGTTCCTGCACCTGTAGATCCAGGTGCTCTATGATTTTTTGAACCATGACTCATAGGACCTCTGCTAAAACCATGTCTTTTCTGGTAACCTGCAAAACCTCTACCCATAGATTTGCCACTGATATCTACTTTTTGACCAACCTCAAAGTTCTTTACAGTTATTTGATTTCCGATTTCATAAGCTGAGGTTTCTTCAACTCTATATTCTTTCAAATGCTTTAAAAGTTCTTCACCTGATTTCAATAAATGTCCCTTTTCAGGTTTACTTATATGCTTATCTTTGGACAAGCCATAACCTATTTGAACGGCAGTATAACCATCCAAAGCGGTTGTTTTTAATTGAGTGATGCGGCAAGGACCAGCCTCAATAAGAGTAACTGGCACCGAATTACCTTTATCGTCGAAAAGTTGGGACATGCCCAATTTCTTTCCTAAAATTCCTACAGACATAAGACTAAATTAGGCTAGCTCGTAATGATTTTTAAATTATCTAAAACCTTTAGTTATTAAGGTGAAGTTAATAAAAAAACAATTAATTAATAAGGTTGAGACTTATCTGAAAATCTAGATAGTTTCTCCTGGGATAAACCCGCCTGTGTTTTTTAACGAAACGCTAAAAAATGTGGAATTTTCATAGGCTCGGCTAGCTTGCGAGCTTAAAAATTCACTGAGTTACAATTGTACATCATCAAGTACCATAAAATAAAATAAAATATAAATAAAGGAAATTTTTATGCCATTACTTCTCACAGGGAAAAAGTTTCATAACGATTTAAAAACTAACAAATGTCTTGCAATCTTTGCACCCCTTGAAGGTGGTTATGAAACTCGTCTTTTGAGAAGAATGAGGGCCAAGGGCTTTAAAACTTTTATAACCTCAGCAAGAGGGCTTGGAGATCCAGAAGTCTTCTTGCTCAAATTGCATGGCGTTAGACCACCGCACCTTGGTCATCAAAGCGTAGGTAGAAATGGAGCACTCGGGGAAGTTCAACAAGTTATCCCACAAGCTTCTGAGTTATTTAATGAAAATGATAAAAATAAATTACTTTGGTTATTAGAAGGACAAGTACTGTCTCAATCTGAATTAGAGAGCTTGATAGAGATTTGCACTAACGATAATAAACTAACGATAGTTGTTGAAATGGGGGGTTCGAGAAAACTTGAATGGAAGCCGTTAAATAACTATATTCTAGATGAATTTGAAAGTTAAATTGTTTGATTACAACTAATAATAAAAAAGAAAAATGGATTAAATTAATTTGTGGTGCCAGTAATGAAGATATTGTTGCCATAGAAGATTTATGTGCAATTTATACTGCTGCTGGTGTCGACTTCATTGATGTTGCCGCAGAAGAATCTATAGTCCACGCAGCAAAAAAAGGAATCGAGTGGGCAAAAAAAGTCTTTAATAACTCCCCTGGATTAATGATAAGCATTAGTGATGGAAATGATATCCACTTTCGTAAAGCAAAATTTGATCCATTGAAATGTCCCCCTAATTGTCCAAGACCGTGCGAAAAAGTATGCCCCACCTTTGCAATTGATAATTCTGGGATCAAAAAGAGTAAATGTTATGGATGTGGAAGATGTTTGAATAGCTGTCCCCTAAATCTAATTAGTGAATATGAATATAATTTGTCAAAAGATGATTTAAGATCAACACTTCAGAAAATAAAGCCTAATGCAGTAGAAATTCATACAGCAATCAATCGCCTAGATTCTTTTGCAAAAGTTGTCAGTATCATTAAAAGTTCCAAAATGACATTAGACAAGATATCTATCAGTTGTGGATTAAATCAATCTTTCAAAAAATCACAAGAGCCCGAAGATCTTTTGAAAGCTCTTTGGGAAAGATATGAAATTCTTAAAAAACTTGATATTCCCCTTATCTGGCAGCTAGATGGAAGGCCAATGTCTGGAGATCTTGCTCCTTCAACAAGTAGAGATGCTGTTAAGTTATTTGAAAAAATCGGTTCAGATCTTCCACCTGGATTAATTCAATTGGCAGGAGGAACAAATGAAAAAACTCATGAATTTTTAAATTCAAACAATCTTCCAGACGGAATAGCATTTGGAAGTGCTGCAAGAAAAATTATGCAGCCCCTTATTGAATTTGCTCACAAAAATAACAAAAAACTCTATGAGTATCCTGAAAGAATGGCTTTAGCGATCAACAAAGCTAAGAAATTTCTAGAGCCATGGAAATCGAGCTCATTCAAATAATATTTTTATTTTTCAAAACTAGCGCCATGTTTATAAAAACTTTGTATTTTTTGGATAGAAAAAAATCTTTTCATGTATTAAAATATAAAAATTAATGGGCCGTCGCCAAGTGGTAAGGCATCGGGTTTTGGTCTCGACATTCCTAGGTTCGAATCCTAGCGGCCCAGTTCTAATATTCAATTGGTGTCTTCTCAAAAAATATTTCTATTTGATTTCGATGGAGTAATAGTTGATGGAATGCAAGAATATTGGCATAGTTCCTTGTTGGCCTGTGAAAAATATTTAAATTCACCCTTCATTTCCGTTGATCAAAAACACTATAAAAGAGTACCAAATTCCTTCAAAGAAATTAGGCCTTGGGTTAAGTATGGTTGGGAAATGATTTTAATTGTTCACGAAATTATAAAAGCTGAAAACCCATTAACAAAAGATAATAAAGATGATTTCATTAATAATTATCATCAAAATTGCCAGAGGATAATAATTGAAAATTCTTGGATTGCCGAAGATTTACAAAAAATGTTAGATCAGTCTCGCAAGTACCAAATAGATAAAGATTTTAAGTCGTGGGTAAATTTACATAATCCTTTTTTTGAAGTTATAAACTTTATGAAAGAATTAAGGAAAAGAGAAATAAAAACTGGAGTGATAACAACTAAAGGTAAAATATTTGCAGAAAAAATTCTTAAACAATTAAATATTTTTCCAGAATTTATTTTTGGTTATGAATCCGGAACAAAAGTCAAAATAGCTGAGATGCTTACACAAACTTATGAAATTTTAGGCTTTATAGAAGATAGAAAAAAAACTCTAATAGATATCAAACAAAATTCAGAAACTTCTCACATTCCATGCTACCTAGCTGATTGGGGATATTTGAAAATATCAGATAAGTATACTTTAAGTAATGAAATCAAATTAGTGAAGTTAGGTAACCTTGAGGAATTAGTTGCAATTTAAAAATAATCAGTTAGAGTACAGATGTACTATAGTTTGTATTTATGAAGTTTGGTTTAAATAAAAATTTCCAAATTTAGAATAATTACATGAACTTTAACCGATAAATCAAACAATGAGCCTTGAAGAAAAGAAAAAAACTGAATCAAAAGAAAAAGACAAGGCATTAAGTCTTGTCTTAGGTCAAATAGAAAGAAATTTTGGACGAGGATCAATAATGAGACTTGGTGACGCCTCAAGAATGAAAGTAGAAACGATATCTACTGGAGCGCTCACCTTAGATTTAGCATTAGGAGGAGGCTATCCAAAAGGGAGAGTAGTAGAAGTTTACGGACCAGAAAGTTCAGGAAAAACTACATTAACGCTTCACGCGATTGCGGAAGTCCAAAAGAATGGAGGAGTAGCTGCATTTGTAGATGCTGAGCATGCACTCGATCCAGTTTATGCAGCCTCTCTAGGAGTTGATGTTGAAAATTTGTTAGTTTCACAGCCAGATACCGGTGAAATGGCTCTTGAAATAGTTGACCAACTTATAAGATCAAGTGCAGTAGATCTTGTAGTTGTTGACTCGGTCGCAGCACTAACCCCAAGAGCCGAGATAGAAGGAGAAATGGGAGATCACGTAATTGGAAGCCAAGCAAGGCTAATGAGTCAAGCAATGAGGAAAATAACAGGAAATATTGGTAAATCTGGATGTACGGTAATATTCCTGAATCAATTACGCCTAAAAATTGGCGTTACATACGGCAATCCAGAAACAACCACAGGAGGTAATGCATTAAAATTTTACGCCTCAGTAAGACTTGATATCAGAAGAATTCAAACTCTTAAAAGAGGTACTGAGGAATATGGCATAAGAGCAAAAGTGAAAGTAGCAAAAAACAAAGTTGCACCACCATTTAGAATTGCAGAGTTTGATATTCTCTTCGGAAAAGGTATTAGTACAACAGGATGTTTATTAGATTTAGCAGAAGAAACTAATATCATAATAAGGAGAGGTGCTTGGTATAGTTATGAAGGAGAAAATATTGGCCAAGGAAGAGATAATACAATTATTTGGCTTGATCAAAACTTAGAAATCAGGAATAAAGTAGAATCCATGGTTAAGGAGAAATTAACAGAAGGGACTGAAGTAAGTTCTAATTCAATGAAAGCACTAAATAGTAATCCAGCTAATACAATCGCTGTTAATGATATAAAAACAGTAGCTTAGATTTATAAAGAATCAGCTAAAGTCCACCACCCAGCAGCAGGGCCTATAAATCTCACGACAATCCATAAGATTACTAACCCTCCGATTCCAAACCAACTGGCCTTAATACTTAATTTAATTAGGTTATCTCTTTGATTGATTGTAAAAGGGAGCCATTCAAATAATCTTGGAGAATCATCAAATTTAGTTTTAGTATTATTTTTTTTTGGAGGTAAACCAAGTGTTTTGCGTCTTTTTGCTTCTCCCATATTTCTTTAGTTATTTACAAAATCATAACCTAATCAAAAGGTAACATATAGTTAATTTTTTTTGAGGGTTGAATGTTTTGCAAAAGTAATCTTCCCCAGTTTCTTTTATTTACTCTTCCATCTAAAATTATTAACTTACCTGAATTTCTTCTTAAAGGAGAAACAGATCTTTCAAGTTTAATTCTAGCTTGGGGAAGAAAGGATTCTCTAAACCAATCCTGAGAAAGCTTGTTTTTATGAGAAACTGTAATTGCATTAATAGGTTCGGACATATTTGGAATCGGAAGTAAAGTAATGATAATTTGTTCTGGAATTTGAATTAAACAAGAATTCCTAATCCACCAGTCAAAACTAGAGCAAAGAATTTCATTTTTACCAAAGGGAATTGTCTCTAGGAATACCCTCTTCCCGTAAGTAGAAGCGAATTCTGTAGCAAGGTTTGTTTTTAAATCAATATCATCAGACAAAACTAAAGTTAAACCCTTTCTAAAAAGTATTAACTTTTTGCAAGTATCCAAGATTGAATTGGTAAAAAGAGGATTATTAGGAAGAAACTGTTTAGGAGGTATATATAATTTAATCTTTTTCTCTTCAAAATTACTTTTAAAATTAATAACCAAGTCAATATCTAAACTATGCTTTTTTAGATACATTTGGAAAAAATTATCTTTTCGCATTGATGATAAGAAAACAAATTTATTATTCAAAAAAAATTTCTTAATTTGAGAAAGTTCATCTATTGGCTGCAAATACAAATTCCAATCTAAATTTATATCATTTAATTTTACCCAGCATGCCCAGCCTTGAGATAATGCTTTATTAACGCTAAAAAATTTATCTGAGAAAAAAGAATTTTCATGAAAAAAGTTTGAAAAGAAACTAATTTCATTTTCATCTAAATTGACATAACTATTTCCCAAAACCTTTCGCGAGAAAAACTTTTTCTTCAACGAATCATATACTTTTAAAAATTTTTGATTGATTAATTCAAATTCTTTAAAGTTTTTTGTCCAATCCTTTTTAATTAAGGAAATCCTAAAGTGATTTTTTAAATCCTCTTTTATATCCTCAATTCCAGAATAAACTATTCTATGATTTCTAAGATTAAAAAAATTAGGATCATTAAGTAAATCTTGAATTGTTATCAAGCGGACATGATGATTTGCAAAAATAAATTGATCATTTTTTAAAGTAAAATTAAAGCCTAGATTTTTTAATGAATCAATCTGAAATTGGCTTATAAATTGAATTTTTTCTTTAGATAAAATAAAGGTTGAATCCTCTTCCCTTAAAAATAGAGAAATCAAAATTGGAGGTAACCAATCATAGCTAGAGAAAATTTCTGAATTAATTAAATATGTAGAATCATTTTCAATGCATTTAGAAATTATCCTCCCAAAAGAATATATATGTTTCCAGCTAATACTTTGATCTCTCAAAAATTTTTTTAAATATCGATGACTTAAAATTTCCAGCATTTATAATTTATTTAATTTCAAATACATACAAAATTTATGAACCTAATATACAAAAAATTGGTATCAATATAAAAGGGTCTTGAATTAATCAAACTATGAAAATTGGAATAATAGGATTAGGGTTAATTGGTGGTTCTTTAGGATTAAAACTCCAAAGTCTAAACCATACAATTTATGGAATAGCAAATAATGAATTTAATGAAAAAAAAGCTAAAGATAAAAAACTTGCAAATTTTGTTAGCTGTGATCTGAGCTTATTAAAAAAATGTGAGCTAATAATTTTGGCATTGCCTATCAAAGATTTGATCAGTCCCTCTCAACGATTAGTAGCATCAATACCAAAGGAGGCAATACTAACTGATGTAGGCTCTGTAAAAGAACCAATTGTAAATAAATGGGAAAATTTACATCCTCTGTTTATTGGATCTCATCCAATGGCAGGAACAGAAAGAAAAGGAGTTGATTCAGGTTTTGAAAGTCTTTTCAAAAATTCAAAATGGATTATTACCCCAACGCAAAATAGTGATTTTAATGCAGTCAGAACCATTTCCAAGCTAATAACTTCAATGGATTGTGAAATTTGCCAAGCTTCGCCAAAGGAGCATGATGAAGCAGTATCTCTAATTTCTCATTTACCTATATTTGTAGCTTCTGCCTTAATTCAAACTGCTCATACAAAAAATAATCAATCTTTATTAGATCTCACGCAAAAATTGGCTGCTACAGGATTTGCTGATACTTCTAGAGTTGGCGGCGGAAATGAACAACTTGGCTTAGATTTAGCTATTAATAATCAGAGTAATGTTTTAAATGCCCTAAATAATTTTAAAAATAAGCTGAATATCCTGGAGTCTCTTATTAAAGAAAAAAATTGGGAGTTACTTTCTAGCAAACTTGCTGAAGCAAAAGAAATCAGACAAAATTTTTTAAACTAAAATTTTCTATACCTTTAGAAGCTAAAATTTGCCTTGAAACCATTAATGCAGACTGACTAACACCTGCAGTACCCTCTCCAGGATAAATAGAATCTCCGCATAACCATAAACCTTCAAAAGGTGTCCTACTTGATAATCCAAATAAACCAAAAATATCTGGATTTTGACCAAGCCCACCTACTATTCCATTAGGTCTATTTGTCCATTTTTCAAATCCCAATGGAGTTGCTAATTCCCTATGTAGCCATTTTTCAGGATCAATATCAAATTGACTTTCCAATTCAAGCGATAATTTTTTCATGTAATCATTTTTCTTTTTTAAATAAGTTTGTTTATCCAGATCAAACCAATTTTTAGTCTTGGTAAAGATACTGGCAATTAAAGTCACCTCACCTCTTGGCGCTCTTCCATCACCATCATCACTAATTGATACAAATACCGAAGTGAATTCTTTGGACACAAATTGATAATGATTGGAGGAAGTTTTTTTAATATGTTCTCTTTTTAATGCTGAATAAAAAACTACAGCTCCACTTGGATCAGGCAAATTATTGATTCGATTTAGATACTTCTTTTTTCTTTTTAAAGGATCTTTCAAATGCTTGAGCAAAGATTGTGGAGGCGCGGTATAAATCAAATCTTTTGCTTGGTAAATAAAAGATTTTTTTTTCGAATTAGCAGATACTTTCCAACACATATTTGCCTCATCAAAATTTATAGAATTAACTTTTTGTCCAAAAATTAGATTAGCTTCAGTTTTCCTCAATGAACTTTCTAATGCTTCACTTAAAGACTGCATAGATTTTTTAAGATGCCACAGACCATGTGGCTGTTGACACATTTGAAGGACAGTAGACCCATATAATGCGGCTGTATTATAAACGTCCTCTTGAGAGTAAAGTTTTAGTTGAAGATTTAAGAATTTTATCAAGCGCTCATTATTGGATAATCCACATATTCGCAACAAATCAAAAATAGTTGATTTTAGTAAGATCCCTGTTAGAAGGTTTGAAGGTACTAATGCTTTAAGAAGTTGAGAAAAATCCCAAAAATTACTTACTGGTAATACAGGATTATTGTTAGCAAATATCCAATTACTTTGATGAATGAGAGCACAAAGCTTCCAAAATTTACTACTCCCTGGAAACTGCATTTCCTGTTCAGCAATCCATTTACTTTTTTCATACCAAATAGGTATGGGCTGACCTCCATCATTTAAATCAACTATGCAAGCAGGATCTAAAATTGTGGCTTCAGGAGATGGAATATCTAAAAAATCAAAAATTCTAGAATGTATTCCTCCTTTCTCTAAACCCGCAACTTGAGTTGCGCCAACATCAAAAATATAATTCTTTCTTTTAAAAGTACCTGCACATCCTCCTGATTGAGTATGAGATTCGATTAAATTAACTGATAAACCTTGTTTTGATAAAATCGCAGCAGAAGTTAGTCCTGCTATACCTGCGCCAACAACAATAACTTCGGAATCTCTCATTGAAAATGCAAAAATTATCTCCCATTGAAGTTAACGAAATTTGTGATGAATTAGGTGAAAGCTATCCAAAAAGTATTGAACAAGTACATGGTGGTGACATTCATAGTGCCTGGCAAATAGAATTCTCAAACAGAAAGTTATTCCTTAAAAAAAACACTAGAAACAAAAAATTTCTTGAATTTGAAAAATATTGCCTTCAAAATTTGAGAAAGTTTATTAATCAAGAAAATTTAGTTCTTCCTGAAGTTATTGCATATAAAAATATAGAAAATATAGAAATTCTCTTAATTGAATGGATAGATATGTATTACTTTGACCAAAAAAAGCTTGGAAAAGGTTTGGGTGAAATGCACCTAAAATCAGCTGAATCTAATCCCAACACGTTTGGGTCTCCAGTTGAGGGTTTTATTGGAACAACAGATCAGAAAAAAGGCTGGAAAGATAATTGGATAGATTGTTTTTTAAACTTAAGAATAATACCTCAATTATTAATTCTTGAATCGACGATTTTAGATAAAGAAATTATAAATAAAGTTCAAGATAAAATTAAATCAGAATTACTTAATCATAAACCAATAAATTCTCTAGTTCATGGTGATTTATGGTCAGGAAATGTAGGAACGGAAAAAAATGGTAAGGGAGTTATCTTTGACCCTGCAGCTTGGTGGGCAGATAATGAAGTAGATATAGCTATGACAAAGCTATTTGGAGGTTTTAGAAAAGAATTTTATGAAGAATATCATAAAATTTTTCCTATAAAAAACGGATTTGAAAAAAGAATTATTATTTATAATTTTTACCACATATTAAATCATGCCAATATGTTTGGAGGAGGGTATTTAAAACAAGTTAAAGATTACGTAAAAGCAATACTAAATATGTAAATCTTTAACTAGCCTAAATATGTCTTTTTAAGATTTTGTACCTTATCTAAAACAGCTTCACGATTTTCACTGGTACGAAGATTTTGCCAGCTCCACTGGCCAACAACAATTACGCCCAGTAGTTCTAGTAAACCAGGGAGAATTGGGAAAAAGTTTATCGTGTCAATGACAACTTTAATTATTATCTGAGCAATTACGACAACAGCTATTATGCCTGCCGCCTTGCCATACTTACCCATTTGAGTCCAATCAACATTACCAAGGGTTTCATTGACTTTTCCCATAACATCAGAGTACTTCTCTGAAAAGCTTTTGGTTTCTGAGCTTGTATCGGAGCCGGAGTCTTGATTTGACTCTGGAGTGTTATCACTCATGAATTCAGTAAACTTAATATATGAACCAGACAGTATCGGAAAAAACGTCTGTTGACTACCTTTTTGTTGTGTAAAATTCCGAACCGAAACATTTTGTATTTTTTAAGAGACATTGGTATAAATAGTTTCTGAAGATATTTAAACTTAAAATTGATTTATAAAAACTTCACATTATCGTCTAGTTCTAACAAAAACATTAATAAATCATATTAATAAGAAAAATTTAAAAGACTTAAATTTTTATTTTAATTATTATGTTTTTAAAGTTTAGCTTGCAAAAATAGAAGGATCTCAATGTCCAAAGATATCAAATTTAACTTCTTAAGCTCTGATGAAGAAGAAAGATATCAAAAACATTTAACCCTCAAAGAAATAGGTTATGAGGGTCAACTAAATCTTAAAAACAGCTCAGTATTATGCATTGGAGCAGGTGGACTTGGGTCTTCAGTTTTGCTTTATTTAGCTGCAGCAGGAATTGGGAGAATTGGAATAGTAGATAACGATCAAGTTGAAAAGTCTAATCTCCAGAGACAGATAATTCATGAAACAAATACTATTGGCAATCTTAAAATTGATTCTGCTAGGGAAAGAATTAAAAAATTCAATCCTAATTGTGAAATATTAACCTTTGCAGAGAGAATTAATTCTAAAAATGCTCTTGAATTAATAAAGGAGTTTGATGTTATTTGTGATTGCTCGGATAACTTTGGCACAAGATATTTAATAAATGATTCATGCCTAATATTAAATAAACCCCTAGTCTTTGGAAGTGTACAAGGCTTTGAAGGGCAAGTTAGTGTTTTCAATTTATATAACAATAGTCCTAATTTAAGAGACTTACTTCCGGAATCACCTGCAAAAAATGCTGTACCTAGTTGTGCAGAATATGGCGTTGTAGGTGTTTCAACGGGTTTAATAGGAATTCTTCAGGTTAATGAAATTATCAAAATCATTTTGAAAAAAGGTGAAATTTTAGATGGAAAAATTTTAATTTTTGATCTATTGAATATGAATATGAAAAAATTAAATCTAAAAAGTGATCAGTTAAATAAACGAATAAAAGATCTGTCTCAGTTTGAGGTTTTTTATAGTAGCGACGAATATTGTGAGAAAAACAATGACTTTAACAGTATCAATGCTAATGAATTTAATAGTTTATACAAAGCAAAACCCAACAAAATTCTTTTAATTGATGTTAGAGAGAATGAAGAATTTTCTGCATCTGCAATAGAGGGATCTATCTCAATTCCTTTAAGTCATTTGAACCAAGAATCTGACTTAAAATTTATTCAAAAAGAAAGTTTAAATAAAGAGGTTTTTACTATATGTAAATCGGGGAAACGTTCTGAAAAAGCTTCTAGAATCTTGTCTAAATTCAAAATTCAGTCAAGATCCATTGAAGGCGGCATTGAAAAGGTAAAAAAAATATTGTGCAATTAATTTTTTTAGGATAGTTAGTAATCTACACCTCTTTTCAAATCAACTCCAACATTTGCATAATGCTTATGACAAACCATTTCAGAGTAGACATCAGCAAGATCAAAGTATGAAGGTTCATTTTTACATCTCCCAGTAATGACAACTTCTGTATCTGCTGGTTTTTTTAAGAGTGTTTGATGTATCGATTCAACAGGTAGCAGCTCTAAATCAACTGTTGGATTTAATTCATCTAATATGATTGTTTTGTACAAACCAGACAAAATAGCAGCTTTAGCAATTTCCCATGCTCTTTCAGCCTCAACATAATCAATTGGTTGTTGCTGCCCTCTCCAGACGATAGCATCTCTGCCTGAACGCAAATGATCTACTAAATGAGGGTAACTCTCTCTCAAAGCTTCTATGGCAGCGTCTTCGGTATAACCATTCCCACCTTTTAACCACTGTAATATTAAAACTCTATGACTTTTATCTTGAGATATTCCTTTACCGATAGCTTGAAGAGCCTTACCAAGTGCACTTGTGGATTTACCCTTTCCTTCACCTGTATAAATCTCAATTCCACCACTAGAACTACTTTGTCTGGTTTGTTTTGATAAGCTTCCTGTCAAACGTGGTCTCATTTCTGAATGGAGTTGGGATATTCTTACTAAAGAGGAAGGGGCTGCCCTGCCGGTAATAATTATTTCTAATCCATCTGGACGATTTTGAAGAGAGTCAACTACTTCATTGATATCAAGCATTCCTAAATCAAGAACTGGATTCAACTCATCTAGTACGACAACAGAATAAAGAGAACTAGCAATTGCTCCTTTAGCGATATTCCAACCTCTCTCTGCCTCACCAACATCAAACTTTGTGACTTGGTCAGCAGTAAAAAATTCAGATCTTCCTGTCCTAACATGATCAATTAAATGTGGAAAGCCTCTTTGTAAAGCCTCTATAGCTGAATCCTCGTCGTATGGCCTCTCAGGACCTTTTAAAAATCTTAGAAGTAAAACTCTTGACTGTCTTTTTTCGCATATACCTAATCCTATTGTTCTGAGAACTACTCCCAAAGCAGCCTGACTTTTTCCCTTACCCTCTCCATCATAAATATGTAATTGACCTTTTGATCTTTCTTGACTGTCACTTGCAGTGACAATTCCAATTCCTCTATTTCTACTCGTATTCGCCAATTGAACAAAATTAGTAAATTTAATCTAAGATATAGATAATAATATTATTAAAGATTTAATAATAAATTCAACCTATTCATAGGTAATTTGAATTTTAAAGTAATTAGCATGTTCAATCAACTAGAAATTCTCTCTGATGAACAAAGTGAAAAGCTTTATACAATTAGAAGATACATTAAGAATCTTGATAGTGTTTGTATTGCTTATTCCGGAGGAGTTGACAGTACACTAGTAGCATCATTAGCATTCGAGCAATTAGGTAGCAAAGCAATTGCTATCACTGGTGTTTCGCCTGCATTAGCCAATACTCTTCGTGAAGAAGCAAGAATGCAAGCAAAATGGATTGGAGTAAAGCATTTAGAAATTAAAACATCAGAATTAGACCAATCGAGTTATAGTAAGAATCCTAAGGACAGGTGCTTTGCATGCAAAAAAGAGCTTCACAAACATACTACCTACCTCTCTAAAAAACTTAATTACAAGATTGTTTTAGATGGAGTCAATCTGGATGATCTTAAAGATTACAGACCAGGTATGCAAGCCTCAAAACAAGCAGGAGTTATCTCTCCTCTTGCAAAATTTAAAGTCTCAAAACAAGACATTAGGGATATATCAAGAGCATTGGGTTTTCCTTGGTGGGATAAACCTGCTCAACCTTGCTTATCATCAAGATTTCCTTATGGCCATGAAATAACCAGTGAAAGGCTAAAAATGGTTGAGAAAGCAGAAAAATATCTTAAAGAATGTGGATTATCAGAGGTTAGAGTTAGATGCCAAGGCTCAACGGCAAGAATAGAAATTCCCCAAGATGAATTAAAGCATTTTTTTAACAAATATAATTTAAGTGAGTTAGTTCAATATTTTTCTAATTTAGGTTTTAATTGCACAAGTTTAGATCTTGAGGGACTAGTAAGTGGAAAATTAAATAGGTAAATATTGTCAAACAACCGTTCTTATCTGTTTAGAGACTGCAGAAGGTGGATTTCGCTCAATGACGCGCAAAGAATGTTCTTTAGCCATCAAAGATTTAATTAAATATTGACTAGCAAGTTCAGGCATCATATTTTTACCACATGTAAAAATATCGACTGCCGAATAATTAGATTCAGGCCAAGTATGTATTGAAATATGAGATTCTGCCAGTAATACAATTGCAGTAACCCCCTGAGGCTCAAATTTATTACTAATCAAATTCAAAACAGTTGCATTTGCCAATTTAGCAGCTCTATCTAAAATACAGCGCAAAAAGGATTCGTCATTTAATTTTTCGCGATCGCATTCATAAAGTTCCAACAATAGGTGTTTACTTTGATGACTTAATTTTTGCTCATCACTTAACGAACTTAAAATTTGACTTTTTTTGTAGATTTCCATTTAAGAAATTAATATGAAATTAAGATTAGCTAAAAATCATGCCTTTTAAAAATTATAAATGAATCATTTGTGAGGAGCCTATGAAAGACTGATTAAATTTATCTAAATGTGTCGCACTTATAAAACATTGACTATCTTTACCAACAGAATTTAATAACAAATTTTGCCTGGTTAAATCTAATTCAGCTAAGACATCATCCAATATCAGTATTGGAGGAATATTTAATGTTTTATTTAATAAATCGAGTTCAGCCATCTTTAAAGCCAAGATAAAAGTCCTTTGCTGTCCAGAGGAACCATATTTTCTAACTGAAACATTATTGATTAGAAACTCAACATCATCACGATGTGGTCCAAAATTACATTTACCAGTCAATGCTTCTATTGAACGCTGATTTAAGAGTTGCTCAGCTATTTTTTTACTAATAACTTCTTCTTCCTCTTCTTCAGGACTTATATTTTGTATCCCCGAAAGATATTTTATGTCTATTTGCTCTTGAGATTTACTTAGATGATTATGCCAATATTCAACATATGGTTTTATTTTTAATAAAGCTCTTCTTCTACGCCTAAAAATTCTTGTACTTATTATTGACATTTGAATATCAAAGCTTTCAACAATATCTGTGGATTGGGTTTTTAAGAAACTTTCCGAACGCCAAAAATGGCTTCTTTGTTTTAAAAGCCTGTTAAATCTACTTATCAGGTCTATATATACTGGTTCAAGCTGAGATACGACTTTATCGATCCATGTTCTTCGATAACTGGGTTCACTTCTAACAATATCTATATCATTAGAACAGAAACATACACTTCGGATATAATTCTTTATTTCACTTTGTTTTTTCAAGATTGATTCATTTACATAAATTCTTTTAGGGCCTTTTCGGAATAAATTTAACTTTAAATCGTCTTTAAAATTTATCTGTCCTATAACTACAGCCATATCACTGTCGTTCTCTATTAAATCTTTATCGCTTAATGCTCTATTAGATTTTAATTGACTTAAAAATTCAACGGATTCAAGTAAATTTGACTTGCCAACACCATTGCAGCCAAGAACAATTGCTCTTTGTTCTTTTAGATCAATTTCAAAACTTTTATGGTTCCGAAAGTTTTTAATTTTTAATTTATTTAAAAAAATTTTTTTTGTGCATTCATTAATTAAATTAGCTAAGTTTAAAATATTTAGATTTTCTTTAAAGAAATTGAAAAATAAAAGGGCATGTAGCTCAGTTGGATAGAGCATCAGATTCCGGTTCTGAGAGTCGGGGGTTCGAATCCCTCCATGCTCGTAAAATAATTTTTATAGTTTATATCCCATTACTCTTATTCCATTGGGATCTAGTATGAATCCATTTTCCTCTAAACTTATAAAAGAAGATACTGGAGCCTGTACAGAAATACTGCATCCGGGCATTTCTCTATTTATTTTCTCAAGAGTTACTTGAAGCAATATTGAATAATAAATTTGCTGATTATTCCCTGGTAATGCGCTTAAATTCCACAAGTTAGCATTTAATCCCCTGTCGGACGTAACCCTTACAAAGCCATATAATTTATTTTTTAATTCACTCTTTATGGTAAAAAAGAAATTACTTTTCTTAATAGCCTCAGAAAGAGGCTTTATTGGAAATGTCTCGCAACCACAATTCGCTAAAAGTTTGTTAACTTCTTTAGCTAATGGGATTTGAGAAGAGTTAACAAAATAACCTTCTGGAAGAACAAGTTTTTTTTTAGAAAAATATTGCAATTATCAACCTGTATTTCTCATGCCAGCTGCTATCCCATTAATAGTTAAAAGTGCACCCCTCAATAGTTCACTTCTGCTGTAAGCTCTTCTAGATTCATCTTTATCTATAATAAATTCGCTTATTGGAGGTTGTCTTGTCTGGTCTCTTAATCTTCTAAGAAGTGAAACCTGCAAAAACCCTAATGGAATAATTGTCTTATTTCTCAAGCTTACTGATGATTTCAAGTCTCTATCAGATTCTAGGAGCTTATTTTTACCAGTAATTTCAAGTATTAGAGATTTTGTGAGATTATATTCTTTAGAAATTACTTCAAAAATATTATCAAAAGAATCTTTATTTTCTTTGCTGCCAAGAGTATCAACATAATATCTAGCAACTTCCAGATCCACCTTCGATAATGTCATTTCCACCTTAGATATGAGCATCCTAAAAAATGGCCATCTTTGATGCAGAACTCTTAATAGTTCAATTTGTTGTGGATCTGAATTTAATTCAGATGACAATGCAGTGCCTACTCCAAACCAACTTGGCAAAAGAAATCTACTTTGTGTCCAGCCAAATACCCATGGAATAGCTCTTAAACTTGACAAATCTTTTGCACCTTTTTTTCTTCTAGCAGGCCTACTAGATATCTGTAATTTACTTATTTCTTCTATTGGAGTGACCTCTTGAAAAAAATTCAACAAATCAGGATTCTCATGCACTAATTTTCTATAATGAGATCTTGATGTTTCTGCCAGCCTAGACATTAATTGATTCCATTCTGGAGTAGCATCAAGTCTATTATTTACCAAACTATTTTGAATTACCGCTGTAGTTACAGTCTCAAGATTGTACAAAGCCAGTTCGGGAAGACTATATTTAGAAGCTAAAACTTCACCTTGTTCTGTTATTTTTATTCGTCCTTTTAAAGTGCCGCTTGGTTGAGCTAATATTGCCTGATAGGCTGGTCCGCCTCCTCTCCCAACAGAACCTCCTCTTCCATGAAAAAGTCTTAGCAATATATTATTTCTGCTTGAGAGATTTTGAAGAGCTATTTGGGCTCTATGAATTTCCCAATTACTAGAAACAAATCCTGAATCTTTATTACTATCAGAATATCCAAGCATTAATTCTTGCAGAGGTTTAAAAGATTCTCCTACTTTTGGCAATAATGATTTATAGAAATCTAATTTAAACAACTTTTCCATTACTTCTGGTGCTCTTTTAAGGTCTTCCACAGTTTCAAAAAGAGGAACAACTAATAATTTTGACTTTTGTGAATTTTGATCAAGAAGTCCCATCTCTTTTGCCAGTAAGAGAACTTCAAGCAAATCAGATGCACTATGACTCATTGAAATTACATAAGAATGACAAATGCGACTTCCAAATTCTTGCTGTAATCTCTTAACCATTTTAAAAACTGAAAAGGTTTCTTCTGTAGTTTTTGACCAGTTAACGTCAGATGGAATTAAAGGCCTTTTTGTATTTAATTCGTCTATAAGCCATTTGATTTTCTCTTCCTCAGACATTTGGTCATATTGAACAGATAAATCAAGATAATTTGTAAGCTCTTGAATAGCGTCACTATGCCTTGTACTCTCTTGACGAATATCTAAACTTGCTAAAGAAAATCCAAAAATATGAACCTGAGTAAGTAAGTTGTTTACAGACTCACAAGTTAAATCTGTACTAATTAAGCTATTTTTAATTAGCTCTAGATCATATGTAAATTCGTTTACTGACTTGTAATATAAATTTTCAACTTTATCTATTTTTTTATTATCAATTTCTCCCTCCAATTCAAATTTCCACCCACTATTAGCTAATAAATTATTTCTTTCTTGTGTTAACCTTAACTTCTCTAAAATATAACTTAATTTTAATCTGTAGGGTTCTGATCTATATCTTGTAGCTCTAGCTTCATATATTTCAGGAAACTTAACCCTGTCAGTTTCGAGTGATTCTAATAAGGAGGAACTTACTTGACTCCACTGCATCGACACACTTAATTGATCTCTAAGATTAGACGTCGCAACAATATACCTTTCCAACATCAACTGTCTTTGGTAGCAAGCAGTTCTCCATGTTATCTCCGGAGTTACTGATGGATTACCGTCCCTATCAGAGCCTACCCAAGAACCGAAGTTACAAAAAGATTCTGGAGGTAACTGAACATCTGGATAATTTTCGGTAAGTGCTTCAGTGATCCTGCCTCTCAATTGAGGCATGGCATTAAATAAAACTTGCTGAAAATAATGCAAGGCATAATCAACTTCATCTAAAACTGAAGGTTTAAATTGATGCAATTCATCTGTTCTCCACCAAAGTCTTACTTCCTCTTTTAATTGGGTTTTTAGAGAAATTTTTTCTTCTTTTGTCAGGAATTGCTCAATCTGTATTTTTTTTAACAAATTTGCAACTCTTGTTTGCTTATGTCTAATCGTATGTCTTACTATCTCCGTCGGATGCGCAGTAAAAACTAAACGAATATCCATTTCCTGTAATAACTCCTCTAATTTTCCTGGCGGTACATTTAATTTTCTCAGCCTGTAAAATAATTCTCTAAAAGTTACTGGAGCATTTTGCCTTGCCAATGCTGGGGCAAAAGGATCAAGATTGTCAGGCGATTTTTGAACATCCTTATTGGTAAAGCTTTGAATATATCTATCTTCCTCAACTCTTTGTTCCAAAATATTCACGAGTTGAAAATATAAAGAAAACGCCCTTGCTGCAGCTATGGATTCAGCTAAATCCATAGAATTTACAATATCAACTATTTCATTTTTAAAAGTTTTTGAACTATTACCATCAATTTGTTTTGAATAACTTAATTCTTTAAGCTGTATCAGTCTCTCTGCTTGATCATCTGGGCATTCTTCTCTGAGCACAGATTCCCATAGATCCTCTATTAAAAGACGATTTTTATCAAGTGGATCATTGTTACTTATCAGATCCACATTATTATTTTTTATCTGTTGAAAAGATTCCATATAATCATTATGTCACAAGTGAAAATGTTCAGATCAAAAGTTTATTTAAATGATCAAACATTCTAGCCTTCGGTCCTAATCATATCTTCTATAGAAATTTTCATTATTTGCTCAATAGAAAGACCTTTTTCATATTGATTTATCCATTTCATAGATTGATTACCTTCTTCAAGGACTTTATAGATAGGACTTAAAAGATGCTTCATACCAAAATTTTCTGCTGTGGATGACAAATCTAATAATAAGTTTTGAATCCACTCTCTACAAATAACTTTTTTGCCATCTTGCCAGTGAATTAACTCTGAATTCAGACTATCTTTAGCAGCATTTATTTCATTTTGATCACATATTTCTGATAATTCATCCATAGAAAAAATACTGGCATTCAAAGGATCTAAGGAATTTATATTTTCGAAAAGATTTAAAATTCTTAGTTCTATCATGGCCGTTATTCCTAAAAGCAAATTAATATCGTGAACAAAATCACAAATTCTTAATTCCAAACGATCAAGAATTAAAGGTCTCTGGGGACCATTTGGTCGGATTGAAGACCAAAAATGCCTAATATTTTGCATATTTTTATTAGATATATTTTCATCTATCCAATCGATATAAGAATTATGATTTACAAAAAAAGGGACTCTACTTGGTGTTTTAGGAAACTGGATCCATCTCTGAGAATGATTATCCGTAATTTTATTATTTAAAAAAGGTGAACTAGCACTTAGAGATAGATATAGAGCCGCCTCAGATCTTATAAGTCTAATAGCTGTAAAAAGCTTATCTAAATCATCTATGCCTATATTTATATGAACACTTGAAGTTGCAATAGATATTCCATAATTATCTTGAATAAATTGATGATAAACATTGTCTATATCAGATCTTTGAAATTCAATATCGTGTTTAAAACACAGAGTGGATGAAGGAATTATTGTTAACTCTTTTTTGTTTAGCCATCGTCTTAACTTTTTTCTTGGGTTTATTAATTTCTCATAAAGAAAATTATAGTCTTTTTCAGGTGTTGTTATATATTCAACATTTCTGTTATCTGGTTCTTTTACGAAATCAGGAAATTTTTTCTCAATTTCAGCAGAAACACCAATATGAGAATTTAAAGAACCTGTGAAAAGTTCTACCTCAAAACCCTTATAAAGATTATTTTGACTCATTTATTTATCCAAACAGGCTAATGCTTTTAGTATCCCCTTTGCTTTATTTATCGTCTCTTGATATTCATTTTCAGGAAAAGAATCAGCAACTATTCCAGCTCCTGCTTGCACTGAAACATCATATTTCCCATCTTTTGAAGGTTTCACTATCATAGTTCTTATTGTAATTGCCGTATTTAATGCACCATTAATATCAATAGATCCGTAAACACCAGCATAAGGTCCTCTAGCATCTTTTTCAAAGTGCTTAATCAATTGCATAGCTCTTATTTTTGGCGCACCAGTTACTGTCCCAGCGGGGAAAGATGCTTTTAGCAAATCCCATACATCAGCATTGTTTTTTAAGATTCCCTCAACTTCACTAACTATATGCATAACATGTGAATATTTTTCAATAACCATTAAATCCTTGACCTTCACAGTACCAATTTCGCAAACTCTTCCAAGATCATTTCTCCCAAGATCAATTAGCATTACATGCTCAGCTATCTCTTTGGGATCTTTTAATAAATCCTTTTCTAATTCCAAGTCTTGTTGATTATCAATACCTCTAGGTCTTGTGCCAGCTATTGGTCTTAAGCTTGCAACAATCTGACTATTTTTATTTTTTTCAGCTTTAACCATTACTTCAGGACTTGAACCTATCAGATACCATGAGCCAAAATCAAAAAATGACATGTATGGAGATGGATTAACCATCCTCAAACTTCTATATAAATTAAAGGGATCATTATTAACTTGAGCTTGGAATCTCTGACTTATAACTATTTGGAAGATATCTCCCTTTCTTATGTATTCTTTTGCAGAGAGAACTGCATCCTCAAAATCTTTTTTCTTCCAATTACTTTCTAGATCTAAATTCAAATTCTCATTTTCATTCCAATCCAAAAACTCATTTTCTTTTAAAGGAACTCTCATTAAATTTCTAGTTTTCTGAATTTTAGAAATTGAGTTCAGGTATAATTCTTCAATCGAGGAATCTTTAGAAGAAGTTGTATCTGCATAAACTACTGCAGTAATACATCTTTTTATTTGATCAAAAACAAGTAACTGATCAAAAAACATCCAGGAACCATAAGGGATATTGTTTTCTGACATTTCATTTATTGGAACGCTTGGTTCTATTCGATTTATTAATTCATAACCCCAAGAGCCATATAACTGTCCAATTGATGGTAAGTCATCAAGAACTGTTGACTTATATTCCTTTGTCCAGCTTCTTAAAATATCAAAAGGATCACCTTTATGAGTTTCAGTTTTACCATTATTCCAAGTTTTAACTATTTCTTCTCCGTAACAAACTGCTTCCCAAAGAGGTTTAGTAGCAACAATACTCCACCTACCCAAACTTTCCCCACCTTCAACAGATTCAAGAAAAACACCATGAGAATCCTTTGAGGATAATTTCAACCAAGTCGACAATGGAGTCTCTAAATCTGCTGGCCAAGTTTGAGTAATAGGTATAAAATTTTTACCTTCTTTGTAAGCCTTTAAAAAACTATCTTTCTGTGAGCTGATCATACTAATAGTATCAACCCAAATTATAATTATTTTCTTCTTTTATATCAACTTTCAGGAAGTTAATCAAAAGTATTCTTGGTTGTAAATTTCAAACCAGCTGGATTAGGATTCTCACCTATTCTTCTAGGATTATGTCCTACTTTCTCTCTGCCTTCATTAACTTTTTCAGAGAAAACACCATCTTTTGGATGTAAAAATTCAATATCGCCACCTGGGAAAATTCGGTAAATTTTAAAATCTTCAATTCTTGGCTTAAAGGCTCTTAATTGTGTACCTAATGCAAGGCATTGTTCTTTTCTTGCAAAGTACATTAAATTATCACCTTCATGCATAATTGCCGCTCCACCAGTAGGCAATTCAAATGCTTGTTCCTTTGTACTTTTCCATACAATTGCATATTTTTCTTCGGTTTCTGCTGAGTTTAATAAACCCCCAGTACTTCCTATATGCTTTGGAAATTGACCAACTAAAGTTTCAGTCATCCTTGATTTTAAGATATTTATAATAAGAAATTAGCATTCATATTTTGCAAAATTCAAAATTTACAGGAAATTTTCTACATTATTTAATATATGTAAAACTTGTTTCTCATTTTATTTTGAATCTGAAATCGGAAAAAATACAGTTAAACCTGTATCACGCCTTTGTGTGACATGTCCTCCTAAACTAGCTAATAACTTTTGAGTAGCATTTTGACTGAGTTGTAAACTACCTGTTTGAGGATTCCAATTTAAAACAGGACCAAGATCAGAACCGATATCTTTTTTTAGAATTTCTTTTTGATTACTCTCTAATTTTTGTACTTTAAGTTGAAGTTTAAGTTTTTGACCAGCTGGTCTTAATTCTAAAATTAATGTACTGCCTTCTTTTAATCCTCTAGTATTTTTATCAATTAATCCACTTAACATTAATTCCAATTTTTCAGAATCACTCAAAATTTGAGGAAGTTGAGTGGGGATATCAAGCTTTAAAGAAATCCCGCGTCGATTTAATTGTTTATTCCATAAAGGAGAAAGCTTTTTAAAAATTTCAGATAAATTAATTTTTGCCAAGTTATTTAATGAAGAAACTTCATTACTAACTAATTCTGCTGCATTAAATATTAAACCAAACCGATCAATTTGTTCATTACATTCATTATCTATTTGAATCAAACGATTTTTCATTGATTCGTCCATCTTGTATTTTTTTAAAGTAGAACTTATGAGGGTTCTTATTGTTGTCAAAGGAGTTCTTACTTCATGAGATATTGCACGTAATAATTTTGCTTCAGTTATTTGCAAATTTTTTTCGTCGTTTTTTGAAAAATTATGTATATTATGGTTCGGCGCAATTTTTGCTAATTTTGCTGATAATATTGGCCAAAATAATTTTTCAAATTGATTATCGATATTAAGGTTACCTAAATTATTAATTGAATTACGAAATTTTAATCCTTCCTCATAATTTACATGATTTAATTTTGCGTGCATTAATTCAATTGATAGTTTTAGGCTTTCTTCATCACACTTCATTAATAAAATTTTCTTATCTTTTTCTCCTACAATTGATAATATGCATTGAAAATTTGAGGTGATTATCATCAAAAAAGGTTCATAACCATCTTCTTGGCTAAGACTTAAGACTTTATAATTCCTAACTAAATCGAAATCTTTTTTTATCTTATCTGAATTATTGACTGGTAAAAAACCTGCATTCTCATTTTGAAAGTATGGAAACCCCTCAGGAGACCAAAGCCATCCATGAAGTTGATTTAAAAATTTTTTATCATTAAAAGCTGGCAAAGGCGAGGCAACCCAAATCCCTCCCTGTTTAGAATTCTGAGATAGGAAATCTTTTTGAATAATTTCTAAAGAAGCCCACCACATTCTTCTAGATGTATCATCATCCACGTATATATTTTGAACTCCCTTAATCAAAAGGTCTTGAATTTTTTTTATGGTTATTTGTGATTTCATAAACTTCTTAGTGATCGAGAACGTTTCAAGATAGATAAAACAAGTCCAATAGATATAAAATTAGTAACCAATGATGTTCGACCATAGCTCATAAAAGGAAGGGGAATACCAGTAACTGGTCCTAATCCAATAGTCATAAATAAGTTAATAATTATTTGAAATAAAAAAATTGAGCTTATTCCAATGACAATTAGGGATTCAAAATTAGTCCTAGCAATAGTTGCCGTATAAATAAGTTTTTTAATCAAAAAAAAGAATAAAAATAAAACTAACATGCACCCCAGAAAACCTAATTCTTCGCCTAAAGCACTGAATATAAAATCAGTATGTTGTTCCGGTATAAATTGTAAATTTGTCAGCTTACCTTGTAGCAAACCAGTCCCAAATAATCCTCCAGAACCAATTGCAATTTGACTCTGTATCAAATGATATCCGCCACCTAATGGATCTCTATTTGGATCTAAAAATAAAACTAATCTATCTTTTTGATATTCTTTTAAGCCATATTCCCACAAAATTGGTGTCAATTTTGCCACTAATAAATGGGACGAAATAGCGAGAACAGAAAAAATAATTTTCTTTTTCGAAGATCTATAGGCAAGATATCCTATAAATGGAATCCAGAAAATAAGAAGGATTGGTAAAGTTAGATATAACGTAGACGTCACAATAAAAAACACTAATATCAAAATCCACTCTATGGGCATTTGGGACCAATAGAGCATGACACCTGTCAAAACGAGTAAAACTAAAGAAGTACCTAAGTCCGGTTGAAAGAAAATTAATAACCAAGGAACAGCTACTACTAATAAGGGCAAAACTAAATCTTTTATCGTTAGAATTAATTTTTTGTCGAGTACTAAAGCAAGAGTTAATACAGTACTAAGTTTAGCTACTTCTGAAGGCTGAAAAGAAAAGATGCCAAAGTTTAACCATCTTTGAGCTCCAGAAACTGAAACCCCAAAAAAATAAATCAGTAATAAGGATATTAGAGTACTCAAATAAAATGGAACCAAATACTTTCTAATTCTCTCTAACGGTATATAAGAAATAAACAATGCTAAAAAATAACCTAAAAAACCAGTTAGGATGTGCACTAAATAATTCGATACTAACAAATCACCCTGAATACTTTTTATTAATAGACCCGAAATAATAACCAAAAACAAAGGAATTATTAGCAGTGGAGAAAATAAAAAACCTCTAATAAAATGATCTTTTTTTTGTAAAAATCCTCTTTTATTTAATAAAGATATTCTCCTAAACATCAATTAACTAGTAACAAATTGATTCTTAATTAATTGAGCTAAATTACCAAATACAACAGAACTTTCTTTATTAGGCTGGCTTATTGAAATTGGTACTCCTTTATTGCTCTCATCAACGAGAGGGATTTCAATAGGAATTTGGGCTAATAATGGCAAATCATTTTCTTTTGCTAATATTTGTCCACCACCTTTACCAAAAATTTCATATTTTTTACTTGGCATATCCGGGGGAATAAATATTGACATATTTTCTACAATTCCAAGTAGAGGTACTCCGAGTTGTTTAAACATTGCTAATCCCCTTCTTGCATCTTGCAAAGATACTTGTTGAGGAGTTGTGACTACAATAGCTCCAGAAATAGGAACAGATTGAGAAAGGGATATTTGAGCGTCTCCAGTTCCTGGAGGCAAGTCAATAACCAAAAAATCAAGATTATTCCATTCAACTTGGTATAAAAATTGTCGGATAATACTATTAAGCATTGGTCCTCTCCATATAACTGGCTGACCTTCTTCTATAAGGAAACCCATTGATACCAATGAAATTCCAAATTTATTTATTGGTATTAACCTTTGATCACTGCCACTACCATCTGTAACCTTTGGATTCTGTTCGGCAACTCCCATCATTGAAGGAGTATTAGGTCCATATATATCTGCATCCAGCAAACCAGTTTTTAATCCCAATTTAGCTAGAGAACAAGCGAGATTAACTGCAATGGTACTTTTCCCAACTCCACCTTTACCACTACTAACAGCTATTATATGACGAATACCTTCTATCTTCTGCAACTCAGGTGCATTACTTTGACCTTGAGATTCTGTTTTGGAAAGATTATTATCTATCTCTATTTGTACATCATTAATATCTTCAAAATCCAGTAGAACTTTTCTAACCTCTTGTACAATCCTATCTCTCTGAGAATTTGCAAATGATGGTAATGATAATGTTACGATTACTCTCGGTATAGTCACTCTTACGTTCTTTATCCAAGCTAATTCAATTACATTTTTCTTTGATCCAGCATCTAGAACTTTTTGTAAAGCAAAATTCGCATCTTCTATTGTGGTCATTAAATTTTTAAATATTTTGACAAGGTAGCCGACTGTTTAAAAGATTAAGAACTATGTCGAACTATCAAATAATAGGCAATAAGGACCCCCTAAGAGAAATTATAAAGGGAAACTTATAATTAACCAAAAAATTTTTTCTTCAAGATTTTCTAAATACATGTTAAAAGAACCTCCTACAAACTCGAGAGAAAAAACTAAAAATCTCTTATTAACTCTACAAAACAAAATTTGTTCAGGGCTTGAAGATGTAGATGGCAAAGGGAAATTTATAGAAGAATCCTGGCTAAGAAACGAAGGTGGTGGTGGAAGATCAAGGGTATTGAAAAATGGTTCTATTTTTGAGCAAGCAGGAGTAAATTTTTCGGAAGTACGGGGAAAAGAATTACCTCAATCTATAATCTCTCAAAGACCAGAAGCAAAAGGTCATGAATGGTTTGCTACGGGAACTTCAATGGTGTTGCATCCTAAGAATCCTTATATTCCAACAGTTCATCTTAATTATCGATATTTCGAAGCTGGTCCTGTTTGGTGGTTTGGGGGAGGTGCTGACTTAACCCCTTTTTATCCTTATCTTTCTGATGTAAGGATTTTTCATAACGAGCATAAAAAAGCTTGTGAGAAAGTTGGTAAAGATTTGCATAAAGTTTTCAAACCATGGTGTGACGAATATTTTTTCTTGAAGCATAGAAATGAATCCCGAGGCATAGGAGGTATTTTTTATGATTATCAAGATGGTTCAGGCAATATTTATAGAGGAAATAATCAAAATGGAGAGGCATCAAAAGCTTCAGAAAATATTGGCAAAACAAATTTAAACTGGGATAATTTATTTTCTTTAGCGGAAAACTGTGGGCAAGCATTCCTACCTTCTTATCTGCCAATTATTGAAAACAGAGCTTCTCAAAAATATACTTCTCATGAAAGAGAATTCCAGCTATATCGAAGAGGTAGATACGTCGAATTCAATTTAGTTTGGGATAGAGGAACGATTTTTGGACTACAAACAAATGGCAGAACTGAATCTATATTAATGTCCTTACCGCCTTTAGCTAGATGGGAATATGGATATAAAGCTAAAAAAGGTTCTCGAGAGGAATTTCTCACATCAATTTTTACAAAACCCCAAGATTGGTTAAATGATAAAGAGTTAGAGAAATTCTGTATAGATAATAATATTTTTGATTAAAAATTATCGAATAACTTTTTAACGTATTTTAAATAGGTGTTTTAAATAAAGAACCGTCACTTTTCAACTGGAGTTTTTCTCCAAGTTCATTTTCTAAAGAGATCAATTCATCCCTATGCGCTCTTAGCCTCATGAAAGTTGAATCATTTTCATTTTCGTTGATCAACCTTAATTCAAATTTCTCCTCTCTTGCTGATTTTTTAAAATAAACTATTCCAGACAAAGGGCCACCAATTAATCCCAAAAGAATAGGCCACCAACCTAATTCAGGATATATTTGAATAATTACTAATCCCAAAGCACAAGAACCAAAACCACCAAGAAAACCTAAAAAAATTGCTAAAAATCTACTAGAAACAACTTGACCCTTAAATGTTAGAATTCTTTGTTCAAAATCTCCTCCTGTTTGCTTCCATCCCCTCAAATTAAGCCATTCACATAAACCATTTAAAACCTTGACTGGCTTCTGGGAAGATGAAATCTCAACGATAGTTGTTCTATCTTTACTGGAAGCCCTAAGAAAAAAAAATAATCCTATGGCCAAGAGAATTGTTAGCAATAATGTTGAATTTAATGAATAGGACATTAATTAAATTTTTCCTAGTAACTCGACAATAAAAATTAAAGTTACATCATATTATAATTTTTTAGAATTATTCTGTAAAATATTCCTATGTAAAAATCCTTAATTAAATAAAATCTTAAATAATACTCTAAATCTTAAATTACTTTAAATACTTATTAAAAATGACTATTGAAAATAAAAATATTGATCTTCTTTATAGCGATTTAACAACAGATTTATACAATCTTTATAAAAAATCATCCTACTTGGCCATTGACACTGAAGCAATGGGTTTAATTCATGGAAGAGATAGACTCTGTTTAGTACAAATATGCAATGAATTTAAAAAGACATCCTGTATAAAAATCCAACTCAATACATCTTCTTCACCTCATTTAAAAGCACTTCTTGAAAATGACAAAATTACTAAAATATTTCACTATGCGAGATTTGATGTAGCAGCTCTAAAATGCAATCTTGAAATTAATACAAAAAATATCTTTTGTACAAAAATTGCTAGTAAGTTAGCAAGAACTTATACAAATAAACACGGTTTAAAGGATTTAATTAATGAATTGCTAGGTATAGAACTGGACAAAAGCTCGCAAAGTAGTGATTGGGGTAGCAACGAAGATTTAACAAAAGATCAATTAGATTATGCAGCAAATGATGTTAGATATTTAATTGAAGCTATGCATAAATTAAAAGTTATCTTAGAAAGAGAGAATAGATATCAATTAGCTCAAAAATGTTTCGAAACAGTTTCTGTACATGCTGAATTGGACATACTAAAATTCTCAAATATATTTGAACATTAATAATCAATCTTCAGTTAAAAAATTATCTTCACCATCAAGAGTTTCCATAAGCTTATCAAGTATTCTTGAAGAACTTAGTTTATCTCCATCATTTTTTTCACAAATTTTTAAAACATTTTGCGCAACTTGTATTTTTTCTTGGATAGATTTCGAGCCTTCTTTTGCAATTTGAATTTCTACTTTCTTCTTAGCAGAAGATAAGCTGATACTCATAAGTTTTGCAATCTCTGCACAAATTTTTAGATATTGCCGATCATTGATTGGATACATATAAAGAATTAATAATTAATAAGCTTGTGCCATTTACTAAGATAACAAATGAAGGTTTATTGCATCTACGATTTTCTTACTTGCTCCGGATTCCCCCATTCTTTTTTTTCCGATTTTTGCTTGTTCTAACCTATCAACTTTTCCTTTTAAAAGTAAACTTAAACGTTTTAAGAGAATTTTTTTGTTATCGCAGACTAAAACACTACCTCCCAATAATCTTGATTGCCTTTTTGCAAATGATTTTGTAAATTGCGGTCCAGATCCAGGTAATGAAAGAGATGGAATTCCAAGGCCAGCAATTTGCTCTGTAGCAGTTCCTGCATTAGACAATCCAACTTCTGCCATATTGGCCCATGAATTGAATTTACCTTTTCCAATCACTACAAAATGATCTTTCTTTTTCCACACTGAATCTTCATCAATTAGAAATTTAACTTTACTCTGTTTTATAAAACCATATTTATTTAAATAACTTTGAATTTGAATCACATTCGCATTAATGCTCAAAGGCAAAAGTATTACCAAATCATTTGAAAAATCAAAATCTTGCAAACAATTTAAAAAATTATCAAGATTTTTAAGAGCTTCAGGATATCTACTTCCAACTAACAAAATAATCCTTTTAAAAGAAATAATATTTGATATCTTTTCGTTTGTTGCATTAACAAAATCCATCATTGGATTACCCAAGTATTTTGCATCAATCTTTTTTTTATTTAAATTATTAGCTGTAATTTTATCTCTCATAATTAAATTTTTACATCTTGGAGATTTCATTAAAAACATTTCCCATGGATCCCATTCAGAACCTTTCAACTTATGATAAAAATCACTAAAATCCCAACCTGGCCCACTACTCCAAGTATGATCACTTTTAGGAGTTCCAATGAAACTAAATTCGCATTCTGAACTCCAAGCGAAGAGTAATGGCAAGAAATCGCCTACTGCTATAATTTTGCAGTTATTTTTTGACTTCTGTTTTACAAGTAGAAAATTTCTTAAATTATCGATTAAAAATCCTGCAAACAAATCAAGCACAAATCCCTTCAGACTTTGATTACTAAAACCTCCACTAGGCAGCTCTTTTAAAAATCCTATTTTACGAAAATTCGTTGATTTTATGGAATTAAATACATTTCCATTTCCTACTAACGGCAAAACTTCAATATTTTTATTTTTTATTTTTTTTAATAATCTTTTTATTATCTCCGATGCTATTACATCTTCTCCATGACCATTGCATATAAATAACAGAGAATGAGACACCTTACTGTTAAGATCATAAAAAGACTCAATCGAATCTTTTTCGGCGGCATGGCCAAGTGGTAAGGCAGAGGATTGCAAATCCTTTATCCCCAGTTCGAATCTGGGTGCCGCCTTATTAAATTTTTTTACACATTTAATTATGAAGTTTTCTAAGAACTTCAATTTGAAATAAAAGGTATAAAGTTTCAATTACTTATTGATATATAGAAAAATGATCTTTTCATAATTTATTGATAAATAATACCCGATATCTATTAATAAATAAAATTTAATTAATTTATTAATTATTTTCACAAGATTAATTATATAAAAATTTGAATTATTTTAGTAATCATTATCTGCTACACACATTCCTAAACATCTAACACCATTTGAAGCAGTCCTTTTGCAATGATTACATAAAATGGGATCTTTCTCTGAAGTAAGGTTAATTTTTGAATTATTTTGGTCTTTAAAGTTTATTAACTCTTGTGTTGAATCAAATAGAGTCATTCTTAGAATCATCACTTGAGTCGATACTAACAACAAGTGAAGCATTAGTGTTGGAAGAGGGTATATCCATAATTTTTACAGTTTCTTTAGGCTCATCAATAACTTGATTTTCTTCAGAACTCTCATCAACTGCACAAGCTTCAAGAGCCTCTCGAAGAAGTGAATCAAAAGTTGCTCCAGGCAATCTATG
>CACGHD010000015.1 GCA_902572825.1 uncultured Prochlorococcus sp. | reverse complement strand
AAATTATTCTCTCTTCATTTAATTTTAGATTTAAATAGGCTTTACTTATACTTGTGGTCAAAATATTTTTTAGATTGTCATAAGCATATTGTTCAGCTTCTGCATCTTCTATTTTTGATTTGTAAGAGTTCTTATTTTGTCCTCCATCAAAAATATTCCATGCAAAATTTAGACTGATTGTATTTGTGTAATTAGATCCAGATTTTTCAGAGTCGATAATTTCGGATAATGCATCACCCTTGGTAAATGTACTAGATAATGTATTACTGATATAAATATTTGGTTTATTTTGAGCTAAAAAACTTTTTGCTTGGCTCTTTTTGATTGATTTTTGAAGAAGAAAATTTTTTAAGGAAAGATTTTTGTCCAAACCCTCTTTAACATTTTTATTCAATCTATGATTCCAGAAACCTATTAAATTTTGCTCATTACTACTTTCAAAATTCCCCTTAATATTAAGAATCTCTTTGAGAGAAATTTTATTAATTTGATGTTCTATTTTCTTTTCATTAAGAGATTGTTCATCTCGAGATAATTGGGCTTCTGCTTCAAGAACTTCAAATTTTGTACCAATTCCAGCATCTAATTTGGCTTTTGCATTTTCTAAACTTGTAATAGATAAATCAAGTGTGAATTCTTTATTTTGAATATCTTGATATGACTTTTGGTATTTGTGATATCTCATTCTTGCTTCTTGAATTAAATCTTTCTTTTTAATCTCATAATTATTTTCGGCAATTTTATAATTTGCTTTGGCAATTTTAATTTCGGATCCTCTAAGTGGGGCAATTACATCCCATTTGATATTCAGAGAGGGATTAGCCGTAAATTGTGATGTTTTTAAATTGGGTGAATTGCTATTGTATTTCTTACCTGCGACATATTTTGGTAATCCATTTGCCTGAAAATCTAAGGATGGGTATCTTTTAGCAATTTGACTGGAAAGATTAAAGCTTGCAGAGGCTACTAGATTTTGTAATGACTTTAATTCTTGATTATTTAATATAATTTTTTCTATTTCTTGATGGTCAACAAAAGTAATCTTTGCTTCTTCTACTAGGATATTATCAATATAATTACTTGTTTCGCTCGAAAGTACATTGATAGATTTGATACTTAGAGCAAGTGGCAATAATAAGATAGGCTTTATAACTCTTCTGAACATGTTTTATAGTATGGAAGATATTCGATTAACCAATCAAAGTATTAATAATATCATTTGAATCATCAAGAACGTGAATTTTGGAATTTAATTGATTTTCAACTTCTAGAATATTTTTATCATCTAAAAATAAATCAGTATTAAGTTTTAACATAATGGATGGTATGTAAATAGCTTCTCCTAAATCCTTATTTTTCAGTCCGTGAATTAGATCTTCTCCAGTGAGAAGACCTGTAACAACTTGATCTTGACCCCAATAAATACTTGGTAAACCATATAAATTAATTGTTAATCCATCAATTAAGTTTAATTTATTAACTGTGGGAATTAGGGCTTCGTAGACTAATTTACCAACAATCCAACTGACTTTTTTTGGCTGTTTTATTTTTTTTGGCAGGTTCTTAGACCTCTCACTTAATAACTTTAGAAAGGTTCTAATTGATCCAACTCCATTAGACTCTTGGGGCATATTTTCGTAAGTTTTATAACTAGGTAAATTTGAACCAGCTATTAAATACCATTCGTCTGCTAGCCAACAAAAACGAGTCCCAAGAGTAATTTGCAGAGAGGCTTGAATTCTCTCTACTTGTTTAATAGTTTTTAATGCGTATTCTGGGCTTATTGATTTCAATCCATCATTTTCAGGTCTAAATTTTGTAAGTCCTACAGGAACTATTGCGACTGAAAGTACTGTCTGCGAGGTTTTTTTGTAGAATTCAGCAAGTTCCAAAATTGATTTCTCAAGAATATCCCCATCGTTTATATCTGGACAAACAACAATTTGAGCATGTATTTGAATAGAGTTTTTTTCAAACCACGAAATTTGGTCAAGTATCACACCTGCTTTTTTATTTTTTAATAATTTTTCTCTTGTGGTGGGATCAGTAGCATGAACCGAAATAAAAAGAGGGGATAGTTTTTGCATAGCAATTCTTTCCCAATCTTCTTTTTTTAAATTCGTAAGAGTTAAATAAGAGCCATATAGGAAACTTAATCTATAATCATCATCTTTTATATAAAGGCTTTTTCTTTTACCACTTGGCTGTTGATCAATAAAACAAAATGGACATCTATTATTGCATTGCTTGATTGAATCAAATAATGCATCTTTAAAGTTTATACCTAAATTAACGTCTTGATCTTTTTCAATATTTATATTGTGAATCTCATGATTTTTATCTAAAACTGATATATCTAAAATTTCTTCGCTAATCAGAATCTGATAATCAATTAAATCTCTTGGTTTTTTCCCATTTATACTAATAATTGAATCACCTGATTCAAATCCTATTTCTTCAGCAATAGAATTGGCTTCAATACTTTCAATTTCTGCAGGTCTTATCTTATAAGTAATATCAGGAACCAAAAGATTAATGGGATCTTCCGTGTAATTAATTTCTTGCCACACAATTTAAGGCCAAATACTCTTATTTATGTTTATTCTAAACTTATATATGACTCAAAGTGTATTAAATACTTTTAAAAAACTAAATATAGGTGTGAAATTATGGGCCTGTTATTTATTAAAATATGGCATTCGCAGTTTTTTAAAACACGATTTAGATTAATTAAAATAACCTTTTTCATTGAAAGAATTAATTACAAAAACTTTAGAATTAAAAGATAAATTCAACTATGAATCCCATAGGACAGTTGACTCATACGAAAATAGTTTTTTATCAAATCCTATATCCTTAAGATTGTGGTCTTCTTTTTTTGTAATTTTACCTATTTTTGTTCAAGCCCCTTGGGTTAGATTAGAACCAATAAGTGCTCTTTGTTTTACTTTTGTTATTGTCTTAGTGGCAATTGTTTTGAATCAGAAAGGATCAAATAAATGGTTTATTGTCAGTTCATTATTACTTGGTATATCGGGTAGTTGGCTTGGTGGATGTTTGTTCTGGGGATGGTTAAGCCCATTTCCTATCCTACACATACCTGTTGAAGCTGTAGTTCTCCCATTAGCTTTAATTGGACTTGGTACTAATTGGAAAATAGGTTCAAGTTTTTATATCTCTTCTTTATTTGGAACCGCAGTTACCGACATTACAATATTTTTAGTCGGAATCATGGATCAATGGAGGCAGGTAATTACAGCTGATTCTGAAAATGCACCCATGATTCTTCAAAAAACTTCAGAGAGTCTTATTCAAATAAAATCATTATCTATTATCGTTTTAGTTGCTCTTGTACTTTGGTTTATTTCAAAAGAAATTTTAGATTCTGGCACAATTAATACTACCAGTGGTAAAGCACTCCTAGTTTCTGGTTACGTAATTCAAACGACATTAATTGTTGATGGTATTTTTATTCTTTTAGCAATTCTGCAACCAACTTTTAGTGGATTGGTTTAATGTTAAGGCTTCCATTTTCGCAAGAACCGATACCAATAAATAATTGGGATGTAATCGTTATAGGCGCTGGAGCTGCTGGCCTTATGACTTGTCTTGAATTACCCTCAAATTTAAAAGTGCTTCTTTTAAATAGAAATACTAGTAAGGTATCTTCCAGTAGATGGGCTCAAGGCGGAATTGCATCTGTTGTTAGACAAGATGATTCATTTGATCTTCATGCTGAGGATACTTTAAAAGCAGGTGATGGACTATGTGATTTTAAAGCTGTAGAAATGCTAGTTAAAGAAGCTCCAGGTTGTGTAGAAAGATTGCAGAATTTAGGGATGATTTTTGATCAAAGTTTTGATCAACTAGCTACTACCTTGGAAGCAGCCCATTCACGAAGAAGAGTCTTACATGTTAAAGATCGTACTGGAAGAGCATTAGTTGAAGTTTTAGAAGATCATATTGAGAATCAAAAAAATATTCTTCACTGCAGGGGTGTAAGAGTTACTGAACTTCTCATTGAAAATAAAGAATGTAGAGGAGTTCAGGTCCTTGACGGAGCAAATTTATATTGGATTAAATCTAGAGCTGTTGTTTTGGCCACAGGTGGGGGTGGCCACTTATTTACAAATACAACAAATCCTGCTCAATCCTCTGGTGAAGGGATTGCCCTTGCATGGAAAGCAGGAGCTGCTATAGAAGATTTAGAGTTCGTACAATTTCATCCAACAGCTTTAAAATTTTATGGTGCACCTTGCTTCTTAATATCTGAGGCACTTAGAGGGGAAGGAGCGATTTTAGTTGATAAAAATGGTGAAAGTCCAGTTAAAAATCTTGAAAATCGTGATCTAGCTACTAGAGATCAGGTAAGTAGAGCAATTATGAAAAATATGCATGATAATAAAGTAGATCATGTTGGTTTAGATCTTCGGTATATTGACCCAGAAAAGATTGTAGAGCGCTTCCCCACGATCTTAAGTCGATGTCAGGATTATGGCGTTAATCCTTTAAATGAGGTTATTCCCGTAGCTCCTGCAGCTCATTATTGGATGGGAGGTGTTAAAACTGATCTAGATGCATCTTCAACAAGAAAAGGATTATATGCCGTTGGAGAAGTTGCTTCTACAGGTGTGCATGGTGCAAATAGACTGGCAAGTAATTCACTGATGGAGTGTCTTGTTTTCGCAAGAAAAATGTCTGCAATTGTTTTGAATGACCTTTCTAAATGTGAAAAATTTGATAGATCATTTCAAGAGTTTGATATTGAAGATCCTAAAGAAGATCAAATTTCTATAATTGCTGAAAAAATTGATGAACTAAGAAAACTATGTTGGTTAAATTTAGGTGTATCTCGAAATAAGGTAAATATGAGTAAATTTTTAAATTACATTCAAAATGATATAGATATATTAAATAAAAATGATTTACTAAATAGTCTTGAAAAAATAAAATTTGATCAAAAAATAAAACTTAGTGAGCGCAATAGAAGAGCATTAAATCTTTTACTTGATTTAAAGAATAGACAAATAACCACCATAACTTTATTAAAAGCTTGTCTATTTAGAGAAGAAAGTAGGGGAGGGCATTATAGAGATGATTTCCCTATAAAAGAAAAACATTGGGAATGCCATACTAGACAACAGTTGAATCAAAAAATTCAAAAAAGATTTATTAAAAATTAAGATCTCCCTGATAGTTGGTTTTTGTTGCTAAATCATTTAAGTCACGCGTACCACTAATAATTTCTCCATTTATTTCCCAAGAAGGAAATCCAGTGATTCCTTTCGTTTGGCATAGCTCATACTCATTATCTTTACCATCTTTAGCACACTCAACTACTTTTAATTCTTTAACTGCTTCCTCACCAAATAATTGTTTCTGATCATGGCAATGCGGGCACCAGTATGCACTATACATAACTATATTGTTTTTACTTAAAAATTTTGCAAACTTTACCTTCTGGGGAGAGCTTGAAGTTGTAATTATTGGGGATACATTTTCAGTGGGGTTTGCAACATCAATAGCATTAGAGGGGTCAACGTTTGTTGACCAGATTAGGCCTCCTAGCAGGACACTAATGGCTACAACGAAACCTCTAAAAATCATAGGCTCTCTACTTTCAAACTTTGCTCCAATCATAGAAACTATAAAGATAGAAAACGATAAAATTGCTGAAAGTATACAAAAAAAGCAATATGCTTGAATCTTAAAAAACATTATATTTATCAATAAAAAGCTAAATGTTGATGACGCACAAGAAATTAGAAATACTAACCACCATAAAAACTTATTTAGTTTTTCTTTTGGGGAAATTAAATTAAGCGATAGTATTATTGTGATAACTAATATTGATAAATATGTTATGAATCCAGCTAATGAGAGAGGTATATTAACTTGATTATTTTCAAATAAAGTACCCCAAGGACTATTCAAAACTGTTTCACAACCATTTTGTATACCTGGGCATGAAAGCGAAGTAAATAATCCCCAGTTTTTTAAAGTAATCGAACCTGTATCAACTATGCCAATAGTGCTAAGAATTGCGATTATGATTTTTGGCCATTTCAAATCTTTTTTATTTCTTCTGTTTAAAGTCTTAAGGGCCATACAAAAAGAAAGTTTGTTATTTACATTATCTATCCTAATATTATCTTGGCATGAAAGTTATATACGAAATGCTTTTTAAATTTCTTAATTCTTATTTTTTAAGTTGTGAAACAAAATAGTCTCAATGTAAAAGAAAAAAAACTATCTAAGATTGCATTCAGTCATGTTGGTTGTGAGAAAAATCTTGTTGATACTGAACATATGCAAGGTTTATTAGATAAAGAGGGTTATGAAGTGGACAGCAATATAAATGAAGCAAATGTTGTTGTTGTTAATACTTGTAGCTTTATTGAAACAGCTAGAGAAGAATCTATTAGAAAAATTCTAGAATATACAAATCAAGGAAAGGAAGTAATAGTTGCAGGCTGTATGGCTCAACATTTTAAAGATGAGCTTATAAAAGAAATCCCTGAAATAAAAGGTTTGGTAGGAACAGGAGATTATCAAAAGATAGCCAAGGTTTTAGACAGAGTAGAAAAAGGGGAAATCGTTAATGAAGTTTCAAAAATACCTGAATTTATTGCAGATGAGGAAATGCCTCGTTTTGTAGATACAAATAAATTTGTTGCTTATCTTCGCATTGCTGAAGGTTGCAACTACAATTGCGCTTTTTGTATTATTCCTAAATTGAGAGGTCCTCAAAGAAGTAGAACAATAGAATCTATAGTTTCAGAAGCCAAAATTCTTGCAAAAAAGGGTATTCAAGAAATCATATTAATTAGTCAAATAACAACCAATTATGGTCAAGATATTTATGGAAAACCATCATTAGCCAAACTTTTGAATGAGCTTTCTAAGGTTCCAATTCCTTGGATAAGGATACATTATGCTTATCCAACAGGTTTGACTGATGAAGTTATTAGAGCTTTCAAAGATTCAAAGAATATAGTTCCTTACTTTGATTTGCCACTTCAGCATAGTCATCCAGATGTGCTGAAGAGTATGAATAGACCTTGGCAAGCTTCTTTGAATGAATCAATTTTGGAGAAAATTAGAGAAGAAATCCCATGTGCTGTATTAAGAACTAGTCTCATTGTTGGTTTCCCAGGAGAAAAAAAAGAACATTTTGAACATCTTCTCAAATTTTTGGCTAGGCATAAATTTGATCATGTGGGAGTGTTTATTTTTTCTCCTGAAGAAGGAACTGCAGCTTTTCATTTGCCAAATAAAGTATCTCCAGAGGTTGCAGAGGCAAGAAAAGATAATGTTATTTCAGTTCAACAAAATATCTCTAAAGATAAAAATCAGACATATGTTGGTTTAAAAATGAAGATTTTGGTAGAAAAAATATCAGATAATAACGAATTAATAGGTCGGTCCCATAATTTCGCTCCTGAAATTGACGGAAATGTAATTTTATCTGTTAAAGATAAAAGTGGTTTGAAAAAATATATTGGTAAATTTGTTGAAGCAAATATTTCTTTTGCGGATGAATATGATTTGTATGGAGAGACTATTAAAATTTTGTAGTTTTTTTAAATTAATTTAACTGCTCTCAAGAGCTTATCTAATGCGAAAGCAGCTCCAAAACCAAAACCTATAAATGCTAAATAGAAAATGATGTTCATTAATTTTTTTATTTCTATTTAATTTAACATCATATGAAAAGATTAGATTTTTTAGTTTAATTTCTTAATCTTGGATATAGGGTAATTTTTTGTATAAACATTCTTCTGCTTTTTGTAGTTCCCGACCTAAATATAGAGCATGGTCGAATCTTGTTATTAAGTCATTTCTTTCTTCAGTGATCAATATTCCAAGCTGTTTTGCACTAATACCTTTAAAAACTTCATTAATAACTCTTTTATTTTGAGAGTCGCATTTGATTGGTTCATTTGTTTCTGGGTCAAGCGCATATCCGTCATCATTAATATTATTTAAAAAGTGCTCTAAAATTATTTTATTTTCTTCTAAATCTACTTTGATAATAAAATAACCATTTGGATCTAAATCTATATATCTGTTGGATAGATTATTATCAATCTTTATTTTTTCATCTAAACTTTTACTAGAATCCATCTTTAGAAGTTAATAAAACCATAGTACTAATATAATCTTTCGTAAAGCCAAATAATTTTTTATTTAAAGGGTATAGATTTATTTTCAAAATCAATTTCCATTTCGGTTTGTTTATTCACTTCATTTAGCCAAGGACTAATTATATTTTCCATATTTTTGTCAAACCACTTATGCATGCTAACGGTACTTTTTGCAAAAAAACCTCTCCTTCTTTTATGTTTACCACCAGCTCCAGGATCAAACAAATGGATACTATTTTTTATTGCCCATTCAATTGGCTGGTAATAGCATAATTCAAAATGTAAATTAGATATTTCTTCTTGACTACCCCAATATCTACCCCATAAGTTGTTTTGATTTTTAACGCACATCGACATAGCAAAAATTTCATTTGAATCATGTTTCGATGCACTAAAAAGTAAAAGATTTTTTTTATTATCAACCAGTGTTTCAAAAAAAGTAGATGTTAGATATTTACTTCCCCAAACTCCCCACCTCGAACAATGCTGTTCATAAAAATTATGCATTTTTTTTAGGATTTCTTGGTTAATATCATCTTCATTAAAAATTTCTACTTTAATATCTTGTTTAGTAATTGATTTCCTCTCTTTTTTTATATTTTTTCTCTGATTAGAGTTAAATCTAGAAAGGAAATCATTAAATGTTTTTTCTCCATTACTCCTCCATTCACTACTGGAATTTATCCATTCGTAGTATCCCAAAGATTTAAGATGGTTGCCCCAGCCTTCATCAATATATAAAAAATTACAACTTAGAATTTTGTTTGTAATCGCAAAGCTTTCGATATGGTTTATCAGTAAATTTGTAATTTCTTTTTTGTCTTTATTTTTTTTATAAAGAAATTGATATCCATTTACAGGACTATAGGGACTCATTCCAATTAATTTAGGGTAATAATTTAAATTCAGCTCTTGAGCCAATCTTGCAAATGATTGGTCAAAAATGAATTCTCCATAGCTATGATTTTTTAAAAAAAGTGGGGCAATTCCTAATATCTCTTCATTTTTAAAAGCAACAAAATATAGTGGCTGCCAACCAGTTTCTCTTGAAACACTTTTTGATATCTCAAGGTTTTTAATCCAAGTCCATTCATAAAATGGATTATTAATTTCATTTGCTAATTCATTCCATATCTCCTTGGAAATTTCCTTAATTGACAATTTGACTTCAACTTTATGTATTGTTTGGTTCATTTATTATTGAATCTATTTTAAATTTTTTTGTAATGAATATGGATTTCATTATTCATTAAATTTTTAATTGATTGTATTTCCCATAGTCTTTCGAGATTAAAAATCGCACTTGTTTGTTCTGGAGGGATCCATGTATATCTACCTCCAATAATTCGTGGAATTATTGTAATTTTTATATCTGTTATTAGATCCTCTTTTATAAATGAATTTATAAGTTTTGCACCTCCTAAAAGAGCTAAATCATTTATCCCTTGTTTTTTGAGAGAAATTAAAGTTTTTTTCCATGAATCTTCGAAAAAGAGTTGTTTCTCGAAGTCATTATTCGACGAATTATCAACTTTACTTTTGCTTATTAGCCACCTTCTAATTGGTTGACGAAAGTATTTCCAATTACTGTTAAAGTTTTTACTATTTGAAGCAACTATAGAAATTGGTTGGCTTTTTGATATATTTACTGCGTCATTATCATTGAGGTTTTTAATTAAGTAAGTTGATTGATGAGCTATTAAAGTACCTAAACCAAAAATGGTGGCGTCAACCATTGATAAGTTTTGATTTAACATTTTTTTATCTTCTTCACTTCCTAGATGCGATTCTCCACCTCTAGGAAATGCAATTCTCCCATCAAGACTAGATGCTATAACAATTATTACTCTTGGGATACTCAAGTTTGTGTGACTAAACTATTTTCAAATTTCAACTTAAATGAATTAGTTAACTTTTGATCAACATAAATTTCTGCAGCATTATTTGGACTCTCTTGGAGTCTTATTTTGTGTAATGTTGCACCAAGGTTATGTATTGGTTTTTTAAGAATATCGGAAATATATAAGGCTATATTTTCAGCAGTGGGAACACAATTATGGAAAAATTCGATGTCTTTATTTAGAAAAGTATGATCTAGTTGTTCAACAACCAAATCATTAATCATATCTTGGAGGGCAGATAAGTCGCAAACCATTCCTGTTCTTTTATCAATGTTCCCTTTTACAGTTATATCGACAAGATAGTTATGACCATGTCCATTAACTCTGGCACATTTCCCATATATTTTTTTATTTTCATCAAAGGATATCTCTTCTTTTGCAAGTCTGTGAGCGGCTGCAAAATGAGTTTGTACTGTTAAAAATGCTTCCATGTTTTTTCCAAAATAATCTGACCATAAATTTGGGTTTTCATAAAGTCTTAGACTTGTAAGAGGTAAATCATCCTTCAGACGATTCCAAATGACCTTTACTAATGCTTCAGTTGTGGGAAGTATACCCTCTTGATTGTTAACATTAAATTCAGGCCAGACATCATTTAAAAAACGAAAATCTAATTGTCCAGTAACCTTATCTTTAATAGAGTGTTTTACATCAGAGAGATTAAGTACCATTCCATCAGAGTCTAGTTCTCCACCCATTGAAACAATAAGTTCATAATTATGACCATGACCTGGTGCAATACTGCACTTTCCAAAAAGAGATAAATTTTCTTCTGGGCTTTTTTCAGGAAGCCAATAACGGTGACTAGAACTAAAGCAGGCACGTCGAGTTATGACGCATTCACGTCCTTTTCCATGTAATGGTTTGGATTGTGTAGAAGTCATACCTGTCTGCGATAATACTATCTTAAGGTTTTAAATACGCTTTTGTCTTTATGGAACAATCCATTATCGAAAAAACACTTCATACTATTAAGGGCAGAAGCATATTTTTAATAGGAATGATGGGTTCTGGTAAGTCACAAACTGGTTTAAAGCTGGCTGAATTATTGAAGTATAAATACATTGATTTAGATGCATTAATAGAGAAATTAGCAAAAAAATCTATTAATCAAATTTTTCATGATGAAGGAGAAGATAATTTCCGTGAACTAGAAGCAAACTGCCTTAAAGAAACTATCAAAATTCCTTCATTAGTAATCTCAACTGGGGGAGGAATAGTTACCAAATCGGAAAACTGGGGAATCTTAAGACAGGGAATAATTGTTTGGATAGATCTCGACAAAGATATAGCAATTGAAAGATTGAAAAATGAAATTGAAAATAGGCCACTCCTTCAGGGAAAGAATCTAAATGATCTATATATGAGTATTTTTCAATCTAGAGAAAATTTGTATTATCAAGCAGATTTAAGAATTCAAGTAAAAAAAGAAAATATTGAAGAAGTTGCTATGAAAATAATTAATGCAATTCATAAAGAAATAATTAGTTAATCTGGTTCAATTCTTACTGCAAACCATTTGATAACGTATCCTAATTTTATTTCTAATTCATAAGTGCTTTCCAATAATTCTTCAAAAAATCCCTGATCAGGATCCTCTATATTTTGATATATTGTTTGTGTTTCTATCTTACTAAGCCAATTCTTCAACCATAAAATTGCTTCTTGCTTTGATACGATTTTTTCTTTTGAATCTGGCTCTAATAATACATAATGATCTGATGCTCTTATTAGTGGATTTGACATAATGAAAATTCTTCTTGGATTAATTCTTTGCTTGATTTTTCAAGGAATTTTTTTAGAAAGTTCTTTTGCTCTAGTAGATTATAACGTACGAGAGTTTTTGGAAAATCGTGTAAATCAATGGCCAGAATTATATTTGCCAAATTTTAAATTATCGAATACTTCTAAGGATTTAATTTATCCTGAATGGTTTGAGGGGAATTGGCTTGTTACTTCTCAAGATATAGATAATGATTCAGAAGAGCCAGTTATTTATAAAGTAAATTTCTTTAAGAACGATTCAGATTTAATTGTTGGTAATCGTGCAAAAAATTCTGAATCTATTGGAAAAGCAATATTTGGTGAAAACTTAATCAAGGTTGTAAATGATCCTCAATCTATTAATAATCAAATTACTTATTTAAAAGATGATTTTTATATCGATTCAAGAATTACAGGGAGAAATCAGATCCAAGATGATGATATTTTTTTCTCAGATGAGCTAGTTATACAAACAGCACATAAGCCAGGTGCTTCAAGGATTAATCAGGTAGAGACTATTAGTAAATTTCAAAAATGTTCCGAAGAAATATTGGAAGTTGATAATTCAATCAAACCATCAATTTGTGGAGTGCAATATGTTGCTTCTTATGGTTCAAAAGTTGGTGATTCTTCTATTCATGCTATAAAAACAAATAAATATAAATTGAAGTTTGAATTTATTGAGAGTTAGCACTAAAAAGATATTCTTCTAAGTTGTTCCTCCAAATGAAAAGATTTTCTAAATAAGGGTTGTTTATATATTCTTGGCTTCCCTCTCCTGAAAGAATTGGTCCTGCAGACTTTGGAAATTTAAGAAGGGATAATTGAGCAGCAATTGAAATATCTGCAATTGATAAACTATCTCCAACTAAATATTTTTTGTTGATCAAGGATTTTGATAAAGTTTCCAGTAATTTTTGGAGTTCTAAATTATCTTTAGAAGACAAAACTACATTAGAAATTTTACTAAGATTTTCAAAAGGTAATTTATCAACAATACTTTTAACTGTAGAAGGGATTTCATCTGGAAGTAATGCAGTTCTTAGCTGTGGATTTTCTATTGCAGATTTTATTAAAGCTTTCCTGCAAGTTGTAGCCATTGTAGTATCTGCCCAGTCTTCAATTAGTTTGCATTGCGCTAATAATATTGGATCCTCCGGAAAAAGTGGATTGTTTTCATTTTTTTTATCTATATATTCGCAGATAGTTGAAGAGTCATTAATAACTTGATCATTACTATCGACTATAACAGGTACTTGTTTTTGACCTGATAATTTAAAGATTTCAAATTGGCCTATTCCAGGTGTTACTTCTTCAACTCGATATTGTAGTTTTTTTGCATGAAGAGCCATTCTTGTTTTTAAACAAAAAGCACTATGCCTAAATTGATATAATGTAATCATGCTGTTTAATGTTTGTTAAAACTTAGCTAAAAAAGTAATCTATTTGTGGAGCTGATGGGCGAATTTTTCTCTAATGTTGCGAGATATCCAAAGTATTTGATATCTATCATTGTTGGGGGACTTGTAGCTTTGCTTGAACCTTTATTCAAGAATAGATCAAATCCACTCACAATAGTAGGTTTGATATCTTCTGTCTTAAGTGCTTTCATAACTTTTTATTTTGTCTTGCAAGCGATGACAAACCCAATAAATTTACAACCATAATGCCAAATAATTACCGTCTTGCAAAAGTTTCTTCTCTTTTGAAGAAAGAAATAACTCTTATTTTGCAGAATGATTTAGAAAATGATCTTATTAGAGATCATTTCGTCATTATTTCTAAGATTGATTTATCAGGTGATTTGCAACACTGTAAAATTTACATAACTTCAACTGCTCAAGAGAAAGTGAGGAAAGAGATTGTTGACAACTTGAATACTGCTAAAAGCTCTATAAGGCATAGTTTAGGAAAAAGGATTGAGATGAGAAGAATTCCAGAGATAATTTTTAAAGACGATGTTGTTCTTGATAAAGGATTATCAGTCTTGAAGCTTCTCGATGAATTAAAAAATAAAAATCAAAATTATAATGTTGAGGACAAGGATGCCAGAAGTTGATCTACCCCTTGATCAAAGAAATATAATTATTACTCGATCAAAAGAAGGGATATTGGATATAAAAAAGATATTCACAAGCAAGGGTGCCAATGTATTTGATTTACCTGCAATAAGTATTGCTGATCCTGATGATTTGAATCCTCTTGACGAAGCATTAAATCAAATAAATGATTTTCATTGGATTATTTTTTCCAGTAGTAATGGGATCAAATTTGTGGATAAAAGACTTAGATACTTTAATAGCTCATTAAAAGAATGTTCTAAAAAAACAAAAATCGCAGTAGTCGGAGAAAAAACCTCAAAAACTCTTTATGATTTTGGGATTAAGGCTGATTTCATACCTCCAGAATTTGTTGCAGAAAGTTTAATTGATAATTTCCCAGTATCTGGTTATGGGCTTCGAGTTTTTGTACCAAGAGTTCAAACAGGTGGTAGGGATTTAATTGCAGATCAATTTAGAAAGGCTGGTGCTCGTGTATTTGAGGTTGCTGCATATGAAACTAGATGTCCTGAATCAATTCCGGAAGAAACAATTGATATTATTTCTAATCGAAAAGTCGATGCAATTATTTTCTCAAGTGGAAAAACCGTAGTAAATGCCTCTTTTTTACTAGAAAAAAAACTTGGCAAACAATGGTTAGAATATTTTGATCAAATTAAGTTATTAACTATTGGACCCCAGACAACAAAAATATGTAACAAGATTTTTGGAAGAGTTGATAGTCAGGCACAAAAATATACTTTTGAAGGACTACTAGATGTAGCAATTAATATTTTTAATTAGAAAAATTTTTTGTATAGTTCTTTTCAACTAAATCTTTGAACCTATCAATATTGGCCTGTAATTCGTTTGTAACCATTTTGCCTAAAATATTTTCTTCCATAAACCGAGCAATCATTTTTGGTAGTTCATAAGTTATGGCTAAATTAACCGTTGTGATTTGATCAGTTTTACTTTCGAAAACTACTGATCCCTCAGTTGGTAAACCTCCTATTGATTTCCATTTAAGTTTGCTTTTTTCTACCCTTTCTGTAATTTGAGCTTTCCATTTAAACCTAAACCCATTTGCAGCTAAAGTCCATTCTGTTAAATCTGGTAACGTATTAGTTTCTTCTTCAACTGTTTTTACAGATTCAATCCAGTTCATCCAAAGTGACATTGAGTCTAAATCACTCCATGTATCCCATACATTTTCAAGAGGTGCATTAACAATTGTTATTACTTTATGTTTTAGCCAAGTACCCATGAATTAACTCACTGCAAGATTTTTTGCTAATTCGGCTTTCTTCTCTAAAATTGCGGCAGCAGCTAAATGACCACTCATTGTAGCTCCCTCCATAGAGTCTATATAATCTTGTTTTGTATAACTACCAGCCATGAAGAAATTAGATATAGATGTTTTTTGATCGGGTCTGAAAGGTTCCATACCGGGAGCTTCTCTATAGAGTGATTGTGGAATTTGTACCACGTTACTCCAAAGTAATTTAAGATTTTTTGAGGATGGGAATAGACGTCGAACCTCTTTATCTATTTCTTTTGTAATTCTTTCTGTGGATCTTCCCATCCATCTATCTCCAGGAGTTAAAACACATTGGAGAAGCGATCCCATATCTTTTTTTCTATAGTCTGCTGGACTTGCTAGTGCTAAATCAGCAAAACAACTGAAAGAGGCATCAGCAGAATAAAGCAGGTTATCTAGTCCAATTGGTTCGTTTCCAGTATTATCTTTTTGTAATTCAGTAACCCAACCGTCATATCTTAATTGGATTGTGGCAACAGCTACAGCTCTAAGTTTTTTTAAACCTTCAAACTCTTTAAATTGATACCACTCTTTTGGAATTATTTTTTTTATTCCAGGAACATCACAGGCAGCTAGAAATTTATCTGCAAACACTGCCTTAATTCCTTCAGGAGAAGATATTTTTAATTGATTTACTGAATAAGAGGAAGATTCTTTTTCATAAATGATCTCTTCTACCTTATGTTTAAGATGTATTTTTGCTCCTTTGTTTGTGATGTAGTCGACAATAGGTTGAGTTAACCACTTGTGCGGAGAACCTTTTAGAAGATTAAGTTTTGAGGCTTCTGTTTTTGAAGCAAACATCATAAATATAGTTAGCATGCATCTTGCTGAAATATCTTTGCAATTAATAAAACCTAAAGCATAAGCGATAGGATCCCACATTCTTTCTAAGCTTTTTTCACTTCCACCATGATTTAAAAACCATTCTTTAAAACTAATTTTATCTAGATCTCTAATTATTTTCATTGCGCCTTCATAGTCTATCAACCCTCTAACTATTGGGCTTGTCCCTAAAGCTAAGGCATTTCTGAACTTATCTACCCAAGTAAGTTGTTCGGTGGTAAAAAAAGCTTTAAGTCCGTTAAATGGAGCACCTAAAGGGAATCTGAAGTCTAAAGATTTTAAATTACCACCATTATTGATAAATAGATGAGTATGATCTTTCGGAAGTAAATTGTCTAGAGCTCCCACTTTTTTCATTAATTTAAAAAGATTTGCATAATTGTAAAAAAATACATGTAAACCCATTTCTATGTGGTTGCCGTCCTTATCCTCCCAACTTCCTACTTTACCTCCCCAAAATGACCTGCTCTCGTAAATTTCTACTTCGTGACCTTCATCAACTAAATTAACTGCTGCTGTAAGACCAGCTAATCCAGAACCAACTATTGCAATTTTCACTTTTTCTTAAAATTATAACAAATCAAGTTTGGATAACGTTTGTTCTATGCATCCTATCGATTAAGTTTTTATATTATAGATAGTAGAAATCCCTTGTTTATGGAAAATGTAGAAGTTAAACAGGAAATTAAAAATTCTGACGATGGTAAAGGTATCTTAATTACGAATGATGCTACAGAACAAATTTCCAATTTATTAAAGGGCCAAAGTGATAAAAAAGCACTAAGGGTAGGAGTAAGATCTGGTGGTTGTAGTGGGATGAGTTATACGATGGATTTTATAGGAACTGATGAAATAAATCCCGATGATAAAGTTTATGATTATTCATTAAAACCTGATCAAAGCTTTCAAGTAGTTTGTGATCCTAAGAGTCTTTTATATATTTATGGAATGCAGTTAGATTTTAGTAAGGAATTAATTGGAGGTGGCTTTAATTTTGTAAATCCTAATGCCTCTCAAACTTGTGGGTGTGGAAGCTCTTTTGCAGTTTAATAAATAATGGATAACGAAATTAATCCCATCGAAGAGGATTTTAATGCAGCTTTATCAAGATATAAAGCAGGGCAAGATTTAATTCCAATCGTTCAAGATTTTCAAAAAATTATACAGCAAATTCCAAATCATTTTGCTGCTTGGACCTGTTTATCATGGCTTCAATTACTTTTGAAAAATAATGAAGAAGCTTTGTCAGCTGCCAGACAAGCTGTTCGATTAAATCAGCAAGATCCACAAGCAAGAATGAATTTGTCTTTAGCTCTTTTGGCTACAAATAATAAAGGTGTTAGGGATCATATTGAGTTAATAAAAAAAATGTCTATGATGATGCCAGATGTGAAAAGTGAGTTGAAAGAATCTGTTGAAGACGGATTAAGTAGATATCCAGATTGGCCTGAGTTAACCAAAGTAAAAAAATGGCTGGAATTTTAAATTGTTTAAGATTTTAATATTAAGTAATGGGCATGGAGAAGATCTATCTGGCAGTCTAATAGCTAAACAATTCATGAAAAGTGGTTATTCTGTTCATGCTTTGCCAATTGTTGGCATGGGAAACCATTACGAAAAAGAAAAAATTAAGATTATTGGTAAAACTAAGGAATTTAGAACTGGAGGAATTGGTTATAATTCTTTTAAGGGAAGACTTAATGAGATATTAGGAGGAGAAATATTTTATCTACTAAAAAGATTATATTTAACTTTTAAAATAAGAAAAAAATATGATTATTTTTTTGTAGTTGGAGATATTGTGCCAGTTTTTTTTGCATGGGTTTGTAAGAAAGATTTTTTTACATATCTAGTTGCTTACTCCAGCCATTATGAAGGAAAGTTGAAATTACCATGGCCTTCTAAATTTTTCTTGCTCTCACAAAAAGCAAAAAAAATATATACGAGAGATTACCTTACAGCTAATGATCTAACTTTGCAGTTAAAAAAGAAAGTGTCTTTTTTAGGTAACCCATTTATGGATAAGTTTTTTACTAGAAACGAAGAATTAAATAAAAATGAATTTAGTATTGGATTATTTCCAGGAAGTAGATTCCCAGAGATTTTAGATAATTTTGTTTTGATTTTAGAGGTATTAGAGGCATTGTCAGATTTAAGATATTTTCAAAAAATTCAGTTTAACTTTGCAATAGTTAATGCTCTATCTTCATCGAGAATAAAGGAGATATTTCAAAAAAGAGGATGGTTAAAAATAGAAAATATAAAAAATAATAATCTCTTGAAATTCCAATATAAATTTCTAGAAGTGAATATATATTGGAATAATTTTGACAAAATATTATTGAAAAGTCGATGCTGTATTAGCATGGCAGGAACAGCAGCTGAGCAAGCGATTGGATTAGGAAAACCGGTTATTCAGATTGAAGGTAAAGGTCCACAATTTACAAAAACTTTTGCGGAAGCGCAAAGACGTTTGCTTGGAAAATATGTTTTTTGTGCCAGTAATTTTAAAGACAAAAATGATCAAATCAATCAGACAATTAAATTGATCATAAAAATAATTTACCTTATACAGCTAAATAAGAAGTTTATGATCTCATGTAATGAAAATGCTAAAAAAAGATTGGGTGAAAACAAAGCTTGTCTTAAAATGGTTGATGATATGAATATTGTTATAAAAAATGACTAAGGAGAATAATCAAAATAAGTTAAAACAAATTATCGATAATTTGTTATTAATAAATTTATTTACGGTCATTTTTTTTGCAATATTTTTTATTTTTGCAATCATCATGCAATTTAATGGGATATTTATTTTTATTAATTTTATTCAGATAGTTTGGAATCCTCTTGTAGTTCCATTGATAACAATTCTTATAATTGGTGCTTTAGTAAATGGTATTAATTCTTGGTGGAGGCGTAAATTGCTTTCTCAAGAAGAGGATATTTAAAATTATAATTTTTAATTTTACTGCTAATTACTTTTTGTCCTTCTAAAACAACTTTCGCTCCATCGCCTAATAATATTTTTAAAACCGCGCCAGGCACTGCGAGTAAATTAGGTCTATTCAGACATTTGCCTAAAGTCTGAGAAAATTCTCTCATTAATACTGGATTTGGTGCAACAGCATTAAATACTCCCGAATACTTTTTATCAACTAATGCTTGAATAATTAATGCACATAAATCAGTTCTATGAATCCAACTCATCCATTGCTTACCATCTCCAATTGGTCCACCTAATCCAACTTTAAATATAGGGAGCATTTTTCCTAGTGCTCCTCCGTCTTTCTCTAGAACAATTCCAATTCTAAAAATAACTAACCTTGAAAAAAATGGTTTTTCAGCGGCGACCGCTTCCCATTTTTTGCAAAGATTGGATAAAAAGTCTTTTCCTCCAGGACTATTTTCAGTGAATTCACTAGACAAACTTGTGCCGTAATATCCTATAGCTGATCCATTTATAATGACTTTTGGGTTTATTTTTAAATTTTTAAGGGTCTTCATCATAAATTTCGTGGTGTTAATACGACTATTTTCAATCTCCTGTTTTTGTTCAGAAGTCCATTTTTTTTCTGCTATGGGTTCTCCCATCAAGTTAATAATTCCATCTGTCTCTCTTAAAATATTTAGAAGATTTTCGTTATTCCAGTTTTTTTCTTTTGATAAATCTATTTGAAAAAATTTAAACTTATTGAAATCTAAATCAAGCTTTAATTTACTAATGGGTTTTCTACTTACAATGTATATTTCATGATTTTCATTGAGAAGTGTTGGTACTAATTCTTTCCCAACAAATCCAGTGCAGCCAAGTAGTAAAAGACGCATATCTTATAAATGTTTATCATTTAAGGCTATTAAATTTTTTAGACGTTTGTAATTATTATTCCGGTATAAATTTTTTTTAATAGTTTTAAACAAGTTTTTGTATAATGGGTTTTATGTGAATTTCTTGAGTTTATTATGACAGATTCTATCCCAAATAAACCTCTCAAGAAAGGAAGCTTAGTTTTTGTCGATAGAGAAAATTATATAAAAAGTATCGAAGCGCTAGCCAGTGATGATGATCTACCTAATTATGTCTTTGAAGGTCCAGGAGAGATTCTTTCAGTCAAAGACGAATATGCTCAGGTTCGATGGCGCAGACCTGTTCCAGATGTTTGGTTGAAATTAAATCAACTTAAAGAATATACTCAATAAAATTTTTGTATTTAAAAGTTTTTATTTTTTTTCTCTACAGACATCTTTGATTGTATTCTTTTTGCTTCTTTGATCATTTCTTTGCCATCAAATAAGTAATTATCTACATATCCTTGTGTATATCTATCGAATTCTGATAGCGCATCTTTAACTTGTGAAAAACAATGATAAAGATCGAGGCCTAAAGCTGAAATAGACTTTGGAACTATTCTTTTGTTATAAATTTTTTCAACTTTTTCTATTTTCTTTTGTGAAAGAATAATATAGTCGCAAAAATTTTCCATTAGTTCGTCATCATATGGATCCGCAGATAGATCATTTATTTCGTTATTCAAAGGTTTAATGATTTGATTAATTAATCTATTTATCGGACTATAAATTTCTTTAATCCATGTTTCAACTTCTTTATCCTTAATTGAAGAATTATGTTTTTTTGAATTAAATTTTTCTTCCCAATTTTCATTTAATGAATCAAATGATGTGCTGGAAAAGGAAAAACTGCTATCGTATTGTTTCTTTTTGATAGGGTCATTTAGAGTTTCCCAAGCATTTTGTATTGCAAGAAATCGTTCTTTCTTACCGCCTGCATCTGGATGATGTTGCTTAACTAAAGAGCGATATGAAGATTTAATTTCACTTCTAGTTGCATTTTGTTTGAGACCTAATTCTTCATATAAATTTTTTTCCATTTTTATAAATTATGCATTAAAGATAACCATCTTTTCTGGCTTGAATTGAAGTATTAGATTCAAACATTGCTGTTGATAAATATCTTTCTCCAAAACTTGGAAGAATAACTATCAATCTTTTATTCATTAGTTCTTTTCTTTTGCCGATTTTTATAGTTGCTGCTAAAGCTGCACCGCTGCTGATGCCAGATAAAAGGCCTTCCAATCTAGCTAATAAACGCCCATAATAAAATGCTTCATCGTCATCTATTTTTATAATTTCATCAATTAATTTAGTATTAAGAACTTTTGGTACGAAACCCGCGCCAATTCCTTGAATCGAATGAGATCCTGCTTTTTCTCCGGAAATCACAGCGCTTTTTTTAGGCTCTACGGCATAAATTTTGCAATTTGGATTAACTTTTTTCAAAAAACGTGCACAACCAGTAATTGTTCCTCCTGTGCCTACTCCTGTAACTAGTCCATCTAAATTGTTATTGGATTGGGACCATATTTCTTGAGCCGTCGTCCTTTCATGAATATCTGGATTAGCAAAGTTTTCAAACTGATTAAATTGATAGCTATTAGTAATGGTTGAAGACAACTCATTAGCTAAATCTAAAGCTCCTTTCATTCCGTCTTTTCCCGGTGTTAGCTGTAATTCAGCTCCATATGCTCTCAACATTGCCCTTCTCTCGATACTCATCGTATCCGGCATAGTTAATATCAATTTATAGCCTTTTGCTGCAGCAACCATTGCTAATGCGATGCCAGTATTCCCACTAGTTGCTTCAATTAACGTTGTTTTATCTGGAGTTATCAATCCTTCTTCTTCAGCTTTACATAACATTGAAAAAGCGATTCGATCCTTAACGGACGCTGATGGATTGAAACTTTCTAGTTTGGCTATTATTTCTGGATAACAATCAAAATACTTTTTGATTCGATTTAATTTAACTAATGGGGTATTTCCAACTAGTGAAGTTATATCATTTGCTATTTCCATGCAATTATTTTTTAAAATGCAAAATAAATTCTCCTAACATTAATAATAATTGTATTTAAAGATCTTTTATATAATTTTCTCAAAAGAATTTAATTTAAATAACTTCCTGAGAAAAAATATTTAGTAATATAAAAGGAAGTTTTTATTATGATTATGTATTTATTAGAACTAAGTCTGAGATATTCACCTTTTCCACTTTCAATTCAGAAGAAAGAATTTGATGATGTTAAACGAATTTATGATGAAATAAAAAGTTCTATGAATGAAACTTTAGAATCCTCAAACTTGATCGAATTAAGGTGTGACAAAGTGCAAGATAAATTAATTGCTGTAAGAGCTAAAGAAATCATTTCTGTTCAGATATATGAAAAATCATCAGTAGCAGGAGGAGCTAAAAGGCCAGGATTTTCTCTAAACATAGATTGATAGAATTAATGCGAGATTCCCTTGAAAATGAAATACCTCATATTCAATTCAAAGATGTTTCTTTTTCATATTTTGGAGAAAAAGAAAATTTAATTTTAAAATGTAACTTCTCAATAAAAAAACCTGGATTTTGGATGGTCGTAGGTAAAAACGGGAGTGGAAAAAGTACTCTTTTAAAATTAATTAATGGAATAATCAAGCCTAAAAATGGCGTCATTGACTCTAATGCAAATATTGGCATGGTGTTTCAAAACCCTGATCATCAAATATTGATGCCAAATTGTAGGAGTGAACTTCTGATTAATATTAATCAGAATATAAATCAAAATGAAATTAATAAAAAAATTGAATATGTGCTTGATCAGGTTGGAATGACTGGTTTTGAAAAAAGGCCAGTTCATACTTTGAGCGGTGGACAAAAACAACGCTTAACTATTGCATGCGCTCTGATTAGTAATAGAAATTTTATTCTTTTGGACGAGCCTACAGCGTTACTTGATCGAACCAGCCAATTAAAAGTCTTAAAAACTATTAAAAATCTTACAAGTGAACGTAAAAAACCTTTATCAGCTTTGTGGATTACTCATCGTTATGAAGAATTAATTTATGCTGATGCTGTAGCAGAGTTGAAAAATGGTTATTTATCTAGATGGCAAGAACCATCAAAATTTAAATATAATTAACTCTTGTACTTGTCATAAGGTACTTTAAAGAGCTAAATTCATTTTATATTCCTCGGTAGCTCAGCGGTAGAGCGATCGACTGTTAATCGATTGGTCGCAGGTTCGAATCCCGCCCGGGGAGTTTATAATTTTAAAAAAGAAATCTAAAGTCACCCTTAAAAGGTGACTTTTTTATTTCTTTGATCTCTTTTTTGTCAAAAATTGGTTAGCCGAAGATATAATTTAGTATATTTGATATAGTATTAATAACAGTATATAGAACATTGCATACAATATAATTTCAATCTATCTTAACATAAAGCTAAATTGAGAAACTATTTTTTAGAACAGTAATTAGAACATTTACTATTCTCCATAAAATAATCTTTTTGATTGATTTTCATTTTTAAAAATAAGAAATATTTTTGTTTATATCATTTGAATTACTACAACATTCAGGAAATTCTAGTCATCCCACATATCCTTTTTCTCTTGATCCAAATTATTCCTTTCAAGTAATTCAATTCTTTGCTTCTGAGAATCTATTTCTGTTTCAATAACGTTTTTTTCGTCAATGTATTTTGTTTGTATTTCTAAGATATTTATTTCAAATTGTTCTCCAAAAAAATCTGACATTTCTCTCCATGCTTCCATTTCCTCTTCTTTGCCAATAGTATCGTTTATTTGATGAGAAATAATTTCTAATACATATTGTTTAAGTTCTTGATGACTCATCGATTCAACTTTTTTTTGAATGTATAGTTCTTTAAGAGTTTCTAGTTGTTTTTTTGATAAATCTGAATAGATAATAGACTTCTTTTTCATAGATACTTAAATTTTTATCAATATAGACAAAATTATAAGTTTAAACATTTTGAAGAAATTAACAATTCTAAACTTAGTTAATTCCTATTTGAAAACTGTAAATCTCCATTCAATTCAATTTTTCTTAACCTTAAGAATGGCAATCTGAATTAGATATTCTTACAATTTGAACCATTATTTGTTTCCAATAATCCTTTGATTATTAAGAAAAAGTAAATAGAATCGAAAGAAATTCTAAAATTTCAACTTTTTTAAAATTTGTATTTTCTATCTAATCCATTGCTATCACTAATTTATTTGATAAATCTAATTGATAAAATTGTTTACACTAATTCAGCAATCTTTATAAATTCTTGAGAGAATCGTAATACCAAAACTTAATTTTAATTTAATAGTTGATAAATATGAAAATTTCAATCCTTTTAATTGAAGATGATCGTGATATGCGTGATTTGGTGGCGGGGCATTTAGAACACTCCGGTTTCGATGTCCAAAAAGCGGAAGATGGAATTAAAGGACAAGCACTAGCTCTTCAATATTCACCAGACTTAATACTTTTGGATTTAATGCTACCAAGTGTTGATGGTTTAACTTTATGCCAACGACTAAGAAGAGATGAAAGAACATCAAACATACCAATTTTGATGATAACTGCGTTAGGCGGCCTTAAAGATAAAGTTACTGGGTTTAATTCTGGAGCAGATGATTACATTACTAAACCATTCGATTTAGAAGAATTACATGTACGCATAAAAGCTTTATTAAGACGAACTAATAGAGCACAATTAAATTCTAGTAACCAGCAAGAGATATTAAATTATGGCCCTTTAACTCTTGTTCCGGAAAGATTTGAAGCTATATGGTTTGAATCTCCTGTTAGATTAACTCATCTTGAATTTGAACTGCTTCACTGTCTTTTGCAGAGACATGGTCAAACTGTATCACCAGCATTAATCCTTAAAGAAGTATGGGGATATGAACCTGATGATGATATTGAAACAATAAGAGTCCATATTAGACACTTACGCACTAAACTTGAACCCGATCCACGCAAACCTATTTATATAAAAACTGTATATGGTGCTGGATATTGTCTCGAGTTACCTATTGGTTCTCAAGTGGAAACTGCTAGGCAAGAGTTTATTCAAGCAAAAAATCCTGACTTGATAAATTCTGCAGTAGATTAATCTCATATATTTTCCATTGAAATTTTTAAAAAAGCTATTTCCCATGCCAACCTTGGTTGTATATTTTTTCTTAAGAGGTATTTTAAATTTTCAAGTTTTTTAATTAAACTAATATTTTTTGTTTTTCTCCACCAAATTGTTTGAATTAAATTTACTAAACAAATCTGTTGAGAAATTTCTAATTTTTCAGATATTAATTTAGATATTTCTAATATTTCTAGACTATTTTTAATTGGAGAATCCAATTTACTTATAATTTCATCTGAAAAATCATTCCAAATTTCAATATTTTTCAATAATTGATTTGGAGATCCATTAGCAGAGTTTATTAAATCTTCAAATTTTAAATTTGTATTTATCTTTAATTTAGAAGGATCTAAATATTCTTTTAAAATTGACTTTATTTGTTTACTAGAAATAGATCGAAATCTGACGATTTGACATCTTGATATGATCGTATCTAAAAGAAGGTTTAATTTAGATGTTAGTAAAATAAAAATTCCGTTACTAGGTTCTTCTAAGGTTTTTAAAAGGCAATTTGAGGCTGCTTCGTTTAGGAGGTGTGCATCAATTATCAATACAATTTTTTTTTCTGAGTTTATTGATTTTTGACTAAGAAAAGTTTTGATATTACGTATTTGAGCAATTTTAATAATCTCAGATCCACTTTTTATTTTTTTTTCAAGATCGAAACTTCCTGAACTTTTTGTTAGCAAAAGAGAATCAGGTTCAATAATTAAAAAATCAGGATGATTATTGTTTGTAATTTTCTCTTCAATATTTTCGCTTGGTGAAGACTGTTTGAAAATTTCTTTTATAAACTGAAGAGCAGTTTGCTTTTTGCCTAATCCTTCAGCACCATAAAATATATAACCATTAGCCAATGATTTGTTTTTAATTATGCTTTTAAGAAAGGTATTGGCTTCTTCATTCAAGAAGACATTATTTTTTTTAAACTCAATCATTTTTTTTAGAAAAATTGTTTAGCAAAGTCTCTTTAATTTGATTAGAAATAGTTGTAATATTTTGTGAAGCAGATATTACTTTCCAGTTTTTTTGTTTGGCAATTAGTTTGAAGCCTTCATTTACTTTTTCTAAAAATCTAATACCTTCTGATTCTATTCTGTCTGGAATTTCATTTTTTCTTCGGAATAAGCTCTCTTCTGGAGAAATTTCTAAAAAGAAAGTGAGATCTGGAGATAATCCTTGACAAACAATAGATTCAATATTTTTAATTATTTCTAAATTTATATTTCTTCCATAACCTTGATAAGCCAGTGTGGAATCAGAAAATCTATCACTTATTACCCAATCATTATTATTTAAAGCAGGTGAAATAATTTTGGAAACGTGTTCAGCCCTATCTGCTGAATAAAGCAATAATTCTGCAAGAGATGAAGGTTTTATATTTTCATTATTATCAAGAATCAGTCCTCTAAGTTTTTTTCCTAAAAGACTGCCCCCAGGTTCTCTAGTTGTGATTAATTTAGACCCTTTCTTTATTAGACCACTATTAGGAAGCCATTTAGATAGTTCATCTATTTGGGTAGTTTTACCACAACCATCAATACCCTCAATAACGATAAATTTTCCTTTCATTTAATCCAAAGATAAAGCATTAATTACAACTGTAATAGAGCTAATAGCCATCAATAATGCTGCTATTGAGGGAGTAAGTAGAATACCGTATTTAGGGAATAAAATGCCGGCTGCTAAAGGTATAGCTAGTAAGTTGTAACCAAAAGCCCATGTTAGATTTTGCTTTATTTTTCTTATAGTTTTTTTGGCAAGATTTAAAGCGTAGGGTAATCCATTTAGTTGATCTCCCATCAATACTACATCTGCATTTGCCTTAGCTATTTGAGTTCCTGATCCTACCGCAATTCCTAAGTCTGAAGATGCTAAGGCTGGGACATCATTAATACCATCACCAATCATTGCTACTTTATTATCAATTTTTAAATTTTCTATAGTCTTTAGCTTCATTTCAGGAAGAAGATCCCATTTGACTTCACTTTCTTTAAAACCAATTTTTTTTGCTAAAGCTAAAACTGTTTGTTTCCTATCTCCACTTAAAATATTAATTTTAAATTTGTTTTTTCTTAAATTTTGCACTGTTTTAATTGAATCATCTCTGAGTAAATCTCCTAGGAAGATAAAACCTAATAACTTATCTTTTATACTTACTCCAATAATAGTGTTCGTTTTTGTCTCTTCATTTTCGATTACTTTTTTTGCATCACTATCAATGATTGTTCCTTTACTTAGTAGCCATTCAATATTTCCAATATTAATGAGTCCATCAATTGAATCTAGTTCTCCAGAAATACCTCGGCCTGAATGAGTGATAATTTTTTTTATTGGAAATAAACTTAAATTTTGTTTTTTTGCTTCTTGAATCAAAGCATCTGCTATTGGATGTCTGCTTTCCTTTTCTAAGCTGGCAGCTATTCTTAATAAAAAAGAATGATCATCATAATTTTTATAATCTACGATGAATGGCTTACCTTTTGTTAATGTACCTGTCTTGTCAAAAATAATGTGATTAATTTTTGAAGCCATCTCTATTTTGTCCCCGCCTTTAAATAAAACGCCCTTTTTTGCTGCTTTACCTGATGCGACAGTTATTACAGTTGGGGTGGCTAAACCTAATGCACAAGGACAAGCTATAACTAAAACAGCAATTGACAATTGTATTGCTAAACTAAGAAAATTCTCAGCATTACTACCAAGCGAACTATGAAGTGTATGGCTTGAGTGAGTTATGAATTGATGATTATGACTTAATAAATCTGGCCAAATGTTTCTTGCACCCTTCCACCAAAAGAAGAAAGTTAATGTAGCAAAAATAAGGACAAAGTAAGTAAATTTGCCTGCAATTTCATCGGCAATTCTTTGAATGCGAGGTTTTCTAGCGTTTACAGACTCAATAAGATTTACTAGTTTCGCAAGAGAAGAATCCCCTCCGACCTTTTGTACTTTAAGTCTAAGAGTTGAATTAAGATTTAAAGACCCACTAGATAGATTTTCGCCTTCTTTTACTTCGATAGGTTTGGATTCTCCAGTGATATGTGAAACATCAATATATGAATTACCTTGAGTAACAATGCAGTCAGCAGGCACTCTGTCTCCAGCTAAAACTTGAATCTCTTGATTTGGTCTTAAAGTGTTTACTCTTATTGATTTTATTTGATTATCTTCTGTGTAGATATTTGCCATTTCAGGTTGAAGATCTAATAACTCTCCAATAGATGAACCAGTTTGGTATCTTGCTCTTTCCTCTAAGAAACGCCCAATCAATATGAAGCCTAACAGCATAACTGGTTCATTAAAAAAACAAGGAAAACCAGTGGCAGGAAATATTAAGGATAGAAGACTTGTTATATATGCGCTAGTTACTCCAAGAGCTACTAGAGAATCCATATCAGGACGGTTCTTAATAAATGATTTAAAACCATTAATAATTATTCCTCTGCCAGGAAAGAATAGAGCTAATGTTGCTAATGAAGCATGAAAAAATATATTACCTAATATCGGAAAATTTATATATCTTCCTTCTGCTAGATGACCTAAACCTGAAAATAATAAAAGTAATAAAGCAAAAGTTAGTTTTTTCCATTGATTACTCCAGCTCTTTTTTTTTTCTAATTCTGCCTTATTTATTTTTTTTGAAAAATCATTTATGTAAATCTTTGATGGGAAACCATTTTCTTTTAGATTTTCGAGAACTGCTTCGATTTCGATCTGTTTCTGGGTAATTTCAAAATATGCACTTTCAGTTAGTAAGTTAACAGAAACATTTTCAATACCATCAGAATTTTTTAATATTTTTTCAACAGTGCTAACACAACCTCCGCACTTCATTCCTGTAATGCTTAATTGAATGCTTTCCATATTTTTCGCGATTGAAGCAAATTAATGCTCTGCCTATTTTTTTAATTATAATAATAAATGTAATAGACTTTTTAAATAGTTATTTTTTAAATTACTATATTAATTTTATTAGTTTTAGAGCGGTGCCTAGTAATCAAAACAGAGACAATTTTATTGATAAAGCTTTTACTGTAATTGCTGAATCTATTGTAAAAATAATGCCTATTGCAGAGAAAGAAAAAAAGGCATATATCTATTACAGAGATGGCTTAGCCGCACAAAATAATGGGGATTATTCGGAAGCATTAGAGTATTATAGAGAGAGTCTATTGCTTGAAGAAAATAAAATTGATAGGGGTGAGACTTTAAAAAATATGGCAATAATATATATGAGTAATGGAGAAGAGGATTTGTCTATTGAAACTTATGAAAAAGCACTAGTAGAAAATCCTAAACAGCCATCATGCCTCAAAAATATAGGTTTAATTTATGAAAAAAGGGGAAGATACGCTGAGCAAAATGGTGATTTAGATCAGAGAGATATTTGGTTTGATAAAGCTGCTGAAGTCTGGTCTAAAGCAGTTAGGTTATATCCAGGTGGGTATCTAGATATTGAGAATTGGTTGAAAAACTCAGGCAGAAGCTCAATTGATATGTACCTTTGATTTTTTTATTTTGATAAAGAATAATCAACTGCTTCTTTAATATTGGATATCTCTTTGATATTTATTAATTTTTGAAAATTATTATTTAGTTCCTCCTCTAGTTTTGGCACTACGATATTTTTAATTCCTAGTCTTACAGCTTCTTCTATTTTTATCCGGAGGTTATTCGATTTTCTAACTTGACCGCTCAAACCCAATTCCCCAATAAATGAGGTACTAGCCAAAGGAGGAATATTTTTCAAACTCGATAAAATTGATATTGCTACACCTAAGTCAGATGAGGGATCATTAATTTCAAAACCTCCTCCAGTAGCTACATAACAATCAAACTCAGATAATTTTATCCCTACGTGTTTTTCAATGACAGCCAGAATTTGATGCAATCTATTTATGCTAATTCCAGTTGTAGTTCGTCTTGGGTTACTGTAGAAAGTTTTATTTACTAGTGCTTGTATATCAACTGCTAATGGTCGAGTGCCTTCATTTGTAATCGTAGTTGTTACACCTGAAATATTTTCTTTATTTGTAAAAATTGAACTTGGGTTTTTTATCTCACGTAAACCCTCTTCAAGCATTTCAAAAATTCCAATTTCAAAGGTCGATCCAAATCGATTTTTTATACTTCTTAGTAATCTATGAGATGAAATCTTATCTCCTTCAAAGTTTATTACTGTATCAACTAAATGTTCTAGAGTTTTAGGGCCAGCTAAAGCACCATCTTTGGTTACATGACCAATTATTAGAAGCGCGATATTATTATCTTTGGCTAGATTTTGCAACTCAGAAGAACATTCTCTAACTTGAGAAACAGATCCTGGAGAACTTTGCATTTCATGATTATGGATGGCTTGAATACTATCAATAATTGCGAAACTTGGATTGACACGTTTGATCTCTTCAATAATTAGAGATAAATTAGTTTCTGCAAAAATTTGTAAATCAATACTGTTTTGATTTAATCTTTCCCATCTAATTTTTACTTGTTCTAGGGATTCTTCTGCAGTTATGTATAACACTTTTTCATTGAGAGATATTTTCCCTGCTGATTGAAGAACTAATGTGCTTTTACCGATACCTGGTTCTCCTCCAAGTAAAACAACAGATCCAGGTACAATTCCACCTCCAAGAACTCGATCGAATTCTCTAAAACCACTCGAAAATCTTAATATTTTTTTTGATGAGATCTCATGAAACTGTATAGATTTTTTACTATTTTTTTTCTCTTGATATTTAGAGGTCTTACTTTTTATTTCTTCAACAATGGAATTCCATGAGTTGCAATTAAGGCATTTTCCAAAGTATTGAGAAGTTTCAGATCCGCAATTCTGACAAATAAAAGTCGATAATTTGCTAGACATTAAGTTTCTGAATGAAGTAAGGGAACTAGAATGTTTGGGATATTGCCCCTCTACAAGTTAGATTAGGTTAATAATAAATTCTCTTACTGATTAGCTAATAGAAACAAATGGCTCTATCTAGTCAAACTAAAGAAACTATACTTGTCGCAGATGACGAGGCAAGTATTAGAAGAATTCTGGAGACACGTCTCTCCATGATTGGCTACAAAGTTTTAACTGCATGTGATGGTAAAGAAGCACTAAAGTTATTTAAGGATTATGAACCTGATTTAGTAGTGCTTGACGTCATGATGCCAAAGTTAGATGGTTATGGAGTTTGTCAAGAATTAAGGAAAGATTCTGATGTTCCAATTGTTATGTTAACTGCATTAGGAGATGTCGCAGATAGGATAACAGGTTTAGAATTGGGGGCTGATGATTATGTAGTAAAACCATTCAGCCCAAAGGAATTAGAAGCTAGAATAAGGTGTGTTCTTAGAAGAATCGACAAAGAACAAATTCCTGGAATGCCTAATTCAGGATTAATTTTGGTAACGGATATAAAAATTGATACAAATCGAAGACAAGTTTTTAAAAGCGATGAGAGAATAAGATTAACTGGAATGGAATTTAGTCTTTTAGAGCTTTTGGTTAGTAGGTCAGGAGAGCCATTTAGTAGAGGAGAGATTTTGAAAGAAGTTTGGGGATATACCCCCGAGAGACATGTAGACACGAGAGTCGTGGATGTTCATATATCAAGATTAAGATCAAAACTTGAGGCTGATCCAGCAAATCCTGAATTAATTTTGACAGCAAGGGGTACAGGATATCTTTTCCAACGGATTGTTGATATTGCTCCTTTTGATGGTAAATAAATGGGGAAAGAAACAGCGCAAAAAATTAACAAGCCCAGAGCTATTAGAAGATTAGTTATTTGGTACAAAAGAAATTCGGCTGTCACTTCAATAGTAGATACTGCTGCTAGTTCTGCGGCAACAGCTAGTAATGTTGCAGGTAATGTGGTTTCTGGTGCTGGTTCTGTTGTGACCACTGCTAGTAATGTTGCGAGTAATGTTGCAGGTAATGTTGCAGGTAATGTAGTTTCAAGCGCTGAATCTGTTGTGAATACTGCCAGCAGTGTTGTTTCAAATGCTAGCTCAATAGCGAAAAATACATTACAGCCATTAGTTTTTGACCCATTAAAAAGATTACAAAATAGCGATAATATTTTAGATAAGGTTGAAGACATTCAATCTAAAAGAATTTGGATCGCAGTTGATGGTATGGGTGGAGATTATGCTCCCGGCCCAATTCTTGAAGGTTGCCTCGAAGCAATAAGTAGATTCCCAATAAATATAAAGTTTGTCGGCAAAATTGACAAAGTTAAAGATGCAGCAGAAAAAACTGGTATGGCAGAATTATTAGAAAATGAAATTAATAATAATCGTCTTGAATTAATTGATAGTGGAGAGCCTATTGGGATGAATGAAGAAGCTACGGCAGTCAGAAAAAGGAAAGATGCAAGCATAAACGTTGCTATGGATTTAGTGAGAAATAATAAAGCTGAAGCTGTCTACTCAGCTGGTAATTCAGGTGCCATGATGGCTTCTGCCATATTTAGAATTGGAAGATTGAAAGGAATTGATAGACCAGCCATAGGAGCATTATTTCCAACAAGGGATCAAACTCGCCCTGTATTAGTTTTAGATGTTGGTGCAAATACTGATTGTAAGCCATCTTATCTACATCAATTTGCTCTTCTAGGTAACATTTATGCAAAAGATGTCTTACAAGTAAAAAAACCAAGAATAGGCCTTTTAAATATTGGAGAAGAAGAATGCAAAGGTAATGATTTATCCCTAAAAACATTTGAATTATTATCTTCTGAAAAAAGTTTTGATTTTGGAGGTAATTGTGAAGGGCGAGATGTATTATCAGGTAGCTTCGACGTAGTAGTCTGTGATGGATTTACTGGAAATATATTATTGAAATTTCTTGAATCTGTGGGAGGAGTTTTATTAGATATTTTGAGATCTGAGCTGCCACGTGGAAGGCGGGGGAAAGTTGGTTCAGCTTTTTTAAGAAGTAATCTACTCAGAATTAAGAAAAGGTTAGATCATGCCGAACATGGAGGAGCTTTATTACTTGGGGTGAATGGTATTTGTGTTATTGGTCATGGAAGTAGCAAATCTTTATCAGTAGTTAGTGCTCTTCGCTTGGCTCACTCTGCAGTGAATCATGGTGTTATGGACAATTTAAATCAACTGCAAAAGCTTCAAGTTTTAAATTCATAAAACATATTGAGTCAAATTTATGTTTGACTAATATAAGTAACTAAAAAACTCTTTTGGAAGGAATAAATTTTAATCAGATTGGAGTGTCATTCAAGGGAAGTGGAAGTTATGTACCTGATCAAATCCTAACCAATCAAAAAATTAGTCAAAAAGTTGATACAAGCAATGAATGGATACAATCTAGAACTGGTATTTCTGAGAGAAGAATCTCTAGCGTAGAAGATAATGTTACTAGGATGGGTTATAAGGCTGCTCTAAAGGCTATAGAAATGGCTAATTGGGATATTAAAACGATTGATTTGATTGTTTTAGCTACCTCTACTCCGCATGATTTATTTGGATCAGCCCCATCCATTCAAGCTAAATTAGGGGCAGCTAATGCTGTAGCTTTCGATTTAACTGCAGCTTGTAGTGGCTTTTTATTTGCCTTAATAACAGCCTCACAATTTTTAAAAGGGGGTAGTTTTAAAAGGGCTATTGTTATTGGAGCAGATCAATTATCAAGTTTTGTTGATTGGAATGATAGAAGAAGTTGTATTCTCTTTGGAGATGGTGCCGGTGCATTAGCAATCGAAGCCACAAATGAATTTGATAATTTTATAGGTTTTGATATGCGAACTGATGGGGGGAGGGGTTCTTTTCTTAATCTTCCATCAAAAAATAATAAGGATTCAATAGTTGATGAAATTAACTTTTTAAGTGGAGGTTTTTCTCCAATTCAGATGAATGGTCAGGAAGTTTATAAATTCGCAGTTAAAGAAGTCCCCCTAATTCTTCAAAAGTTGTTGAAAAAAATGAAATATAATTCTGACCAAGTTGATTGGCTCTTGTTGCATCAAGCTAATCAAAGAATATTGGATTCTGTAGGAGAAAGGTTAAAAATTCCCAGAGAAAAGATTCTTAGTAATTTAGAAAAATATGGCAATACTTCAGCAGCAACAATTCCACTAATGATGGATGAGGCTGTAAGAGATTATAGAATTAAACAAAATGATATTATTGCTACAAGTGGTTTCGGTGCTGGGCTAAGTTGGGGTGCAGCCCTAATTAAATGGGGTTAAAAACAAAATAGGAACATTATGACAGTTGCATGGGTATTCCCTGGACAGGGTTCGCAAAAAATTGGAATGGCAAAACAAATTGAAAATTTGCCCAACACAAAAGAGAGGTTTAGCTATGCATCTGAGATATTTGAAAGGAATTTATTTGAAATTTGTGAGTTAAATAATGAACCAACAAATCCTCTTATTGATTTAAATAACACAAGAAACACACAAATTTGTCTTTTTTTAGTTGAATCAATTTTATTAGATGCATTAAAGGAAAAAGGATTTAAACCAACTTATGTTGCTGGGCATAGTCTTGGAGAAATCACTGCACTATATTGTGCGGATGTTTTTTCATTCGAAGATTGCGTTTCTCTAATAAAAGAAAGGTCTCAATTAATGGTAAATGCTGGGAAAGGATCTATGGCAGCAGTAATTGGTTTTGATAGAAATGAACTTGATCTATTAGTACAAAAAATTGATGATATTGTAATTGCTAATGATAATAGCTCTTCCCAAGTTGTCTTATCAGGATCTACTGAAGTATTAGATAATTTGTCGAGAGAATTTTCTTGTAAAAGATTCTTGAAATTAAATGTTTCAGGTGCATTTCATTCACCATTTATGAATGAATCTTCATCAAAATTTTCTGAGTATCTAAAACAGATTCAATTTAAAAAACCCTCTTTCCCAGTCATCAGTAATTGTGAACCTTCACTTTGTAGTGATGCAAAAGAGCTTAAAATTAGATTAGAAAAGCAAATGTGTAATGGAGTTAGGTGGCGAGAAACTATGGATTTAATGGCAAAAGATAGTGATCTACATATTGTTGAAATTGGCCCTTCTAATGTACTAAGCGGTTTAGGAAAAAGACATCTTAAAGGTGTAAAAATTTCTCAAGTTTCATCTTCTGATCAAATATCTTATTAATTTTGTATGAAAAATCATACTATTCAAAAATTAATCTACGAATTAGTAAGTAAGCTTTTTGTATTACCTATTTATAAATTTGTATTTAAAGGTCAATTAATAGGTAGAGACAATATTCCGCAAAAAGATTCTTTTATCATGGTTTCTAATCATGGTTCTTTACTTGATCCTCCTTTGTTAGGCCATGCACTTGGACGTAATATATCTTTTATGGCCAAGGCAGAGCTTTTTAAAATTCCTTTTCTTGGTTTTATTATCAAGGCTTGTGGAGCATATCCTGTGAAAAGAGGAATTGCTGATAAAAATACAATTAAAACAGCATGTAAAAAATTGTCAAACGATAATTGTATTGGAATTTTTATTGATGGTACTCGTCAAAAAAATGGCCTAGTAAATAAGCCCAAACAAGGAGCAGCATTATTAGCCTTTAAAAATCAAAAATTATTATTGCCTGTTGCAATAGTTAATTCACATAGGCTAATGAGATTTAAATTCTTTTTTCCTTTATTTTCAAAAATAGTTATTAAAGTAGGAAAACCTATTCAACCTCCGCAAAGTTCATCAAGAGATGAACTTAATCTTGTGACAATGCACCTTAAAGACGAAATTAATAATTTGATTGGATGAATATTTAGTTAATTGGAGAAATAGGGTAAAGAGGCAAAACTTTTTCCCAAGAATCTACATTTGAATTTAATGAATTTTTGTTTGATAAATCTAATAGTTCTTTTAAATCTTCTTTATCATCAAAAATAGCCTCGAAAAAAAGTTCTTTACTCTCTAGTTCTTTAATAACTTTTGGTAAAACTGTTTCTCGAATGACTAGATCTGAAGGAGTTTTTTCGTCATGACAAATCTCATATTTACCTGCAATAAAACCCTTTCGTTTTAATTTTTTGTAAATCCAGAAGGATTTTTTGTTTGTAAAGATATTATTTTTTGATGCAATTCTTTTTGCCATTATTTCAAATGAACTAAAACTGTCTAAAGGACAATTTATTTGTTGTGAGATCGTTCTTGCTAAAACTACAATAAGTCGTGAGGCATTAAAATTTGCTGGTCCTATACTGACAGATAACTTATTTATTTTTTGTAAATTTTCTTTGGAAATGAATTTATCTAGATCATTAATTAAGTTGTTGCAAAGGTCATTATCAAATTTTTTGATAAATAATTTATCAGATTCAAGGTTATTGGTTTTTCTATACCCAAAGCCAAAAGAAGTGTCTGTGCTATGAATAACTAAAATTGGGTAACTTTCTCTTTGTTTTAGTTTATTTGTCATCTATTACCTTTAAACAGGTAATTCAATGCCAGGGTTACATTTAGACCATTTACCAAATTCATTTTTAAAACTTTCACAAGATTGGACATCCCAATCAGTTTTATAAACACCATTATTATCTTTAATTATACTGACATGAATGAATGGTTTTTTTGCTTTAAAATCAGGTAGATCACAAATGTGATCAACACCATGATTATTTTCAACATCATGATATGTGATACATCTATCAACCCATTTACAGTTGATGCAAATGCACATAATAAATAAATAAGATGAAAAATAGTATTCTCACAGATCATACACTAATTATTGATGAATTAGAAACAAGTATAAAATTTTATAATTTGAATTTTATATTAGGTTTTTTACCTAAGGGATCATATTTGGTTGGTGGTTATATAAGAGATATTATTTTGGGAAGAAAATCTGAAAAGGTAGATGTTGATATTGTGGTACCTTTAAATGCAATTGAAATTGGGAAAAAGATTGCAAAAAATATTGAATCAAAATTTGTAATTTTAGATGAAAAAAGAGAAGTAGTAAGAATTTTTCTCAATAATATTGATATTGATATTGCTAATCAGGTTTCATCTACGGTAGAAGGAGATTTGTTTTCTAGAGACTTTTCGATTAATTCCATTGCTTTTTTATTAGATAAGAAATGTTTGTTAGATCCATTAAATGGTCTTAAAGATCTAGAGATTTCTTTGCTTAGAAGTCATTCTGAAAAAAATTTACTGAATGATCCTTTGCGAATATTAAGATGTTTTCGATTTGTTTCAGAATTGAATTTTAAAGTTGATCTTAATTTAATTACTTTTATAAAAAAAAATAAAGTGAAATTATATCTTGCTGCTAAAGAGAGAATTAATTATGAAATACAGAAAATAGTAAATGGAGCGAATGCTCTTGATGCAGTATTGCTGATAAAAAAAATAAATATATTTGGTATTGATAATTTGTCTGAAGATTCTTTTTTTTTGGATTTAGAGAAAATTAATTATGCAGAACTGAATCAGGAAGAAAAAGAAAAGTTTTTACCATCATTTTTTATTGCTCAAATTTTAGATGTTGCATCTCTAGAGAAACTTAAATTTAGTAAAGCTGAAATTTCAAAAACTAAGTTGTTACGAAAATGGCATTTTTTGTTGGAGAAAAAAAATATCGCTCAACTAACTG
>CACGHD010000014.1 GCA_902572825.1 uncultured Prochlorococcus sp. | reverse complement strand
AGATTTAAATGGGAATTAGAAGATTTAGCTTTTAAATTCCTAGAGCCTAAAGAATATCTAGATCTTAAAGATCAAATCGCCGTTAAAAGAAGTGATAGAGAAAAAAGATTAAAAGTAACTTTGAATCTTATGAAAGAAAACTTGATTTCAGCGGGTTTGAAAAATTTTGAAATAACAGGAAGGCCAAAACATCTTTATGGCATCTGGAGCAAAATGGAAAGACAACAAAAGCATTTTCACGAGATTTATGATGTTGCTGCCCTAAGAATTATCGTGGACAATTCAGATAGTTGTTATAGAGCTTTAGCAGTTGTTCATGATACTTTCAAACCAATTCCAGGTAGATTTAAAGACTATATAGGATTACCAAAACCCAATGGATATCAGTCCTTACACACTTCTGTGATTGGAAGACATCGACCTATTGAAGTTCAAATTAGAACTACTTCGATGCATCAAATTGCTGAATATGGTATTGCCGCTCATTGGCAATATAAAGAGGGTGGTTCTCCTGCTAAAAGTAATGCCGAGAGATTTAATTGGCTAAGACAATTAGTAGAATGGCAACAAGAAGGTAATGAAAGGGATCATAATGATTATTTAGCTTCAATTAAAGAAGATTTATTTGATGAAGAAGTATTTGTAATCACTCCAAAAGGAGATGTTGTTGGTTTAAGGAAAGGATCTACCGCGATAGATTTCGCCTACAGAATCCATTCTGAAGTTGGAAATCACTGTAATGGAATAAGAATTAATGAAAAGCTTTCTCCATTATCTACAGCACTTCAAAATGGTGACTTCATAGAAATTTTGACAAGTAATAATGCTACTCCAAGCTTGGATTGGCTGAACTTTGTAGTTACGCCAACTGCTAAAAATAGAATTCGCCAATGGTATAAGAAAAGCCATCGTGATGAAACGATTAAAAGAGGTAGAGATTTACTTGAAAAAGAAGTAGGTAGAAACGGTTTTGAAGCATTACTTTCTAGTGAAGCCATGAAAAAAGTTGCAAATCGATGCAATTTAAAAACTACTGAAGACCTTCTTGCATCTCTTGGTTTTGGTGGTTTAACTTTGCATCAAGTATTAAACAGACTAAGAGAAGAAATAAAATTACAGACAGAAGATGTTAAAAATGATTCTGACTCTGAAATAGCAAAATCTCTTAAAAGTAAAAATAATTTATCCACTAATCAATCTAATACAGCAGCTAAATCACCAATTTCTGGGATAGAAGGTCTTGATTACAGAATAGGTAAATGCTGTTCCCCACTCCCAGGCGAGGATATTATCGGAACTGTGTCGCTCGGCAACCATGGGATAACTATACATAGAGAAGATTGTGAAAATGTAATACCAATTCCAATAGAGAGAAGATTACCTGTCGGTTGGAATCAAGATAATAAAACTGGAGATAATAAGTTTCCAATTCAGCTACGAATAGAAGTAATTGATAGAGTTGGAGTTCTTAAAGATATTCTTATGAGGTTATCTGATAAAGGTATAAACGTTAGTGATGCCAATGTTAAAACTGCTTATGGTAAACCAGCTATTATAAATCTTTGTGTAGGTCTTGAAAGTTATAATCAACTTCACAAAACAATTGAACAAATTAAATCAATGGCAGATGTTTTAAATATTGCCAGAGTTGGACAAAGTTAATTTTAAAATCAGATCAATCTATCTTTTACTTTTTATCTTGTAGATAAAGAAAACAATACTGCCGCAAATCAAAGCTAATAAAATACCTACACAAGATGAACCTAAGAGTAATTTTAAGGAAATAATTCTACCTTGTTTCCATAAGTCATCAATAACTAAACTTTTTTCAAGAATTTTATTAGAAGGATTATTTAAAAAAATCGAACCAACTTTATAGTTAAAATAATATAGTGGAATATAAGTAAAAGGGTTGCTGATCCAGGTACCAATTGCAGCTAGAACAATATTTCCCTTAACTATTTTCGCAAAAAATACTCCCATTAAAGTCTGAAAACCAAAAAATGGAAAGCAACCACTAAATACCCCTATAGCTAAACCTTTAGCATTAAAGAAAGGACTTCCATTCTGACTCCTAAATAATGATAGAATTTTCTTATAGGTAATATCTCTTTTAAATCTCATTCAGAAAGAAAATTTCAAAATTAAATTCTTGATAATCTTACTTAATTATCCATAACAAAGCGAGAGATGGATTCGATAGTTACTACAGAAGATACGATAGCCGCAATTGCTTCAGCTATAAGTATTGGGAAGGGAGGAGTTGCGATAATAAGAGTATCAGGGAAAGACGCAATAATTTCTTGCAAAAAGATTGTTCAAACTAAATCTAAATATGCATGGGAATCACATAGGGTTTTTCGTGGTTTTATTCAGGAAAATAAACAAAATAAATTCATAGATGAGGTTTTAATTTTAGTGATGAAATCCCCAAATAGCTTCACAGGAGAGGATGTAGTTGAACTTCATTGCCATGGCGGAATTATCATAGTCAATAAAGTTTTAAAGATATTATTATCTAGTAATTCTAGAGTTAGACTTGCAAACCCAGGAGAATTTAGTCAAAGAGCTTTTCTTAATGGGAAAATAGACCTTACTCAAGCCGAGTCGATTAATCAATTAATTAATGCAAGCAATACCAGATCAGCAGAGTTAGCCTTTAGCGGGGTTCAAGGAGAAATAAAGAAAAAAATTGATGATATTAAAAATGACCTTATAAATCAACTTTGTGAAATAGAAGCGAGAGTTGATTTTGAAGAAGACTTCACAGATTTTGATTACACCAAATATCTAAAAAACATTAAAAAAGTCAAAGAAAAAATAGAATTACTAATAGAAAATGCAAAAAGAAATTCATATATTCACAATGGAATATCCATTGCGCTTATAGGTAAAACAAATGTTGGTAAAAGCTCTTTATTAAATTTGCTTGCAAAAAAAGAGAAAGCAATAGTAACTAATATTCCTGGAACAACTAGAGATGTTATTGAAGTTAATTTAACTATTAATGATATTCCAATGAAAATAATTGATACTGCTGGCATCAGAGAAACTCATGAACAAATTGAAAGTATTGGAATTAAAAAAAGTTTTGGGAAAATAAAAGAGTCAGATTTTATAATTTATATCTATAGTCTTGAAGAAGGATTTAATGAAGAAGACAAAAAAATAATACAAGAAATTCCCAAAGAAAAATTAATTACTATTTTGGGCAATAAAAAAGATTTAATTGATTGCAAAAATATTAATTCAGATGAGTTAAAAAATACAATTCTTATGAGTATTAAGAATAATGATGGTGAAAGATTATTAATAGACACAATTATAAAAAAATGCGGATTAAAACAAGTAGGAAATATCAATATATTTTTAAACGAAAGACATCTAACAAATTTGTCTGCTTGCTTATCTAATTTAAATGATACTGATGAAATAGTTGAAAATAAATTGCCATTTGATTTGTTATCAATTGAGCTGAGAGATGGAATTCAAAACTTATCTAAAATAACTGGTCAAGAATTAACAGAGGAACTTCTAGATAATATTTTTTCTAAGTTTTGTATTGGTAAATAAATTTGAGTTAAATTACATAGTGATATATAGTTGATTCTCTAACTTCAGTTTAATTTTTATTAATTAATTATTTCTTAGTTTAGTGGATTTAAATACTCCAATAATAAGTAAAATCATTGATAATTGGATCAATGAAGATATAGGTAGGGGAGATCTTACAAGTTCCTCTATTACAAAAGAGAATGGTAATGCATATTGGATTGCAAAAGAAGAGGGTATATTCTGCGGGGTTGAAATTATAAAAGAAATTTTTAGAAAAATTGATTTAAAAATCAGTCCAAAATTTAATATCTCTGATGGAGATAAATTTGTTAAAGATCAAAAACTCTTAGAAATATATGGGCCTTCAAAAAGTTTACTCGCTAGTGAAAGGATCAGCTTAAATATAGCAATGCATTTATCTGGAATATCAACATATACAAAGAATCTTACAGATAAATTAGAAGGCACAAATATAAAATTAGCAGATACTAGGAAAACGACTCCTGGCTTAAGAATATTTGAAAAATATGCATTCAAATGCGGAGGTGGGGTGAATCATAGAATGGGATTATACGATGCTGCTATGATCAAAGAAAATCATATTGCATGGACAGATAATCTTAAGAATGCAGTACAAAATATTCGCCTAAATTCGCCTTTTACAACTCATATCATAATTGAAGCTGAGAATATCGACCAGGCAAAAGAAGCAGTATTAGCAGGAGCGGATAGTGTCTTATTAGATGAACTTAGTCCTGAAATAATCAAAAAAAACGTTCAAGAATTAAGAGAGTTATCAATTAATAGTCTACAAAAAGAAGTCAATAAAAATTTGATAATAGAAGTTTCTGGAATAAACCCTCAAGAAATTAGTCAATATCTAATAAAAGGTATTGATTTGATTTCAACAAGTTCTTCAATCACCAAAAGTAATTGGATTGATTTGAGTATGCGTTATATTAATTAATCATATAGATAAATAATTGGATAATTAATGCTAATCATTTTTAAAGAATTAACAAAACAATTTGAAGAATCTCTTTTAGATAGTCTTGAAAAAAATGATCAAAAAGGAGAATTCGCAATTCTTAGCAAGAATTTAATTACACAATCATCAAAAGAGGAATTTGGTGATTATCAATGTAATGTTTGTTTAAGTTTATCTAAAATATATAAAAAGAACCCAAGAGATATTTCTAATGATTTTATTAACCTTTTAAATAAAAATAAAAGCATAGCAAAATTATGTAAGAGTCTAGAAATAGCTGGACCTGGATTTATAAATATAAAATTAAAAGATGAGGTTCTAATAAATGAAATCAAGTCAAATATTCAATGCAATAGGGCTGGCATACCTCTAATTAGAAAAGATTTAGATAGTGGTTTGTCCAATAAAGTTATTGTAGATTTTTCTAGCCCTAATATTGCTAAAGAAATGCATGTAGGGCATTTAAGATCAACAATAATAGGTGACTCAATATCTAGAATTTTCGAGTTAAGAGGTTATGAAGTATTAAGACTCAATCATGTTGGTGATTGGGGAACACAATTTGGCATGCTTATTACTCAACTCAAAGATTTATATTCAAATGATCTAGAAGAAATAGGAAAGATCAAGATAAGTGATTTAGTTGAATTTTATAAAGAATCAAAAAAAAGATTTGATAACGAATCTGAATTCCAAAAAAGATCTAGAGAGGAAGTAGTTAAGTTACAAAGTGGAGATATTAAATCGATTAAAGCTTGGAAATTATTATGTGATCAATCAAGGAAAGAATTTGATGAAATCTATAAAAATTTAAAAATAAAAATAGAAGAAAGAGGTGAATCTTTTTATAATCCCTTCTTAAAATCAGTTATTGATGATTTGAATTTAGAAAAAATATTAGTAGAAGATCAAGGAGCAAAATGTGTATTTTTAGATGGGATGACTAATAAAGAAGGCAAACCTTTACCGCTAATTATTCAAAAAAAAGATGGAGGTTTTAATTATGCCACCACAGATCTTGCTGCTATAAGATACAGATTCAATAAACCTCCTAATGGTGATGATGCTTCAAGAATTATTTATGTAACTGATCATGGGCAAGCAAATCATTTTGCTGGAGTTTTTCAAGTTGCAAAAAAAGCAAAATGGATCCCTGAAAATTGTCAAGTAGACCATGTCCCTTTTGGGTTAGTTCAAGGAATTGATGGCAAAAAACTAAAGACAAGAGAAGGTGAAACAATACGCCTAAAAGATTTATTAAATGAAGCAGTTAGAAGAGCAAAAGAAGATTTATTGAAAAGATTAGAAGATGAAGATCGTTATGAGTCCGAAGAGTTTATAGCAAATACTTCAAGAATTATTGGATTAGGAGCTGTTAAGTATGCAGATTTAAGTCAAAATAGGATTACTAATTATCAATTTAGTTTTGATAAAATGCTTTCGCTTAATGGTAATACTGCTCCTTATTTGTTATATACACTTGTAAGAATTTTAGGAATTAAAAGAAAAAATGATTTTGTTTATGAATCTAAAGATTTTCAGTACGTAAATTATGAACATAAATCTGAGTGGAAACTTATCAGAAAATTACTTAGGTTCGATGAAGTCATAATTTCTATTGAAAAAGACTTAATGCCAAATAGATTATGCAATTATCTGTTCGAGCTATGTCAGACTTTTAATAGATTCTATGATCAAGTTCCAATCCTCAAAGAAGAAAAAAATATAAAAATCTCTAGGCTTAATTTATGTGACCTAACTGCAAAAACACTAAAATTAAGCTTAGAGCTTTTAGGAATTGAAACTTTAGAAAGAATGTAATGAATGATTTTGATCCATTAAATAATCTTTTCCCAAAACCAAGAGAAGAAATAATAAATATGCAGTCTTACTCTGCACCTTTAGAAAATAGAAGAAATTTACTCCGCTTAGACTTTAATGAAAATACTTTAGGTCCAAGTCCTAAGGTTTTAGAGGCATTACAAGCGATAAAATTAGATGAGATATCAATTTATCCAGAATATAATTCTTTAAAAAAATTTTTATGTGATAAATATCTTGATTCAAGAAAATTTGGTAATGATGAAATCGGAATTTTCAATGGAGCAGATGCAGCAATAAATGCAATTTTCAATTGCTTTGGAGAAAAAGATCAGATATTTCTAACCACAAATCCAACTTTTGGTTACTATTCTCCTTGTGCAGAAATCCGAGGAATGAAAAAAATAAGTTGTTCTTACATTGGAGAAAATTTTCTATTCCCCATCGAAGAATTTAGGGAAAAAATAATAAAGCATAATCCAAAGTTAATATTTATTTGCAATCCAAATAATCCAACAGGAACTGTTCTAAGCTCTCATGAAATAATTAATTTAGCCAATATCGATAACGATTCATTAATAGTTGTTGATGAACTATATGAAAAATTTAATGGAGATAGTCTTCTTGAATCGATAGATTTTGAAAAGAATAAAAATATACTAATAATCCAATCTCTCTCAAAAACTGCAGGTCTAGCTGGTTTAAGAATAGGTTTTACTTTTGGCAATAAAAGTTTAATTCAGTACATTAATAAAGTTACAGGACCATATGATGTAAACAGCTTTGCTATAACAGCTGCATTAGCAGCACTTAAAGACAAATCATATATTGATAATTATGTTTTAGAAGTAAAAAAGGCGAGGGAATGGATTTTAAATAAATTTAAATCAACAAAAATCAGAGCTCACTTTAGTGGAGGTAATTATTTCTTAATTTGGCCAAAAAAAGATCCTAAAATCTTAATACAACAGATGAGAGAAAAAGGTATTCTTATTAGAAGTATGGAAAACAAAAAAGATATCGGTAATTCTATAAGGGTTAGTATTGGAACTAAAGAACAAATGATTTTTTTCTGGGACAATTACAAGATATTAGATTTAAAAAATTAATTACTGAAAATATAAATTGTATTTTGATCGATTCTTTTAGGTTTTATTTGAAAATGTTTTCCAACATATTTTACTTTAAAATCTTTCATATTTTCGATAAATAAATCAGCATTTGAGAAATCACATTCTTTATTAATTTTTTTGCCGCGTTCAAAGTGAACAGGAATAACTACATTAGGTTTTAGAAGCTTAACTATTTTTGAGGCTTCTTTACCATTGTAAGATTTTATTCCTCCTCCAATTGAAATAAACAATATATCTGGACTAGACAAAATAATTTGACTGTTTATATCAATATCACCAGCGGCTCCTCCCATATGAACAATTTTAAGATCATTCTGCTCCCAACTCCAAACAGTTGCCATCCCAAATCTTCTTCCATCTACTCTGTCATGTGGTACAGAAATTCCATTTAATAAAATATCCTCAAATTGATAGATTCCTGGGTCAACGAACATTAATTGATCATTAGGATTATAGCCTTCATCTGGAAGCCTAGAACTGGCCAAAATAAAATCTACGTTGACTTCTTTTGGCTCCTTTAAATTACTTGCACAACCCATTGCTTTAAAGGGATTTATAAGAATAGATTTATCTGCACTAGTAATTAAAAAACTACTATGTCCAAAACTTTTTATTCCTAAGTTCCTTGCCAATAATGAGGTAGGTAAAAAAGAGCTAACTAATATCAAAAATAAAAAGTTTTTAATTTGAGAAATCATAATATTATTTTTTTTTATTTTACTTTTGTTCAGCCATTTTTAGAAAATTACTAATTAATTTATGACCAAATTGCGTCAACACACTTTCAGGATGGAACTGTACCCCATGTAAATGTTTATATTCTTTATGAGAAATAGCCATAATTGTTGAGTCTTCTAAAGTCGCAGTTATATCGAAACAAGATGGTAAAGAACTTGAATCAACTATAAGACTATGATATCTAGTAGCCACAAATGGAGTCTCGATATCTTTAAACAATCCTTTTTGATTATGAAATATTTTGGATGTCTTACCATGCATAAGTTCTTTCCCAACTATAACCTTACCTCCAAAAGCTTGGGCCAAAGCTTGATGACCTAAACAAACTCCCAAGGTCGGAATATTTTTAGATAATTTTTTTAGAATTGGCAGACAAATTCCAGATTGATCTGGATTACCTGGACCTGGAGATAAGAGAATTCCACCAGGATTTAGTTTGATAATTTCTTCTAGAGTAATTTCATCATTTCTTTTAACTATTAATTCTTTAGTTATTTCATGTTCAACTGAAAGTTCTCCTAAATATTGAACAAGGTTATAAGTAAAACTATCGTAATTATCAATAACAAGAAACATATTTATATGGATTTAAAATAACAACTTTATTTTAGGAACAAAGATATATACAGCAATAATAACAGAATTAATGGAAGCTAATAATACTGCTCCTGCAGAAGTATCTTTTGAAATTTTAGCCAAAATACTAAATTCTTTTTTCACTACTAAATCAACGATAGATTCAATAGATGTGTTCAATATTTCTAATATTAAAACAGACATTATTGTTGCAATCAAAATAACATAATTACTTAGACTAATTTTGAGTAAAAAACCAATTATTAAACTTGTAACTGCAAAAATTAATTGAATTTTAAAATTTCTTGAAGTTTTTAATACATAACTAATACCACTAAAAGCATACTTAAAACTTATAAATACATTACTAGAAGTTTTGTATGATTCTTTTCTATTTTCTAAATAGTTTATTTTTTTTTTCATTTATTTTTAATCTAATCGAGTAATTAAATATTCTTGGAAATTTAACATATTTTCTAAATCATGCTCATTATTATGTTCCCATCCCAAAAGATGTAAAAAACCATGACTAGCCAACCAGATCATCTCTCTATAGATTGAATGTTTATATTCATAAGATTGCTCAAGTGCCATCTCTAATGATATAAAAATATCTCCCAGCTCTATATGATCTAAATTATTTAGAGATTCATCAGAAATAATTGGAAAAGATAGAACATCAGTTGGACCATTTTTTCGCATCCATTTCTTATTCAAAGAAGCAATTTCTTGATTAGATATTATCTGTAAGCCTAATGAAAAAGATTTTTTTTCAAAAATATAATTTGGTAATTCATAATCCTCTTTTTTTAATATAGTATTTATCCAAGATAAAAAAACTTTCTCCCAAAAAATAGATTCAAAAATAAGATGAGTTTTAGTATCTTTTAACTTATTTGAAAATTGAGAGAAATCATTACATTGAAAAACCAAATCTAAATTTATTTCAGAAATAATTTTTTCTTTCATAAATTCTTAAACTGGCATATTGGGCTTACCTATTGTGGCCACAAGTATTAATATCCCAATTAAAACTAGAAAAGTTATTGAAAAATGAGAAATACTTTTTGAGCCTTTCCTTACCATATTTCTCATAGCAAGCTTTATAAAGCTTGGAGGAGAAACTTTTTTTTCTAAAATTTCGTTTTTATTTTCCATTAGTTATTCAAGAGATTCATTAGAAGAAATATTCATACGTAATAATTCATGAATAAATGGTTCAAGTCCACCATCTAAAACACTATCTAACTCGTTAGTCTCCTGCATAGTCCTAAGATCTTTTACCATTTGATAGGGATGGAAAACATAATTTCTTATTTGATTGCCCCATGCAGCTTCCACAATATCACCTTTAATATCAGCGACTTCAGCAGCTCGTTGTTCTTTAGCAATCACTAATAGTTTAGACTTTAAAAGTAACATAGCTTTTTCTTTATTTTGTAATTGAGATCTTTCTTGAGTACATCTAACTGAAATCCCTGAAGGCAAATGAACAATTCTCACTGCTGTTTCTACTTTATTAACATTTTGTCCTCCAGCTCCACCGGATCTACTTGTTGTGATTTCTAAATCTTTTTCAGGTATATCAAGTGAAATATTATCATCTAATTTTGGCATAACCTCTACCCCAGCAAAGCTGGTTTGTCTTTTGCCATTGGCATTGAAAGGAGAAATTCTTACTAATCTATGAGTTCCTTTTTCATGTTGCAGATAGCCATATGCATATTTTCCATCAATTTCGAACGTTACACTTTTAATACCTGCTTCTTCTCCTTGAGATAATTCATTAATGACAAGGCTCATTTGATTATTATCGGCCCATCTTGAGTACATTCTTAATAATATCTCTACCCAATCCTGCGCATCTGTTCCACCCGCACCTGCGTTAATAGAAACTACTGCTCCTTCCTTATCGTACTCACCACATAACAATCTTTCAAATTCCCATTTATCCAAATTATCTCTTAATTTCTTTAATCCCAGCTGCGATTCTAAAATCATTTCCTCTTCGGGTTCTAGAGAATAAAGCTCAAGAGAGGCATTAGCATCAGAAATAAAAGTTTTCCATTTATCTAACAATTCGAGTTGTGCTTTGACATCATCAAGGATTAACATTTGCTTTTTAGCTTCTTCTTGATTTTCCCAAAATTCAGGCTGAGCAGAAATTTGCTCTAACTCTTTCCTTTTCGCTTTTAATCTTGGAACGTCAAAGACAATCCTGAGCATTACCCAGGCGCTCTGTTAGTTCCGAAAGATCTTTTTTGAAATCTGTAATATCTATCAAAATAGAATTTATTCGTTATTTATAATCTAACAAGCACTTTTGTTTAATAGTATAAACTAAGTATTATTTTAAAAAAATGTCCAAAGTTGAAATTTATACTTGGCAATATTGCCCATTCTGTATTCGAGCAAAATCACTCCTCAAGAAAAAAAATGTAAATTTTACAGAATATAAAATAGATGGCGACGAAGATGCCAGAGCATTGATGATTGAAAGAGCTGATGGTAGGAGAACATTACCACAAATATTTATAGATAATGAGGGTATCGGAGGCTGCGATGATCTCTACGCATTAGAAAATGAAAATAAATTAGAAGCATTATTAAACTAGATCTTATGAAATTTCTATTCGTAATAGATCCAATTAAAAATATAAATCCCTTAAAAGATTCAACTGCTGCTTTAATGCAAGCATCATCAAAAAAAAATATTGAAATCTGGAGTTGTACTCCTCAAGACCTGGAAGCTAGAGGTGATGAAGTATGGGCATCTTCCGTAAAAGTTGAAGTAATTCCATGGATTTCTTTCAAAGAGAATGATTGCATACCTCTCGCCGAATTTAATTGCATTTGGATGAGAAAAGATCCTCCTGTAAATGAGGCTTATTTATATGCAACCCATCTTTTAGAAGTTGCCGAAAGAAAAGGAGTAAAAGTAATTAATAAACCCTCATCGTTAAGAGCGTGGAATGAAAAGCTGGGTGCTTTAAGATACAGCCACTTAATGGCACCTACAATAGTTGCGAGTAAGGTAAAAGATCTTATTAATTTTGCAAATATAAATAATGAAGTAGTCATAAAACCTCTTGGAGGAAAAGGTGGTCAAGGTGTTATAAGGATAAATAAAAATTCTCCAGGAATTAAATCAATCATTGAATTAATCACTTCTCAAGAAGAATTACCCGTTATGATGCAAAAATTTATTCCTGAAGTCATAGAGGGTGATAAAAGAATAATTATCGTAAACGGAGAAGCAATTGGATCAATAAATAGGATTCCTCAAGGAGGCGATTTTAGGAGTAATTTAGCGATGGGAGGCAAGGCTGAACCCACATTATTAACGGAAAAAGAAAAAAGTATCTGCTCAGAATTATCTCAACACTTCAAAGATGAGGGTTTATTTTTTGTAGGTATTGATGTAATAAATGGAATGCTTAGCGAGATTAATGTAACCAGTCCAACAGGTTTAAGAGAAATAGAAAATTTATCCAATAAAAATGTTTCAGAGGAAGTTATTGAAAAATTAGTAGAAATTATCTAGGATTTTTAGCGCAAAATATCTGTTTTACTATAGATTCAAATTTTAATTTAATCTCATCTATTTCTTTCTCTAAAACGGAGCCAGAAACTATACCTGAACCTGCAGTAAATTCAATATTTTCTTCAATACATCTTGCGCCTCTTATTGCCAAAAGAAATGAAGCATTGCCTGATGAATCCACCCAACCCATTGGAGAAGCATAATTTCCTCTAGGGAAAGACTCAAGAGTGTTAATCCAATCCAATGCTGCATTTTTTGGGTATCCACAAACAGCTGGAGATGGATGTAAGTTTTTAAGCAATTCAAAAGGACAAATATTTTCAACTTTAGAGAAAATGAGTGTTTGCAAATGAGAAATATCTCCAAATGAATTTACCTTGATATCACTTTTTTTAAAGTTTGTTATTTTTGAAACTTCTAAAGATTTAATCAAATGTTGTATTACATAATCATGTTCCTTTAAGTCTTTAGTACTTTTTAGGAGTTTCTTAAAATTTGAATTAGTAGAGATAGTTCCAGCAAGAGCCTCTAAAGTTAAATTAGGTTTAGAGAAAGAAAATAATTTTTCTGGAGATGCTCCAAACAAAATATCCTTACTATTCCTTTTCCAAACGTATCTACATGTATTTGGTTGCTTCTTTTTAAATCTTTTTAAAATTTCTACAAAATCTAATTTATTTTTAAGTCTTATTTTAATCCTATTCGCTAAAACTATCTTTTCGAGGATATCTTTCTCTACTAATTGAATTCCTTTATTTACTACTTTTTTCATGTTTGTTTTAGAAGTTTCTAAGGAGCGTGAGAAATCATCAATAAAAGGGGAATCAAAACTAGTTTTTAAGCCAGATGATTTTATTAATTCTGAGCCAGATTTAATAACTTGATTTCTAATTGTCCATATTTCTTCAATTAATGTCCTTAATGATGATTTACCTTCAACATGACCATTGATTCTTAACCAGCAATTCTTGCCACTTTTAGTAATTAATATTTTTGGCAAAATGGCTTCCAAACTAGGGATATCTGAAGGTAAATTCTTATTATTCAAATTTTCAGAGAAAGAAAATAAATAAATAATTTTTGAAAGTGCAGAATTATTCGATTCATTAGTTAAGTTAATTAAATTTTTAAAATTCTCAGAATTAAACTCTTTTGCTACCTCAAATCTTTTTGGGCCATCCAAGGTAACATATTTACACTTCTCGAAAGCTATATATGAAATGCCATCAGATTCCTCCCAAAATGAAGAAAACGGATATTGATTTATTAACAATTCATAAACTTGAAATAAATCAATACAAGGAATCTCAACACAAATACTTACTAATCCAGAATTTTCAACTTTCTTATCGAAAGAGGAAAATACATCTTTTAAAAAATCTGTTAAGTTTAAATCATTTTTCATTACTTATTGAAAATAACTAAAAATGATGCAATAAAGTAAAAAATGTAACTCAATTTATAAACTACATTCAATAATTATCTAATTTTGCTTGTTAATTAAAAATGGACGAAGATAAAAAAAAATTATGGAAAAAAGCAATAAAATGGCCTCTTTATTCTGTTGCCATACTTCCAGTTTTAATAACAGGGGCTTACTTACTCAATCAATATGAAGAGGTAAAAATTTATAATTTGATTTCATTTACTTTAGCTGCAATTTTGATATTACTTTGGGAAAATCTAACTAATGATTTATACGACGCAGAAACAGGAATCGATGAATTTAAATTCCATTCAATAGTTAATCTTGTAAAAAATAAAAAAATAATTTCATTTATTGCATATACATCTTTAGTTATTGGTTTATTAATAATTTTAATTATTTCAGTATCAACAAGTATAAACATTTTTATTTTGGTGGCAGCTTGCTGCTTCTTAGGATATTTATATCAAGGTCCTCCTTTTAGATTGGGCTATCAAGGTTTAGGAGAACCATTATGCTGGCTTGCATTTGGACCTTTTGCGTACTCTGCAGTCTTAATTGCGTTAAATCCGTCTAATATTTACTTCGAAGATATTCCATGGAAAAATTCTTTATTACTTGGTTCAGGACCTTCTTTGGCAACAACTCTTGTATTATTTTGTTCTCATTTTCATCAAATTTCTGAAGATAAAAAGCATGGGAAAAATTCACCTTTAGTTCGCTTAGGGGCAAAAAAAGGTTCTCAATTTGTGCCTTGGATAATTTTTACAATATATATTTTTCAACTTTTCACAATAGTTTATGGATTTATTCCAGTGTTTTGCATCCTTTATTTGCTTAGTTTCCCTCAAGCAATAAGACTTATAACTTTATTAAAGTCTTCGTATGCAAAACCTTCTGCAATAAAAAATTGCAAATTCGTCGCAATAAAATTTCAAACTCTTAATGGAATTGGTTTAATCACAGGATTAATATTTAATTACTATCTAAATAAATGAACTTAATATTTCAAAAAAAATCTTATAGCTTTAAGTTATCGGCCAAAGTAGAAAATTCTAAAACCAATTACCATACAAAATCAGGCTGGATAATTAAATTAATAAGTAATGATAAAAAAATAGGGTTTGGAGAAGTTTCACCGCTAAATAAAAAAGACTTAAAAAAGTGTGCGAAACAACTAGATATGATCCCTGAGTATATAGAGGAATTTAATTTATCTGAGCAAATAAATATTTTTCACCCATGCATTCAATCTGCAATAAATTCTGCATTAGCTGAGATCAATGGAAAAATAATTTTTAAAGAAAACTACTACTTTGATGAAATTGGTAAAACAGCCATATTGTTAAATCATGAAAATGTAGTTTCAGATCTAAATGATATTAAAAAAAGACATTGTGATATTGGAAAATCATTAACCTTAAAATGGAAAGTAGCACTAAAAAATAACCATGAGGAAGAAGCAAAATTAGAAGAAATTTTAAGCAAAATAGGTAATAATATTAAGTTAAGAATAGATGCTAATGGTTCTTGGGGAAGAGAAATAGCTAATAGATGGGCTGATATTTTGAAAGATAATAAAAATATAGATTGGTTAGAACAACCTCTCTGTGTTGATGATATTGATGGACTGACAGAACTAAACAAAAAAATTCCAATAGCTTTAGACGAATCACTTTTAAAATTTCCAACTTTGATTGATGAGTGGAAGGGTTGGCAAATTAGAAGGCCTTCTCAAGAAAATAATCCAGTTAAGCTTTTAAGAGAATTAGAAAATAAAAAAGCTTTAATATCTATAAGTACCTCATTCGAAACTGGGATAGGAAAGAGATGGCTCCATCATTTATCTTCTCTACAATTACAAGGACCAACGCCAAAAGTTCCTGGTTTAGCAATGAATAAATTCCCTAATTCGTTTCTATTTTTAAATGAAGCAAAAAAGATATGGGATCAACTATGAAAAATAAAATTCATACTATTGAAGTTGAAAATAACGAAACTCAATCTGTAGAAAAAATTATTGAAAAAATTAGAGAGAATAAAATTATTTATGTAAAAAACAAATTTTATGAAGACAAAGATGTATTAGATTCAATTACTGAAAATGGGCCAGCAATTATCTTAAACAGCAGTGGGAGTTCTGGAAAACCGAGACAATGTTTTCACCATTTAAATAATCTTAAATTGTCTGCAACTACATCAGGTCAATGGCTAATAGAGCAAGGATTTGAATTACAAAACTGCTTAATTTTAAATACTTTACCACTGAACCATATAAGTGGATTAATGCCAATTTTTAGAAGTCAAACTTGGGGATGTGATTATATTAATATTTCTCCGAATTTGATAAAAAAAACTCGAGAACTTTTACTTTTCACAATTAAATTTAAAAAAAACAAAAAACACTTGATTACGTCATTAGTACCTACCCAATTACAAAGACTTTTAGCTCAAAAAGATGGAATTAGTTGGCTAAAAATTTTTGATCTAATTTGGGTAGGTGGAGCTTCAATTTCAGACGAAACTGCAGAACAATGTATAAAAGAAAAAATAAAATTAGCACCTTGTTACGGCTCAACTGAAACAGCAGCAATGGTTACGAGTTTAAAACCAAAAGAATTCTTAATGGGTTTTAAAAATGTTGGAGAAATACTACCAGATACAAAAATAAGAATTAACGCACAAGGATTAATCGAAATAAAATCAGCCAGAATTGGAATCGAAATAATAGATTCTTTAAGAACTGAAAATTTCAAAAATAAAAATGGGTGGTGGCAAACCGGGGATTTAGGTGAAATTAAGCAAATCAATAATTCCTACTATTTAAAATTTGTTGGAAGAAGTGATAATGCCTTTAATTCAGGAGGAGAAGTTGTTTTCCCTGAAGTAATTGAATCTAGATTAAATGATTTCATTATGAAAGAAAATATCCCAATTAATAAGTTCAATATTTCGAAAGTATCTAACAAATTATGGGAAAATAAAATTAAAGTAATAGTTGAATTTAGAGAACTTACAAATGATAAAAATATTGAAATTTCTTTAAATTTATTAAAAAATTTTTCTCAAAGTTGGCCTAAACATGAAAAGCCTGAAAAGTGGATAGTTAAAAACAAAAATAGCATTACAGAAAAAATAAACTATAAATTTAAAAAATAATAATCAGCATTCTTTTAAATTTGTACTCACATTAGAAGCCTCTATCCATCTTTCTAGCTGATCGGGAATTCCTATTTTATTTCTTGAATCAACATCTAAAGAACAGTGTATAATTTTCCCTTCGGCTACTTTATTTCCATTTTTTATAAAAAAGCTATTTACTTGGAACAAATGAGTATTAATTTTATGAGGGGCAATTTTTACTTTTAATAAATCTCCAATTTTTATAGGCGCATGAAAGTTTGCTTCACAATTTACTATTGGAAAAATAATTTGACTTTTGCGTGTAGAAAAATCTGGAAAAATATCATGACAAGGGATCCCATAGATTTCAATACTTTCTTCCCAAGCTTCATGCGACCATTTTAATAAGTTATGAAAATGAATTACACCTGCAGAATCACAATCACCAAACCTTACCTTCTTCTGCAATATTAACCAGTCAGAGGATTTCATTTAAGGAAATTATCTATCAACAGATCCCATAATGACATCTATTGAACCAAGGATTGCCATAATATCAGCGATTTTGGCACCTTTAAGAATATGAGGCAATATTTGCAGATTATTTAAATCAGCTGCTCTGATTTTAAATCTCCATGGGGTAACTTCATTATTTCCTTGAATAAATACACCTATTTCTCCTTTGCCGGACTCTAATCTTGTATATAATTCTCCGTTAGGAATTTTAAAAGTTGGAGCAACCTTCTTAGCTACATATTGATAGTCGATACCAAATATTTCACTTTTCTTATCTTCAGTCGCCATTCTTTGAGCTTCTAAATTTTCTGTTGGACCTCCTGGAATCTTTTTGCAGGCTTGGCGAATGATGCTTAGTGATTGTCTCATCTCTTCAACTCTTACTCGATATCTCGCATAACAATCTCCTTCTTTTTCCGAAGCAATCTGCCAATCAAAATCGTCATAACATTCATAATTATCGACTTTCCTTAAATCCCAGGAAACTCCAGAAGCTCTAAGCATTGGGCCAGACAAAGACCAATTAATTGCCTGGTCTCTTTGTATTGTTCCAAGACCTTCAATTCTTTTTCTAAAAATTGGATTGTTTGTGATTAATTTTTCGTATTCATCTATCTTAGGACCGAACCAATCGCAAAAGTCTATGCATTTTTCTAACCAACCATATGGGAGATCACACGCGACACCACCTATCCTAAAGAAATTATTATTTATTAACCTTTGTCCAGTAGCAGCTTCCCAAAGATCATAAATCATTTCTCGTTCTCTAAAAATATAGAAAAATGGAGTTTGAGCTCCTACATCTGCTAAAAAAGGGCCAAGCCATAAAAGATGATTAGCAATACGATTAAGTTCCAGCATAAGAACTCTTATATAACTAGCTCTTTTAGGGACTGGAATATTAGCTAATCTTTCAGGAGCATTTACTACAATAGCTTCATAAAACATTCCTGCCGCATAATCCATTCTGCTTACATAAGGGACATACATTACATTTGTCCTATTTTCCGCTATCTTTTCCATTCCTCTATGTAAATATCCAATTACCGGCTCACAATCAATGACATTCTCACCATCAAGAGTTACAACTAACCTTAAAACACCATGCATTGAGGGATGGTGAGGGCCAAAATTGACCACCATCGGTTCTGTTCTCGTCTCTAACTGAGCCATTCGAAATTTAACTTCTAAACAAATCTTAGTCGAAAGTTATGCAAACTGACCTATCTGATTCATCTTTTTTCAATCATAAATCAGTTATGACAGATGAAATCATGGCCTCATTAGAGCATTACCCATTAATACATAACAACCAACTTAAAGGAATAGACGCAACTTTAGGCGGAGGCGGACACTCATATTATTTATTAAAAAAATATTCTGATTTAAATATAATTGGACTTGATCAAGATCCATTCGCGAGAAAATCAGCCTCAAAAAAACTTGATGAATTTAAAGATAGAATTGATATAAGGGACTCCAATTTTGCGGATTTTGTACCAAAAGAAAAAGTTTCTTTTGTGATTGCAGATCTTGGAGTAAATAGTAACCAAATTGATGAGCCTAGAAGAGGATTTAGTTTCCAAAAAGATGGGCCTCTTGATATGCGGATGAATCCTTCTCTTGAAGTTAATGCAGAGAAATTAATTGAGACTTTAAATGAAAAAGATCTAGCTAACCTAATTTATAAATATGGAGATGAAAGATTATCAAGAAAGATTGCTAGGAAAATAAAAATGCATTTGAAGGAAAATGGGAAATATTCTGGGACAAAAGAGTTAGCTTATTCTATTGCCGGCTGCTTCCCACCAAAACAAAGATATAAAAAAATACATCCAGCAACAAGAACATTTCAAGCATTAAGAATCGCCGTTAATAAAGAAATTGAGGTATTAGAAAAATTTTTGCAAGTTGTCCCTGAATGGCTTTTGCCGGGCGGAATTATTTCTATTATTAGTTTTCATTCTCTGGAAGATAGGTTAGTTAAGAATTCTTTTAAAAATGATCAAAGACTAAAAAAACTGACAAAAAAGCCAATAACTCCTTCCGAAGAAGAAGTCGAACTAAATAAAAGAGCCAGAAGTGCAAAATTAAGAATTGCTCAATTGAATTAAAGAGCCAGTAATTTCTAACGTAATGATTTGATTATATGTGAAAGAATTTGTATTGCTTGTTTTACATCTTTTGAATTAGTGCTTAATCCAATACTTAACCTTATTGAAGATTCTGCTTCTTTAAAAGATCTACCTAAGGCTAGTAAAACATGAGATGGTTCACCATTACTACATGCAGATCCACTGGAACAAATTATTTTAGATTTTAAAAGTTTATGAAACTTTGCTCCGTTTAAATCCAATACAGTCAAATTTAAATTGTGAGGTAATCTTTTTTCTATGGAGCCATTAATTAATAAACCAGAATTATTTTCTAACAAACCTTCTAAAAGTTTATTTCTATTCAAACGTAATTTCTCAGCATTATTTTTTTGATTGAAAACTGCTATCTCTATTGCTTTAGTAAAGCCAACTACTAAAGGAAGAGGTAATGTACCAGACCTGAAACCATATTCCTGACCTCCTCCAACAATTAAAGGCTCAAGATTAATTTCTTCATTTATCAAAAGAAGTCCTATCCCTTTAGGACCATATATTTTGTGAGAACTCATCGTTATCATATCTACATCTGATAAAAGATTGTCTATCTCGATATAACCTAAACATTGTGCAAAATCAGAGTGAAAGGTTATTCCTCTCGATTTACATATCTTTGAAATATTCTCTACAGGCTGAATAACTCCTATTTCGTTATTTGCCATCATGACACTGACCAGAAATGTATCTTCTCTTATATTTTTTTTGAATTGTTCTTCGGAAATTAAGCCATCTTTCTCAGGATTAATTTCTGTAACCATAAATCCCTCTTTTTTGAGTTGGTTTAAGGGCTCCAAAACAGCTTTATGCTCCGTTTTTAAGGTAATAATATGTCCATAATTTCCAGTTCTTATATGGTAATTTCTAGCAAAACCTAATAAGGCTAAGTTATTAGATTCTGTTGCCCCACTTGTAAAAATAACTTTTTTATTCTTAAGTAATAAATTTTGTTCTATTTTTTCTCTTGAGGCTTCCAATATAGCGCTTGCGTTAATACCAGCCAAATTAGATTTGCTTGCAGGGTTAGAAAATATATCAACCCAAAAAGGTTTCATAGAATCAACAACATCTTTAGAGCAAGGAGTCGAAGATTGATAGTCTAGTAGTATGGGAGTTGTTAGCATTATGTTTAGTATATAGAATTCTCTTTATTACTAGAAAATCAAACTAAAGCATTTAGGAAATGGATGAAATTAATCAAATAAATAATGAACCGGTAAGAAAATCAAGAATTTTATTAGTTGATGATGAGCCTGGTTTAAGAACAGCTGTTAAAACATTTCTAGAAGATGAAGGCTTTGAAATATTTATTGCAGTTGATGGTGAGGATGGTTGGGAAAAAGCTCAAACAGTTTTTCCCGATTTGATAATTAGCGATATTATGATGCCCCGAGCCAACGGTTATGCTTTATTAGAAAAAATTAGAGAGGATGAAAAATTAGGAGGAACTCCAGTTATTTTTCTAACTGCAAAAGGAATGACCCTAGACAGAACCGAAGGTTATCTTGCAGGAGTTGATGATTATATTTCCAAACCTTTCGACCCTGATGAATTAGCTGCAAGAGTTAAAAATGTAATCAACAGACAAGAACGTTTACTAAAAGAAGCGGCACGATTCGCAGATATTGATGTAAGCAAAATGGCGAAACAAATTACTGAAATTAAATCTATGCTCACAGATCAAAACCAGACTAATCCAGAAAATAAAATAAATCTTCCTAGTTTTACTCCAAGAGAAGCAAGTGTACTTCAACTAGTAGCAGAAGGGTTGATGAATAAGGAAATTGCGAGACAGCTTGAAACTTCTATCAGAAATGTTGAGAAATATGTAAGTAGACTTTTTATTAAGACAGGTACATCTAGCCGAACTGAATTAGTTCGTTATGCACTTGAAAATCATTTAGTAAAATAAATTATTAAATTTTTTCGAATTCAATTAGTTTTGAGAAATAAAAAGGAGCTTGATTTAATTTCTTTTTAACCACCTTAAATCCTTTTTCTTTAGCAGCATTAATAATGCCCGTTTCTTTTAATGTATATGCTCTTGTAGTTTTACTTGGCCCAGGAAATAATTTCCCAATATTTTTTAGAACTGCAAGAATTGGAGTATAAGGAGCAAAGCTAACGATTAGTTTTTCTTTGCTTAAATCGCATAGATGTTGGACCATTTCTTCTGCGACCGGTTGAGGATAATGAATAAATACATCCAAACAAACTACAACATCAAATAATCCTTTTAATTTTTCCAGATCACAAACTTCATACTTGATTTTACCTTGGTTCAAACCTAATTCATTAATGCGTTTTTTTGTTTCTTTAATCATTTCAGAAGAAATATCGCTCACCTGTATTTCTTTTATCCCAAGTCTTAGTAAAGGTATGGAAAGACTTCCTACACCACATCCTGCATCACAATAACTTTTTTTTGTTAGTTCAGAATAATTTTTGATGTATGAGACCACATCATCTACAGTTTTTTGATGCCCTTTCCTAATATTTTTCTGAACTGTATTAATTTCATCAGATTTACTATAAATTTTATTCCATCTTTCAAAGCCAGTACCATTAAAATACTCCCTAACTTCACTTTTTTCGATAATCTTATTTGACGTCATGATATTTTATGAAAATTTATTCTTTTTATACTAACTAACTGGCACCAAATTAATTGCACGCCATTATAGGAAAGAATTGATTTGTTATTTTGTCAGAATTGAATTCTAAAGATATTTATAAAGTTGCTGTCGTAATGGGTAGTGATTCAGATCTAAAAACATTGAAACCTGCCGTTGATATTTTAAGAGATTTTGGAATCAAAACTGAAGTTTGTATACTTTCTGCACATCGAACCCCTATTGAAATGATGGAATATGCAAAAAATGCAGAATCAGAAAACATCAAAGTAATAATTGCCGGTGCTGGTGGTGCTGCTCATCTTCCAGGAATGCTTGCATCCATAACGTGCATTCCCGTAATTGGAGTACCAGTAGAGAGTAAGACACTTAAAGGGATTGACTCTCTTTTATCAATAGTTCAAATGCCGGCTGGGATTCCAGTTGCAACAGTTGCAATTAATGGAGGACAGAATGCTGGATTATTGGCAATAGAGATGATAAGTTTATTTGATGAATCCATAAAGAAAAATTTAAGAGAATTTAGAGAGAATCTTCATACACAGGTAAGGACTAAAAATAGTAAGTTATCAACTATTGGGGCTGACAATTATCTTCAAAATAAATGAACAAATATTTTTTATTAAGCCTTTTTAAGAAAGTTTTCTTTTTTAAGGTAGTTAATAACTTTTTCAACGGAATTATTTAAATCTAACGAACCTGTATCAACCACAATTTCTGGATTATGAGGAGCTTCATATGGACTAGAAATCCCCGTAAATTCCTTAATTTCACCCAAACGAGCTTTTCTATAAAGACCTTTAGTATCCCTATTTTCGCAGACTGTTATATCTGCAGCACAATAAACTTCAATAAAATCTTCAGATCCAATAATTTTTCTCACCTTATCTCTATCGCTAATAAATGGTGAAACAAATGCTGTAATAGTTATTATCCCAGCATTCAAAAATAAATTCGCAACTTCTCCAATTCTTCTTATATTTTCTTCTCTATCTTCATCTGAGAACCCAAGATCTTTGCATAAACCGTGTCTTATATTATCTCCATCCAACACATAAGTCGAAAAACCATCTAAGTGTAAAACTTCATTTAAAGCGTTGGCTAAAGTACTTTTACCAGAGCCAGATAAACCTGTAAACCAAATAACCATTCCTTTATGACCTCTCATTTTCTCTAACTTTTCTCTATCAATAGTTAAATTGTGCCACTTTATATTGGTTGACTTTGTTTGATCTTGTTCTTTCATTGTTTGGATCATCAAAATTAAAACCTATCCTAACCCTTGCTTCATAAATTATGAAATCCCTCTTTACGAAGAAACTCAATTGATTTCGATACCATATCACCCTGTAATTGGATATTATTATCAATTAATGTTCCTCCAGTCCCACAAAAAATTTTAATTTTTTTTAGTAATTCTTTTAATAAAATTTCGTCCTCGGTGCCTAAACCTCTAATTAAAGTTACAGTCTTGCCTTTTTTACCTTTTTTTTGTTTTGAAATATTTATTTTTGATCTTTTATTAAAAGATTCTACCTTAGCTGTTTCTTCAAATTTTTTTTCTTGATTATCAAATTCGATCCAATTCTTTTTTCCCATTATTTTCAATATATTCTATAGTAAGTTAATACTTATTCTATAGAAAAAGTGGTAAGTACATTTTCTCGCAAAGATCAAAACTATAAAAATGACGATTTAAATCAACCCTCCAAAGAGGGAAGATTTGGAAAATATGGTGGTCAATATGTTCCTGAAACGCTAATGCCTGCTCTTTTTCAGCTTGAAGCAGCTGCATCTAATGCATGGAAAGATAAACTTTTTGTAGAAGAATTAAATCATCTACTTAAGACTTATGTAGGAAGAGAAACACCACTTTATGAAGCCAAAAGACTTACTGAACATTACAAAACTAAACAAGCTACTCCTAGAATATGGCTTAAAAGAGAAGATTTAAATCATACTGGGGCTCACAAAATTAATAATGCCCTCGGACAAGCTTTACTTGCAACAAGAATGGGCAAAAAAAGAATAATTGCAGAAACTGGAGCAGGTCAGCATGGAGTTGCTACTGCTACTGTTTGTGCGAGATTTGGCTTGAAATGTATTATCTACATGGGTGCTGAAGATATAAAAAGGCAATCCCTTAACGTTTTCAGAATGAAACTTCTAGGAGCTGAAGTTAAAGTTGTAAATTCTGGGACTGCAACACTTAAGGATGCCACTAGTGAAGCCATTAGAGATTGGGTTTCTAATGTCGAAACCACACATTACATTTTAGGATCTGTTGCAGGCCCACACCCTTTCCCAAAGATTGTTCGAGATTTTCATGCAGTTATAGGTGAAGAAACTAAAAAACAATGTTTGGAATCATTTGGATCTTTTCCTGATATTTTGCTTGCTTGTGTAGGTGGGGGATCAAATGCAATGGGGCTTTTCCATCCTTTTGTTAAAGAAACTTCTGTGCGTCTTATTGGAGTTGAAGCCGCAGGAAGCGGAGTTAATACTGACAAACATGCTGCCACTATCACTAAAGGGTCAGTTGGAATTTTACATGGATCAATGAGTCTTCTCTTGCAAGATGATAATGGTCAAGTACAAGAAGCTCACTCAATAAGTGCAGGTTTAGATTACCCTGGGGTAGGACCTGAACATAGCCATTTAAAAGATATAGGCAGAGCAGAATATGGATCAGTCACAGATCAAGAAGCTTTAGACGCTTTAAAACTTGTTAGTGAACTAGAAGGGATTATACCTGCACTTGAAACTTCCCATGCCTTTGCTTGGTTAGATAAATTATGCCCTACTCTTGAAAAAGATACTCATATAGTTATCAATTGCTCTGGAAGAGGCGACAAAGATGTTAATACTGTTGCATCTTCATTAGATATTTAATTAATACCTCGGTATTGATGGGTCAATATGTCTACTCCATCCATCAATACCCTCCTCCAAATTCCATATTTCGCTCACAATATTATTATCTAAGCACCATTGTGAAAAGTTATAACTTCTTATTCCTGCATGACAGGTAACTACAATTTCTTTATCTAATAAACCAGCAAATATTTCTTCAACATATTCAGATGTGACTTTACTAATTGGTATATGTAAAAATTCTTTTGAGAAACGAGCCAGTTCAAGCTCTGATTGCTCTCTTACATCAATTAAGACTGGATTTTCTTTCTCAGAATTAAACCAATCATTGAGACTTAAAGCAGTTATAGATTTTGGATAACTTCCCAATTTATAGAGTAAATCATTTGTTATTTACAATTTAATAAATTAAGTTGCAGTAGGAAGTTTATTGTTAAAAATAAAAATAAACATTGATAATGAAACTTAGAGTAGTAGCAATAATATTATTATTATCTTTATTACTTTTTTTTGGTTTTAAAAAATTATCTCCTAATAAAAATAAGGAGCAAAGTACAAATATTGAGCAACTAGGTATCTTAAAATATATACCTGAAAACAATAAATTATTATTTATTTCAAATTTTGATAGTTTTAATATTGTTAATAATAATGAAAAGGATAAAAATCCAACAAATAAAGATAAATTTGTCTTAATAAAAGACTCTATATTAGATTACTTAGGAATAGATCTAGGCAACAATAACTTAGAAGATATCTATAATAATGAACTTATAATCTCAACTTTTGAAAATAATAAAAAGCTTAAAGATGATATTTTGATTGTTTTTAAAATTAAGCCAGAAAAAACAATAGACGATTTATTAAATTTGCCTAATAAAATTGATCAGATTGATGAGATAATTTCAATTAATAGAGAAAACAAAATAAATTTCCTTAACTATATATACCGAACCGACGATAATTACATAATTGCTTCATCTGATAAAAAATTGATCAAAAATAGTATTAACTCTAGTAATGATTTTAAAGAAAAAAAATTTCAATATGAGGGAGAACTTTTTGGACTCAAAAATCAAAAAAATATATTACTCACAAAGAAATTTGACGAAAGTATATTTTTTGATAAAGAAATTTTTACTAATAAAAATGAGGATATTGTAGCTACAACATTTGAATTAAAAAATAAACACTTAATTTTAAAATCATATTTACTAAACAATAAAAAAAATATTGATATTGTTACTTATGATAAGTTGATAGAAAAAGACGATACGCATAAAGATAATCCTCAAGTTTCAATTTTTACTGAAATTAAAAATTTTGAAAAATATCTAAAACCTTTTACAAATAATTTTGAACTAAGTTTTTTTGAAGATTTTAACCAAAATACAAATCAAAACATCTTAATTCTCAATTCAAAAAAAGATTGGCTTTTTACATTTGAAAAGAATACTGAAAATCAATTTGATATAAGTGCTTTGAAAAAACTAAAAGATTTCAACAAATACACTTTGAAACAAAATGAAGATATTTACTCAATATATTCCAAGGATATTCTTGAAGAAAAAAACGATGCAATAAAACAATTAACTTTTGAAAATATCTATTCAATAGAATCAGGAGGTTTGCAATTCATAAGTAATTTTTTAATAGATAGTAAAAAACTAGAAACAATCTCAAAAAAATTTTTCAACCTAAAAAGTTATAAAGATAAATCTACTTTTCTTTATACAAAAGTTGATATCAAAGATGAAAATTCCAATAAAATTAAATACTTAACTGATTTGAAAGATCTTAATTTTCTCATTAGAAATATTTTAAAAATATCAAATGAAGAATATCTAGAAATCATAAGTCAATCTATTCCAGAAAAAAATCCAATTCTTTATACAGAAACAAGTTTAAAAATACCTTAAATAAAGTTATTAAATTGAGCTTCAAAGATAATCATATGAAATTTTTGTGAAGTTAATAACTTGTGGTTAATTAAAAATTATTTGACTATCTTTAATCTATAAGTATTTGATATTGAATTAAGCAATTGGAGAATAACAAACTAATTTTAAAACCAGGATTAGAGGGTGTCCCAGTTACTAATTCATCTATCTGTGATATTGACGGCAACCAAGGTAAATTATTGTACAGAGGCTACTCCATTGAGGAACTATCCAGAAAAAGCAGTTTTTTAGAGACTGCTTACCTATTGATTTGGGGCGAATTGCCCACTGCTATGCAACTTAGAGATTTTGAACAGGAAGTTCAGATGCATCGAAGGTTAAGTTTTAGAGTCAGAGATATGATGAAATGTTTCCCTGCGACAGGTCATCCTATGGATGCTCTCCAATCTAGTGCGGCTTCTTTAGGGCTCTTTTATTCACGTAGAGCAATAGATGATCCTAATTACATCTACAACGCAGTGATAAGACTTATAGCAAAAATACCCACTATGATTGCTGCGTTTCAGCTTATTAGAAAAGGACAAGATCCAATTCAACCTAGAGATGATTTAACTTACTCATCAAATTTTCTTTACATGCTGACTGAAAAAGAACAAGATCCTATAGCTGCAAAAGTTTTTGATAGGTGTTTAATCCTTCATGCCGAACATAGTTTAAACGCCAGTACATTTAGCGCGAGAGTGACTGCAAGTACTCTTACAGACCCATATGCTGTCATCGCCTCTGCAGTAGGAACCCTGGCAGGCCCACTGCATGGAGGAGCAAATGAGGATGTGATTGCGATGTTAGAAGAAATTAAAACTCCAGAAAATGCTGGGTCTTTTTTAGATAATGCAATAAAAAATAAAAGTAAGATTATGGGCTTCGGTCACAGAGAATATAAAGTCAAAGATCCAAGAGCAATAATTCTTCAAAAACTGGCAGAAGAGCTTTTTATTAGATTTGGAGCAGATGAAATGTATGAAGTTGCCAAATCACTTGAGGCAGAGGCCATACCAAGACTTGGACCTAAGGGTATATTCCCTAACGTAGACTTTTATTCTGGTCTTGTTTATAGAAAACTTGGTATTCCTCGTGATTTATTTACTCCTATTTTTGCCATATCAAGAGTGGCTGGTTGGTTAGCTCATTGGAGAGAGCAACTTGGAGCAAATAGAATTTTTAGACCATCACAAATCTATACAGGTTCAGAACCAAGAGATTGGATCAGCCTAGAAAATAGAGAATAATATTTGCAGCTTTTCAAAAAAAAACACACATATTGTTTGTGAAGAGTTAATCTATTAAGTAAATAACAAAAAAATTTTGGAATACGGATTAGATCTCGAATATAGTTTTAATGAATTCTTAAAAGGTCTTGGCCTTTCCAGCGAAATCGCTCATATAATTTGGCTCCCTCTACCTATGCTTTTGGTTTTGGTTGCAGCTGTTGTTGGCGTTTTAGTAACAGTTTGGCTTGAAAGAAAAATATCTGCTGCTGCTCAACAAAGAATAGGGCCCGAATATGCAGGAGCTCTTGGCGTCCTCCAACCAATTGCAGATGGTCTTAAGTTGCTTGTCAAAGAGGATATTATTCCTGCGAAAGCGGATGGAATTCTTTTCACTGCAGGCCCTATATTAGTTCTTGTCCCAGTGATTCTCTCATGGCTAATTGTCCCTTTTGGACAAAATCTTTTAATAAGTAATGTTGGCATTGGAATTTTCCTATGGATCGCTTTAAGCAGTATCCAGCCAATTGGACTTCTTATGAGCGGATATGCATCAAATAATAAGTATTCATTACTAGGAGGTTTAAGAGCAGCAGCTCAATCAATAAGTTATGAAATACCCTTAGCTTTATCTGTACTGGCTATCGTACTAATGACAAACTCTCTGAGTACTATTGACATTGTAAACCAACAAAGCGGCGCTGGAATCCTAACCTGGAATATATGGAGACAACCAGTTGGTTTTATAGTCTTTTGGATTTGTGCACTAGCAGAATGTGAGAGACTTCCATTTGATTTACCTGAAGCTGAAGAAGAATTAGTTGCAGGATATCAAACTGAATATGCTGGTATGAAATTCGCATTGTTCTACCTTGGAAGTTACATTAATTTAATTCTTTCAGCATTATTAGTATCAATACTTTACTTAGGAGGATGGGGTTTTCCTATTCCAGTTGAATTAATAGCTAAGTTTCTTAATTTGCCAATTAATGCACCCTTAATTCAGGTCTTCACTGCATCGATAGGCATTGTAATGACTGTTTTAAAAGCATATCTCTTAGTTTTCATTGCAATATTATTACGTTGGACAACTCCTAGAGTAAGAATAGATCAACTTTTAGATCTAGGATGGAAGTTTCTCCTTCCAATTTCTCTTGCTAATCTTTTGATAACTGCAGGATTAAAACTTGCTTTTCCGCAGTTCTTTGGTGGTTAAATTTAAGTAAAAATACTTAAATTTAAAATTATTCCACTAAAATAAAATAACTAAGTAAATTCTTCAAAATGAACAATTTCCTTCAACAAATAAATAGCTATATCAAGGAGGCATTTAATGCTGGCAAATATTTATACAATGGTTTATCTGTAACTTTTGATCATCTTCGAAGAAGACCTGTTACTGTTCAATATCCATATGAAAAATTAATACCCTCAGAAAGATATAGAGGAAGAATACATTATGAATTCGATAAATGTATTGCTTGTGAAGTTTGTGTGAGAGTATGTCCCATAAATCTACCAGTAGTTGATTGGGTCATGAATAAAGAAACCAAAAAAAAGGAACTTAGAAATTATTCAATAGATTTTGGAGTTTGTATATTTTGCGGAAATTGTGTTGAATATTGTCCAACTAATTGTCTATCAATGACCGAAGAATATGAATTAGCTACTTTCGACAGGCACAATCTAAACTTCGATAATGTTGCACTTGGTAGACTACCAACAAATGTCACAACAGATCCATCAGTTAAGCCTCTAAGAGAACTTGCCTATCTCCCTAAAGGTGTCATGGACCCTCATGAAATCCCAGCTTCAGATTCTAGAGTTGGTAAATTACCTGAAGAAGTTTATGATTGGATGAGGCCTGAATCCAATGAAAATAATGATAAAGTTACTAATCCAACTAATTAATTCCCATTAATTTATGTCCATCGCAATAACAACTCAATTTATTTGTTTTTCAGTTCTATCTTTAGTTGTCATTATTGGAGCTCTTGGTGTTGTATTGCTAGAAAGTATTGTTTATTCAGCCTTTCTCCTTGGGGGAGTTTTCATGAGTGTAGCAGGATTATATCTTCTTTTAAATGCAAGTTTTGTTGCAGCAGCACAAGTTTTAGTTTACGTGGGTGCAGTTAATGTTTTAATAATTTTTGCAATAATGCTTGTGAATAAAAAAGAAGATTTAAAACCTATAAATGACATTAAATCGAGAAGAATTATATCAACATCGATATGTTTAACCTTACTAAGTCTTTTAATAAGAGTTGACTTGACCAATGTATGGAGCCTATCAAGTCCTCAAAACTCTATTGGTGAAGAATCAACTATTAGGATTGGTGAGCATCTATTTAGTGATTATTTACTCCCATTTGAAGTAGCTTCAGTTTTACTTTTAATGGCAATGATTGGGGCTATAGTTTTAGCTAGAAGAGATGTAATGAGCCAAGATATTTCGACAGGACTCCCTGTTGATCAAGAGTTAATTGAAAAATCTTCAGAACCATTACTGACAAATAAAAATTAACTGTTAGACTTTCTTATTATGAATTTAGAATCAATTCCTCTTCAAGCTTTTTTGATAGTATCTTCAGCACTATTTTGCATTGGTATTTGGGGTTTATTAAATAGCAGAAATGCAGTTAGAGTTCTTATGAGCATTGAATTAATGCTCAATGCGGTAAATATAAACTTAATGGCGTTTTCTTCCTATATTGATAATAATTTAATTCAAGGACAAGTTTTTGCGATTTTTGTGATTACTGTTGCTGCAGCAGAAGCAGCAGTTGGACTAGCTATATTGCTATCTCTTTACAGGAATAGGGTGACTGTAGATATGGAAAGTTTTAATTTATTAAAATGGTAAAAGCATTAAATGAAACTTTCATTAGTGCTCATTGTATATCGTTCAGATAGTTCTAGAGCTCAAGAGGCTTCTAAATTCTGTGAAGAAGTACTTAAAGCTAAAAATATTAAATCAAAAAGGATTGAAAGTGATTTTCATGAGGATGAAATTGAAAAATATCTTTGTAATTCAGAATCACAACCAGAAATTGGAATAGTACTTGGTGGGGATGGAACCTTTCTGAAATGTGCAAATGCATTAGCTGATTATGATATTCCTTTATTAAGCATTAATATTGGTGGCAATTTGGGTTTTCTTACTCAAGAGAAAGATTTTTTATTTGACAAATCTTTTATTGAAATCCTTGAAAACAAAGAATATATCATTGATTTTCGTAATCGATTAAATTGTAATGTTTGTATTAGTGGAACAAGTCCAGAGAAAAAAATTATAAAAAGCTATGATGCCTTAAATGATTTTTATTTTAAATCTGTTGAAGAAGATATTTCTCCTACCAACCAAATACAAATTGAAATAAATAATGAGAAGGTAAATGAATACAAAGGTGATGGACTAATTATATCTACATCTACTGGCTCAACTGCATACTCAATGGCTGCAGGTGGTCCGATAGTACACCCTAGTATAGATGCAATGATAATTAACCCTATATGCCCGATGAGTTTAGCAAGTAGGCCGATTGTCATACCTAATACAAGTAAGGTAATCATTAAACCAGTAAACAAAAGTAAAGGCGAAATTAAATTATGGAGAGACGGTGAAAAATGTATGACCATTAAGGAAAACTATTATTGTGAGATCAAAAAAGGCCAATCACCCTGCAAAATAATTAGGTTTAAAAAGAGCACTAGCTATTACAATACTTTGATAAAGAAACTAGATTGGAAAGGAGATTTATCTCTTAAAAATCCAAAAAATTAAATGGCTCTTGAAATAGAAAGACGTTTTCTTATAAAAAATGATAATTGGAGAAAATTCATTACTAACAAAATTATTATTGAACAAGGATACTTATCAAAAACTATAGATGATTGGATTATTAGGATAAGGTTTACCGGCAAAGATTTTAAAATTACATTAAAAAAACATATAGAAAGCTTTACTAACTTTGAATTTGAATACTCCATCCCACAAAAAGATGGAGAAACAATAATGTCAAATCTTTCTAATACAATTAAAAAAGAAAGATTTTTCTTAGAAATTGAAAGAAAATCTTGGATTATAGATTGTTTTAAAGAAAATAATTATCCACTTGAAATTGCCGAAATTGAACTATCCAGTGAAAAGGAAGATTTAAGTCTCCCATCATTCATATCAAAGGAAATAACTGGCATGAAACATTACTCCAATTTCAGTCTTGCTAACAAACCTTTTTCAGAGTGGAAGTAAAAGTATTAAATATATCTAAAAAATAACTAGTCAAAAGAACCACTCATCCTTTATATTCTCTTTATGTTTAAGCAAAGTATTTTTTAATTTCTTCAAATGTATGGTCTTTACGACAAAGAAGGTATATTGAGATTTGTTGATTCAGACAAAGATGCATGTATTGCATACGCTGAACTATTCGAATTAGGTTCTACAAATTATTGTCTAATAGATTTGGCTAATAATACAAAAAAAAGTAAATAGTAATATTAATCTTGATCAGAGTCTGGGAGTGTACAACAATTAAATCCATCTCTACAAATCTTACCGTTGTCCATTGCCCAATTCAAAAGTGCCACTCTGTTTTTAGAACCAGTTTTTGTAAACATATTACTTACATGATTATCAACAGTTCTTTTACTAATAGTTAGTTTTACTGCAATTTCTTGATTTGTAAGCCCATCAGCTACAAGATCAATGATTTCCATCTCTCTTGCTGAGAGACCCATCATATCAATGTTGTTTACTTCTTCTTCAACCATTTGCATTTAAACAGTTCCTTTTTTATATTAATTAAGTTTAGCAATCTCAGTACACTTGTTAACCAACTAGGAAACAAAAGCAATTGAAATCAAAACTTCAGCAGACTTTAGAAAAAAGATCTAAGGTAATAACGGCAGAATTAATGCCGCCAAGAGGTGGAAGCCCCATAAGATCTCTTAAGATAGCACAACTTTTGAAAGATAAGGTACATGCTGTTAACATTACCGATGGAAGCAGGGCTGTAATGAGAATGTGCAGCTTGGCAATGTCCAAACTATTACTGGAAAATGGGATAGAACCAGTAATGCAAATTTCTTGCAGAGATCGTAATAAAATTGCTTTACAATCAGACATTTTGGGAGCAAATGCTTTAGGAATTAGAAACATCTTATGCATTACCGGTGATTCAGTAAAAGCTGGGGACCAACAAGATGCCAAAGCCGTCCATGAGTTTGAATCAGTTAGATTGCTCAAACAAATTCAGGCTTTCAATAAAGGAATTGATCCTACTCTAGGAGAACTTTCCGATAAAAAAACATTTATTTTTGCAGGTGCTGCAGCTGATCCAAATTGCAGAAATAAAAGAAGTTTAGAAAATAGAATAAAAAATAAAAAAAAGGCTGGAGCTGGATTTATACAAACTCAAATGGTTATGGAAAAAGAAAATTTGATAGAGTTTTGTGAAAAAATTAGCAAACCTCTTGAAATTCCTGTAATTGCAGGTGTATTCCTATTAAAGTCTTACAAAAACGCTCTCTTTATAAACAAATACGTTCCAGGCGCAAACATCCCTGAAAACATCTTAAATCGTCTTAAAGATGCTAAAGACCCTTTACAAGAAGGTATTAAAATTGCGGCTGAACAAGCTCATGATTTTATTAATATCGCAAATGGTGTTCATCTAATGGCCGTAAAAGCAGAGCATTTGATACCTGAGATTATTGAAAAAGCTAATCTTAGTCTGGAATATTAATCAAATCAGTACCTAATAGTTCTGCCATAGCTTTCTGCTGAGGTGATGGCTCAGTCAAATCAGATCTTCTTGAATCTGCAATTAACCAATCTAAAGATGCATCTTGCAAATCAAAATGATCTCCGTTTTTCCCAACACAATATTTACCAAACACTAACTTATCCATAAGCCTTACACCTTTACCAATTTTAGAATAATCAAAAATAATTGAGTTATCTATAGTTGCTCCCTCGCAAATGCAACAACTTGGTCCAATCATGGAGGGGCCAATAATAGTTGCTCCATCCTCGATTCTAGTCATTCCCCCTATATAAACAGGTCCAGTAATATTAATCTTTTCCCAGTTAGCCGCTACATTCAAACCAGTAAAAACTCCTGGTTTTATTTCCTTACCTGGTATTTGCACTTGTCTTACCTTGCCTTGCAATACATTTCTAATAGCACTCCAATAATCAGGAACTTTTCCAATATCTACCCATTCAAAATCCATTGGTAATGCAAAAAATGGTAAATCCATTTCAACAAGTTTAGGGAAAAGATCAGCTCCAATATCAAATTTCTCTGCTGAAGGTATGTAATTAAAAATTTCGGGTTCGAAAAGATAAATTCCTGTATTTATAGAGTCACTTAAAGCTTGATCAACTGTTGGCTTTTCCTGAAAAGCCTTTATTCTTCCATTCTCATCAGAAACTACTACACCATAACTTGATACTTGATCTTTAGTTACTTTCTTTGTTATCAAGCTGGCAATAGCTCCTTTCTGCTTATGTTTTTTAACAGCTTGAGTTAAATCTAAATCAACTAAAGCATCACCACATAAAACAACAAAAGTTTCATCAAAAAAACTTTGAAAATCCTGAATTTTTTTTAATCCTCCTGCTGATCCCAAAGCATCACCTATTAATTCTCCATCTTCAATTCTTCCCTCAAAACTATAAGCAATTTCTACTCCAAATCTTTGCCCATCTCTAAAATAATTTTCAATTTCTTCAGCTAGATGTGAAACATTTACCATTATTTCCTTAAAGTTATGTTCTCGTAAAAGTTCCAAGAGAAATTCCATAACAGGTTTTTGCAAAATCGGAATCATCGGTTTCGGAATAACATGCGTAATAGGCTGAACACGTGTGCCCTTACCTGCCGCAAGTATCATTGCCTTCATAAATACAAAACCATTTTTTAAATTATACGTTATTGCTTATAAAGCATCTAAGCAGCCGATGAAGAGGCATTACTCACTTCAAGATTTTCTATAGGCAATTGAGCTAAGCCACCATCAGGTATTATTCTTTTAATTTGAATAGGACCATATAAGGAATTAATTTGTTTAATTTCAATTTTGTTTTCAGATGATAAAAATAACAAAGCCCAAAAAACTCCCAAACGATCTTTATCTAAATCGTTTTTTACTACTGTTTGCCATTTCTTTACTAAATATTCAAAATCTGTCCATTGTAATGCTTTTTCCCATCCATCAATAAATTTCCCTAATGCTTTAGTGGTTTCTGGAAGTTTCTCGCGATGTGCTAAAGATTTTACTTGAGAAATTAAAGCCTTATCAGAATATTTTTTATTCCTTTTTCTCTTCATGAGAAGAAGATCTTGGGTTTCTATAACTTCTGCTATAGACTCTAACTGACTTACAAGTTCTCCTAATGTTGTTGTACGTTTAAGAATTGGTTGTGCAATTGATCTTCTCCTAAGATATTTTTCAGGAAATTTTGGAATATCAAACTCTTTATCAATCCAATCTTGATCATCCAAGTCAAATTCATCTTCAAAATCGGAAGAATTTTCTTTGAAAACATCAGATTCTAAAACCTGAGCCTTAAGATTTACTAGTACGGAGGCCGCAAAAAATGCTTCGCTGGTCTCAGCTAAATCTTTATGATATGAGATTTGATTATTTGAAGATTGATTAAAAGTATGGGAGTATTGCTCTAAAAAACTATCAATTACACTTATTACATCAATATCCCATGGATCAAGCTCACCTTTGCCTGCAGCGTCTTGGAGAAACTTAATCAATAATCTAGGGCCTAATTGTTGCCTATCAATAGGATTGAAATAAGATATTTTGAAATAGATAAAATCTATTCACAAGATATCTTTTAATTGATTTAATGCCAAACAATATTGCATTAATTTAAAAAATTATATTTTTGGAGCTTTTAGAATATCATTTGTTTTAGTTCCTGAAAAAATATTTGTTTTTACTGCACCTTGAACTGCTGTTATATCTCGATCAACCAAATTATTTATTGATGCAATATAACTTTCAGTAACTAATCTTGGGTACAAACCTATTCCGATAATCGGCAAAAGTAAACAAGCAATAATATAAACTTCCCTTGGCTCTGCATCTATAAGTTTTCGTTCTTCGATTAATTTAGGATTTTCTTTACCAAAGAAAATCTCTCGCAACATAGAAAGTAGATAAATAGGAGTAAGTATTACACCGATAGCAGCTAAAGAGGCCATCACTACCCTAAAAGGAAGTGTATACACTTCATCAGTTACAAATCCTGTAAATACCATCAATTCGGAAACAAATCCACTCATACCAGGTAAAGCGAGGGAAGCAAGGGAGCAAGCGGTCCAAAGGGCAAACATTATTCTCATTTTTTGTCCTACACCACTCATTTCATCAAGTTTAAGAGTCTTTGTTCTGTCATAGGTGGCCCCAACAAGAAAAAATAAACTTGCGCCAATTAATCCATGACTAACCATTTGTAACATAGCTCCGCTTGTTCCAAGACTACTGAAACTCCCTATGCCAATGAGAACAAAACCCATATGACTTATCGAACTGTATGCAATTTTTCTTTTAAGATTTCTTTGAGCAAAAGAAGTTAATGCAGCATAAATTATATTGACTACCCCAAGAACTATTAATAATGGGGCAAATTGAGCATGAGCAACAGGTAATAATTGTGCATTAAATCTTAAAAGAGCATATCCTCCCATCTTTAATAAAATCCCTGCTAGAAGCATATGAACAGGAGCTGTAGCCTCTCCATGAGCATCCGGAAGCCATGTATGAAGAGGTACTATTGGAAGTTTTACTCCAAATGCAATTAATAGCCCCACATAACATAATATTTGGAATTTCTGATCAAAATCTTGATCTGCCAAGTGAGAAAAATCAAAGTTAGGAATTTCTGTACCATAGAAACCCATTGCTAATGCTGCTAAAAGAATGAAGATAGAACTGCCAGCCGTATAAATAATGAATTTAGTTGCTGCATATTGTCGGTTTTTGCCACCCCATATGGCCAGTAATAAATACACTGGAATTAGCTCAAGTTCCCAAGTTAGAAAGAATAAAAGCATATCTTGTACGGCAAAAACAGCGATTTGCCCACCATCCATAATCAATATCAAAAAGAAAAATAACTTTGGTTTGAATTTGACTGGCCATGCAGCAAGAACTGCTAAAGCAGTTATAAAACTAGTTAATAAAATTAAAGGCATAGACATGCCATCAGCACCAACAGACCAAGTAAGACCTAAATCCGGAAGCCAACTAATATTTTCTCTCAATTGAACATTTTCATTATTAATATCAAAACCATTTATATATGAACCTACAGTTATTAAAAAAGTAATTAATGCAATAGATAATGCAAACCATCTCACCTCTTTGCCATCGCCTTTATCTGGAAAAAAAGGTATTACAAATGCACTACCAATTGGAAATAAAATTGAAGCAGACAACCAAGGAAAGTTAGACAATCCAGCTCCTAACGTTCCAAACATATGTACAGTAAAGTGCGTAAAAAAATCAGTACTCAATTTAATAAGAAATTTATCTTAAGTAAAGTCTAGAAATTTTCTGTATTTTTTCACCCCAATGGACAGTGAAGACACACAATTGTAATTAAGATACTTGAGGAGATTGAAAACCAAATATAGCAACCAGCAGAATTACTCCTCCAAAAACAATAAGAGCATAAAATTGAGCCCTACCAGTCTCAAAATATTTTAGACCTTCTCCACTACCTAAAGTTACAAGTCCAGTAAGGTTTACGACGCCATCAACAACCTTAGAATCAACCTCCAAGACTTCTTTGGCAAGTTTTCTGCTACCCTTAACAAAAAGTTTTTCATTAATATCATCTAGATACCATTTATTGGATAAAAATTGGTTGATGCTAGGAAACTTTTCGGCAAATAAAACTGACAAATTAATTTTTTTCACAAAATATGCCTGATAAGCAATAATGATTCCAGCTGATGCAATAAGTACTGACGCAATTGCTAAAGGCAAAAATTCTTTTAATTCGAAGGCTTTTGCCGCAGTTTCTGCTTCTTCAGGATCAAGTAAATATGAAATTTTACTATGCCATGGAAGTCCCACAAAACCAATAATTACAGACGGTACAGCTAGAAATACCAAGGGAAATGTCATTGACCATGGTGACTCATGAATAGAGC
>CACGHD010000013.1 GCA_902572825.1 uncultured Prochlorococcus sp. | reverse complement strand
GCAAGAAAGGTTATGCCCAGAAATGTACCAATATCTGATGCAGTGACAAATATGGGGGCACTCACTTTGTTACTTAATGGATTAAAAGCAGGAAATGAGGAACTTATAAAAGAGGGAATGTTTGATAAGCTACATGAACCCTACAGATGGAAACTTATTAAAGGTGGACTAGAAGTTAAAGATGCCGCACTAAATGCAGGTGCTTTAGGATGCGCAATTAGTGGGGCTGGACCAAGTATCTTAGCTTTATGCAAAAAAGAAAATGGTAAAAACGTCAGTCAAGCCATGGTAAAAGCATGGGAACAGTCAGGTGTACCAAGCAGAGCACCATTCTTAAATGTTCAAACGATAGGTAGCCAATTTAGTACTATCTCTGGTGAGTAGTTTTACTTAGGCATTTTTAATGTTATAGTCTCAAGCTAGTACAACTTCAACTAGAATAAAAAAATTATTCATTCCATAAATGAATTTAGAATCTTTTCCTTGGTTATCATCTGTTGTTTTACTGCCTTTAATTGGGGCATTAATAATGCCTTTCTTGAATTCGAAAGAAGGAGAAGATAATACACTCCCTAGAAATATTTCATTAATTTTTTTATTGATAGATTTTTTATTAATAATTGGCGTCCTTTTTCAAAAATTCAATACTTCTGATAGCTCTTTGCAGCTGGTAGAAAGATCTTCCTGGTTACCCTCTATAGGCTTAGAATGGTCTCTTGGCGTTGATGGGTTATCTGCTCCTTTAATAGCTTTGAGTGGGTTAATTACATTTTTATCAGCTGCAGCAAGTTGGAAAATTAAAAAAAAATCTAATCTATACTTTGCTCTTTTATTAGTGCAAGCCTCAGCACAAGCATTAGTCTTCCTTTCTCAAGATTTCCTATTATTTTTCTTGGCCTGGGAACTTGAATTGGTTCCGGTGTATCTTCTTATTGCCATATGGGGAGGGAAAAAGAAATTATATGCAGCCACAAAATTCATTCTTTACACAGCTTTAGCTTCCTTATTAATTCTCATAAGTGGTCTAGCACTTGCTTTGAGTGGTGATACTTTTACTTTAAATATTACCGATTTGACCAATAAACACGTAACAGGGAGCTTAGCGTTATTGTCTTATTTAGGATTTTTAATTGGTTTTGGAGTAAAACTTCCTATCTTTCCATTACATACTTGGTTACCAGATGCACATGGAGAAGCTAATGCACCAGTTTCAATGTTACTCGCTGGAATACTTTTAAAAATGGGAGGTTACGCTCTCTTAAGATTCAATGTTCAAATACTACCTCAAGTACATCTTCAAATTGCACCTGCATTAATTATTCTTGGAATCATCAATATAATTTACGGTGCACTTAATGCATTCGCACAAGATAATGTTAAAAGGAGAATTGCATGTAGCTCAGTCAGTCATATGGGTTTTGTTCTTTTAGGGATTGGAGCAGTAGATGCTCTTGGGATAAGCGGAGCAATGCTACAAATGATCAGTCACGGACTTATCGCTGCAGCTATGTTTTTTGTTACGGGTTCATTCTATGAGAGAACAAATACTCTTTCCATACCAAATATGGGCGGCTTAGCAAAGGTCTTGCCAATAACTTTTGCTTTTTTCTTGGCAAGCTCTTTGGCCTCTTTAGCACTCCCTGGGATGAGCGGTTTTATAAGTGAAATAACTGTATTTTTAGGTATCACTAGTCAAGAAGGATTTAGCTCTATCTTTAGATCAATCACGATTCTAATTGCAGCCATAGGATTAGTTCTAACACCAATATATCTTTTATCAATGTGTAGAAGAGTATTCTTTGGCCCTAGAATTCCAGCACTAGCTTCAGTTAAAGAGATGAATGGTAGAGAATTGACTATCGGTTTCAGTTTATTGTTGCCTACTTTAGTGATAGGTTTTTGGCCCAAAATCGCCATAAATTTATACGAATCTTCAACCAATGCTCTCAGTCAGCAGCTTACTTTAGCTAAATTGATTGGGTTAATCCCAACTTTAGTTAACTAAATTATCTTAATAAATGGATACCTCAATCTTTAAATATGGAGAGTTACCACAATTTCAAAAATTTACTCCCGAAAGCATAAATAAACAATTTCCAGTAGTCCTAGAACAGATAAGTAAAGAATTTAAAAACATAGAAAAAAATTTATCTAATTATTTGATTGAAAATGATTTAAATTGGGATAATGTGATAAATCCTTTGAATGAAGTAAATGAAATTCTTAGATGGAGTTGGGGAGTAATAAGTCACCTAAATGCTGTAAATAATTCTGAAAGTTTAAGAGATATTTATTCAAAATTTCTTCCAGAAATTATTAGTTTGAGTAATAAATTCGGGCAAAGCAAAATAATTTACAATTCTTTAGTGAAGCTTAAAGAAACCAATAACTTTGATCAAATTAAAAACAGAATTTTAGATAAAGAAATTCTTGAAATGCAACATAGAGGAATTTCACTTCAAAAAAATGATCAAGAAGAATTTAACAAAATTTCAGCAAAACTTGGAAAGCTGTCAACCGAATTCAGTAACAATGTTCTTGATGCCACTAATGAATGGTTTTTAATATTAAATAAAAAATCTGAAGTCGACGGCCTTCCTGAACGAGTACTTGAATTGATGGCAATTTCTGCGCACAATCATTTAAAAAAAGATGAAGAAGTTGATATTAAAAATGGTCCTTGGAAATTAAGTCTCGATATTCCAACTTATACTTCGTTCATGACATATTCCACCGACCGTAACCTTAGAGAAAAACTATACAAGGCATTCGTTAGTAGGGCATCTCAAGGAGAAAAAAATAATTCTCAAATCATTGAAGATATATTATCTCTTAGAACTAAACAAGCTAATCTTCTCGGTTATAAAAGTTGGGCTGAACTAAGTTTGTCAAAGAAAATGGCCAAAGAAATTAAAAATGTAGAGAAACTTTTAGAAGAATTGAGAGAACCAGCATTCAAAACCGCAAAAATTGAATTAGAAACGCTCGATAAGTTTTCTAAAGCTAATGGGTTTCCAAAATCGCAGAATATTGAGCCATGGGATATTAGTTATTGGTCTGAACTTCTTAGGAAGGAAAAGCTCAATTTGGATCAAGAGTCTTTAAGACCTTGGTTCCCACTAAATGATGTTTTGAAAGGTTTATTTAAATTAAGTGAGAAGCTTTTTGAAATTAAAGTTATTGAGGCGACTAATGAGGCTCCTCTATGGAATGATGACGTCTTATTTTTTAATATCCTTAATAAAGAAGATGAGAAAATTGCATCTTTTTACCTGGATCCATATTCGAGGCCTGAATCAAAGAGAGGAGGGGCTTGGATGGATGAATGTTTGAATAAAAATAATATTGGCAAAAAGACCCTCCCTGTTGCTTATCTCGTTTGTAATCAGACTCCACCATCAAAAGATAAACCTAGTTTGATGAGTTTTGAAGAGGTTCAGACATTGTTCCACGAATTTGGTCATGGTCTTCAACACATGCTTACTACTGTAAATCTTCCTCAAGCAGCTGGTATCAATAATGTTGAATGGGATGCAGTCGAACTTCCAAGTCAATTTATGGAAAACTGGTGTTTCCACAAAAACACACTTTTGAATATTGCTAGGCACTATAAAACAGGTGAAAAATTATCCGACGAAAATTTCGAAAAGCTCTTAAAAAATAGAACTTTTAATTGTGGTATGGCTACTCTTAGACAACTACATTTCGCAATAACAGACCTCAGATTACACAGTAGTATTAAAAAAAATGAAGGTAAAACAGCTGATGAAATTAGGAGAGAAATTGCACAACAAACTACTGTTATTGACCCAATTCAAGAAGATCAATTTCTTTGTTGTTTTAGTCATATATTTGCGGGCGGATATTCTGCAGGATATTACTCATATAAATGGGCTGAGGTTCTGAGTGCTGATGCATTTTCAATGTTTGAAGAAGCTGATTTAGAAAACTCTGAAGATTTAAAGTTAATAGGAAAGAAATTTAAAGATACAATACTTAGTCTGGGTGGAAGCTTACCCCCATTAGACATATTCAAACTTTTTAGGGGAAGAGAGCCACAAACAGATCCCTTAATAAGACACTTGGGCCTATCTGGAACTATTTAGTAATTTCATCGATTATTCTTTCAACCACAGATTTATTTCTTACAAGATTACTATGTTTATATACTTTTACTGATATTTTTTTTCCAAAATTTAAATTTGTCCACCAGCTAGGGAAAACCATTAGATCCCAATAAGTAAAAAAATTTATACACTCGATATTATCAAGAAAAAAATCATTATCAGCAAGTTCTCTCAAAAATTTACTATTTATTTTCATTTCTGATATTCCTTTAAAAGGGTATTTAGGTATTAATTGAGCCATCAAAGTTCCTTTGTGAGGGGAACCTACAGATATTAATCTTCTTGTTCTTTTATATCCATTAAATTTTTGAAGCCAGTACCTTCCAATGATTCCTCCCATAGAAAATCCCAAAATATCTATTTCTTTTTCTAAACCATATTTCTCTAAAATTAATTTGTTTAATTTATTAGTCAAATCCACAATTGAAGTCATTCCATATGAATGCTTAAGAGTTGGGGCAAAATATTCAATGCCATTATCATCAAGTTTTGAGGTAATAGAAGAAAAAATACTTGAAGTATTCCAAAGTCCATGAATCAATAAAATAGGATTTCTTTTTTCCAATACGTCAATTATTTTCAAGAACTCTTACTATTGAAACCTTTCCATCAAAACCAATAATTGGGGGATTACATTTTGTCAAAATAATTTTAATTTTAGAAAGCTTAAATTCCTGATCAATGATTTCTAAAATTGCATTTGAATATTTTTCGATTGTGAAACAATATATTTTTTTTGATTGATCTTTTAAAATTTCAACTAATTTTGAATAGTCAACTGTTTTTTTAATATCATCATTCGAAGTACATTTTTCAAAGTCAGTCCATAAAAATATATCCAAACTAAATAGTTGTCCTAATTCCCTTTCTTCATCAAGAACGCCCACTCTAGCCCAAAGTTTAATATTCTCAATTTTTAAAAAAGTTTCCATCTTTAAAATTTTTAAAGATCTTTATGTGTATAGATAGCCTTTCCTGATGAAAAATCATCAACTATATTCCCATCACCTTTTAGGAAATATTTATAAGTTACCAAACCTTCTAAACCTACTGGTCCCCTAGGTGGAAGAGTTTGAGTAGATATTCCAACTTCAGCTCCAAATCCATATCTAAATCCATCTGCAAACCTTGTAGAACAATTATGAAAAACACCTGCACTATCTACTTCATTCATGAATTTGTTAGCACTACTTAAATTTTCGGTAATTATTCCATCTGTATGTTTTGAACTATATTTTTGAATATGTGTGATTGCCTCTTCCAGATCATCAACAATCTTTATTGATAAAATCAAATCTAAATATTCAGTTTGCCAATCTTTTACACTAGCCTCATACTTTAACCCTAAGTCAACTGATCTTTTATCTCCAATTAATTTAACATCATTAGAGTTAAACAAAGGGATGGCCTTTTCTAAAAAAGCTGGGGCAATATTTTTATGTATTAATAAAGTTTCAATAGCATTACATGCTGCGGGATATTGAATTTTACTGTCCAAAGCAACTGATAAAGCCATCTCGAGATTTGCCTCAATATCTATATACAAATGACAAATTCCATCAGCATGGCCTAGCACAGGAATTCTTGTATTCTCCTGAATAAATTTAACTAATTCATTACTTCCTCTAGGAATTATTAAATTAATATATTTCTCAAGATTTAACATAGCCATGCTATCTTTTCTACTTGTTAATAAACATATTGCATTTTTATCAAAATCTGATGCATTTAAACCTGCTTGCAATGCTTTAACTATTGCAGTATTTGTTAAATTAGCTTCACTACCACCTTTTAGCATTACTCCATTACCTGATCTTATTGCTAAAGAACTAATCTGCATCACGGCATCTGGCCTTGATTCAAAAATAATCCCTAAGACTCCAATTGGCACAGTTTTTCTTTCTAAGATCAATCCATTTGAAAGCTTTCTTTTTATTTGAACTTGATTTACAGGATCAGCCAATTCTCCAACTTTCCTTACTCCTTCAATTCCTGCATTTAATTTTGCTTTTGATAACTTTAATCTAGAAAGTAAAGCACTAGAAATACCCTTTTTTTCTGCACTTGAATAATCCGCACTATTGGCCTCTAATATTTCTTTAGAATTTTTTTCTAGATAATCAGCCATAAAATTTAAGGCTTTAATTCGATTTTGATTTTCAGTCTGACTTATTTTTATTGATGCCAAACGAACTTTATCAGCTTTTTCTAGAAGATCATTACCTGGTTTAGGAACTTCAAAGATATTAGCCATAATATTTTTTAGCTAATTTAATAATAATTCAAATTAACGATTCTTTAAAGTAAATTTTTTCTGAGTTAATATCTAAAAAATAATTGAACTTGACTTTTCCATTCCCCATCGGAATCATAAGAACCTAATATTTCTAAGTTTGGATTTGCCTGAAAAGTCAAAATTCCTAAAGGTGAAATATCATCTCTGCCTGGAACGGTTTGAAAGGCAAAATTTATCGTATCAGTAATATCAAGCCCTATTTCCGCCACCCAAGCTTGAGAAGAAAATTCTTCATTAGAAGATGATTCACCTTCATTGTCTATATCTAAATTTTCATTGGAAAAAATATTATTTAATGAATCATTATTTTCTATTAAAGCTGGATATAGAGATAATTGAAATCTTTCACTAAATGCATCAGCATTATTAAGTTGAGAAATAAATGCTCTATTTATTAAATTTGCAGAGTTACCTCCAATCAAACCTATTATTTGTGACCTGTTATAACTTGGCGTACTCCTTAATTGGATTCTTTTATTTTCATCAGCAAAAGATAATTGATCTAAAAACCCTTCATAAGATGCTTCAATTTTGATAAGCCTTGAATTGCCAATCCCAAATGATCCCAAACCAGTAGAGGTCGTGCTTAAATCAAGATCACCTGTGATATTTGAATCCTGATTATTTTCACTTATAGGTATTATAGAATCTGGAACCCTACTAACCAGAGAAAAATTAATAAATGGAACAACACCACTTCTTGATGCGAATAAAATATAATTATCTTTATTTTTATCAAGTTTAAATGGAGTGGTGTATAGATTAGCTCTGCCTTTTTTAAGATAAATTAGACCTCTAGCATTTAAATCTTTGCCAACTTTTCCATTTATATTAAGGTCTAATTTGGTATCTAAATAAGCTTGAACTAATTCTGAATATTGAAGTTTAAAATCTGGACCAAGTTTTAATTTAAGATTATTAAAACTCAAATTATCCAAATAATTAGGCAAAGTTTCTCCCAAAAGAACTGAATTCAAGATTGTTTCATTTGAAATTATTTCAATATTTTCATTATTATTCCAATAGAGTTCTGGCCAATCTTTTTTATCCTCTTTTAGTATAAAGTTATTTTCTTTTTTATTATTTTCATTTGTGCCATTAAAATTAATAAATCCATTATTAAAAGATAGAGAACCTCCCAAAACTGGACTTTCAAATGATCCACTTAAATCAACATTTGAATCTATTAAAAAATTAAAATTATCTTTCTTTAATATAAATCCATTCGTTATCAAATTAATTTCTGCGCTCTCATGATCATTATGACTATAAAAAGGCAATGACCCTTGTACAAAAATCTTCCCAGAATCTTCAGTCTTCGCTTGTAAATTATTAATCTCTAAAGAATCAAAATCAAAAATTATTGTGCTATTAATATCTTTTATTATATTATTTAAAAAATTGATTTCAGAATCTTTAACTACGATAAAACCATTTAATATGGGTTTATTTAAGGTTCCTTTTAGAATGACTCTTAAATTCACATCACCTTCTTTATAGGTAAAAAATTCATCAGCAAAAATATCTATTAACTCAATAAATTTTCCATTCCCAATCAATCTTAGATCTAAGTTATCAGATTTATTTATAGGTATTGAGCCTTCAATATTAATAGGGATTTCAGAATCATTTATTAAAAGAGAAAAATCTATATCAAAAATAGAATTATTAAATTTAACTAGTCCTTTATCAAATATTATTATGTTATTTTTAATTGATGCACCATTGGAAAAAATGTCGCTAAAGAAAGATTTTGTATCAAGATCATAAAATAAATTCATATCCAACCCTCCAATAAAATCTCTTGGTTTATTTAAAAAGATATTTGCTGCACTTAATGGCAATTTTTTAACTCTTAAAGAACCTTTCCCTGTAAATAATCCTCCTTCCAAATCAATTGAAAATTCCTCTTTATTATTCTTATTAACGTCTTTAGATACATCAAAATAGCCATTTAATTTTACATCTAATTTGTAATTGGCTGGACTATCGCCCTGAATAAAAATTTTTCCATTATATCTACTTCTAAATTTATTAAAATATTTTTGCAAATTAAATTTGTCTTCTAACAAATTACTATTTTCAATAAAGTTATTTATAAAATCGATCCTCTCTTTAAATGTTTTATTATCATTATTTATTTCCAAATCATTCAAAATATTCGATTTACTTACGGGAAAAACTTTTTTATTATCAAAGTTAAAAATATCAACAGCTGTAAGGATAGTCCAACTAGTGCTTACATTCGTGAATTCTGCATTAATAAAATTATTTTTATTTGAATCATATTCGACTTCAATTATCCCTCCATCAACTGGATACAATGAAGAATTTATATAAAAAGAATTATTTTTAACGCTGTAATCAAATAATGAATTAGCTAGATTAATATTCCTATATTTACCTAAACTCCAAGCGAGTCGTCCAATAAGTGATGATTGGTCTGACGAAATTGATCCCTGACCACTAATAATGCCATCAATTCTATCGAATTGATTTTTGTCTATAGATAATTCAAGTTCATCAAGAGGAAAATTATCCGCTCGCCAGTTATAACTATCTTCCTCTTTGACGATATCTACAGCCCCTTTATTTGAGTTAAAAACTCTTATAAAATTTGCATTATCGAGTTTAAGATCAGAATCAAACTTAATTGAAAGAAATGAAGGGATTGGAGAATATCTATTTTTCATATTTAGCAGAAATTCATTATTTACATTTTTAATATCTCCCTCCCATGTCTCTCTAATGCGGATACCTTTAAAATGCGGATAATCAACATTAAAGTTAATAGAAATATCAGGATCAGTAATTTTTCCTTTTAATTCTCCTTTAGCAGTAATGAAACCCCTAATATCATTTTTTCGAAAAATATTTAAATTAGATAATTGTGTTCTATTTATTTTGAAACTAGTATTTAAATCACCAAAATTAATACCTCTTTTATCAAACCAGAAGGGAATATTACCTGATAATTTGATATCTGGATTCAGGCTATTAATGTATCCAATACTTCCTATTAGATTAATATTATTGGAACTTTTATTAAATGGTACATTTAGATTAAAATTCGAAGTCAAAGTTCCATAATTTAATTTTTCTGTATTACCAATTAAATTATTATCTTTACAAAAAAACCTAGTTGAATCTGAATTTATATTCTCTACGAAATCTTCTGGTTTTATTGCTAAATTAGTAAAAGAAAATCTTCCTTCACAAAATGTGCGCTTGGATGATTTATTAAATTTAAAGTTAGATTTAAAGGTACCCTTTTTAAAGCTAATTTTTCTATTACCAATAATATATTCAGAATTCTCAAGATCTAAACCCCTAGAAAATAAATCAAGTTTTAAAAAATCTTGATTTAACTTTGTATTAAATTTAAATTTTAAAAAACCCTTTTCATCAAAATTTGATTTTACATTTGCAATAATTTGTCTATTTCTTGACTTGTAAATAAAATTACCTTTTACTTTTGTTTTTAATACTGCATCATTAAACTTCAGATCTGCATATTTATTTAAGTTAAAGTTCAATTCATACTTTGATTGTGATTTTTTTGTAATTCGATCCCTTTTATAAGATTCGTCCCTTTTAAAAAAATCTCTATCTATATTTATAACTGCTTTCTTAGGACTTATTTTTACAATCCATTTTTGTTTTAAAAAAGATCTAAAAGGCATAATGCCCAAATATACATTTTTGGCTGTAATTTCAGAATCTATATTTTTTTTATCGTTAATTTTTGAATTACCCAAAGAAATACCTAGAAATCTAATCCCGACATAATCACCTAAATCAACATTTTTATCTAAAAGATTCTCAATACTTTTTTCTAGTTCTAATTTCCTAGAACTATAAGTTTCTTTTAAAAAATTATTTAATAAAAAAGTGCCTAAAAAACCTAAAGGTATTAGCATCCCTACCAAAAGAATCTTAATATTTAAATTTAGAGATCTAATTTTTTTCAAGTTAGAGCCCAAAAATAGAGTAGGCTTACAAAATATAAGAAATTAATCAGGTCAAAGCCACTAAATGTCTTTTTTTGAACTATTAGAGAACACACCCAAAATTTTTGGATTCTTTGGAATATTTCTTTTCATTTGCACAATAGCAGCTTTTATATTTAATTTTGGTTTTAAATTTCGAATAATAGGAGCAACCATTTTTTCATTATTACTTTCTTTAAGCAGTTGGGCATTTATACAAAGTTACACTGAAAAAGTAGTAATAGAAGATGCAAAATATGTCCCAATTGTTTATGACAATGGGTTCGATTTGATTATTGCTAAAGCAGATGATGATTTCCCAGAAGAGTCTATTGAACCAACTTTAGAACAATTATCGGAAAACTTAAGGAAAGGCAGCAGATCTGGTGCGAATGTAAAAATAAAGATAAGAAAACTTGAAAAAATTTCAGATGGAGTAAGTAAACCAGTGGTTATAGGAGAAGTTCAGAAAAATGTCAAAATGAATTAGTCCGTTAAGCAATGAAAAGTAAAGCCTTTTTAGATTTTTTGCCAACTAATTTTAGACATGAGAAATCTTTTTTTATTCAAAACAATCTAACTGACTTTGAAAAATTAAGTAATCTTTCGGACTTAGATATAAATGAGATTCAAAGAAAATCTTCATTTTGTACATTGAATAATCTTAAGAAAATTAGGGCTATAGCTATTTTTAAAAAAGAAATTGGAATGACTCCACCACAAGCATATCTTCTTTTACATTGCGGCATATCCTCTCTTAAATCATTATCACAATCTACTCCTTACGAATTAGAACGCAAAATTGGTAGATTAGAAAGAATTCTTAGAGTAAAAACTGAGACAGATACGACTTTTACTCTCTTAAAAGAATGGATTAAAAAAGCTAATCTAATCTACAAATCAATGTGAAATCTTGGTTAAAAAATTTTTTTAATGTAGAATTTAGAAAAAGTAAGAGATAATGAAACCTTTATTATTTTTGTTATTTTTGTTTTCCAGCTCACTATACCCTGCTTATAGTCAATCTAACTTATTGGAAAGTGTAAAAAAGAATCCAAACGAAGCAAAGAATTTATGTAATAAGTTTAGAGAGTTTAATTCAAAAGGTATTTCAGCTAGTTCAGATAAAGCTATAAAGTATGTATCAAACATAAAAAAGTTAACTCCAGTTAACGCAGAGATCTTTTCTATTTATGTCATTGGGCTGCACTGTCCAGACATTATCTAAAGTCTAGATGTCTGATTCAAGATGGTTTGACAAGTCTCTAGTACTTAGAGACGGAGTAAGGCTTATATCAAGGATTTGGTTACCTAATAGTGATGGGCCATGGCCTGCATTATTAATGAGACAACCTTATGGCAGGGAAATAGCTTCAACTATTACCTATTCTCACCCTGAATGGTGGGCTTCCAAAGGGTATATGGTAATAATTCAAGATGTTAGAGGTATGGGTTCTTCTGAAGGAGTTTTTAATGGTTTTTCTCAAGAAGCTAGCGATACTTCAGAAACACATGAATGGGTAAGGTCTCTAAAAGAATGTAATGGGAAACTTGGCTTATATGGTTTTTCATATCAAGGATTTACCCAACTAACTGGTGAATTAAATTCAAAGCCACCCGATTGTTTATCTCCAGCAATGACTGGGATGAATATTATGGAGCATTGGTGCTCAGATGGAGGAGCATATTGGTGGCATAACAATATTGCATGGGGACTTCAAATCGCAGCACTAAAAATGAAAAAAGAAAATGATTTGTTTGAGTGGGGAAGGATAAGATTAGCCTTAGAAAATAAAAGTTATTTAACTGAAGGAATTGAAATTTTAAAAAAATATGATCCTAATAGCTTTGTTTTGGAATGGCTTAAAAATTTAAATAATGCTAGCCCATTTGAAGAATTTAAACCAATTTCAACATGGATTAAACAACCTATGTTAATTATTGGAGGACTTTGGGATCCACATTTAAAAGGTGCCTTTGATCTTTATAAAAAATCTAAAGAAGCTGGTGGAAGCCCAGAGATTATTATTGGAAATGCAACACATCTAAATTGGTGGGAGGGATCACAAGAATCTTTATTAAATTTTTTTGATAAACATTTAAAATCTGATGAAGATTTTAATTCTAAGAATTTAAAAGAGGAGAAAAAAATATGGAATATTTCATTAAATAAATGGGAAGATTTAGATAACAAATTTTATCCTGAATTTATTTTTGGACTCAAAAGCGATGGTATAGCAAATGTAGAAGTTGAAGATGGAAGTCTGACCATAAATTCAAAAGGATCAGGATGGTTCACAATTGTTCATGACCCTTGGAGACCTACTCCATCTGACGGTGGACATTTAGGTCCAAATCCAGGAAAGTTTAACAGAAGTATTATTGATAAACGACTGGATGTAGGTGTTTTTCAAACCAATTCTTTTGAAGAAGATCAATATTTAACAGGGGTCCCCACATTAGATATCCAAGTAAAAAGTGATCAGCCCAATTTCGATATCTGCCTTGCTTTATCTCTTGTGGAAGAAAGTAATGAAAAGGTGAATCAATTTTCAACCGGGTTCTTGAGGGTTAAAAACTCCAAAATAAGTGAAGAATGCATTTATCAAATAACAATGCAGCCAACAAATATTTGTTTAACTAAAGATAGCAAGCTTCGCTTATCCATATCTGCAGCAGCTTATCCCGCTATTGGAGTTAATCCTGGATTTGGGGAGGGAAATATTGGAGCGCCTTCAGCAAATCATAGAGTTATTACTCTAAGTTTTAGCCTTAATAAAACATTTATGAAAATGACCCCTTTTTTTAATAAATAATTATTATTTTGGTTAATCATTTGATATTATTAATCCTTAATATCTACCAGTCATGATCGAGACAATTCAAGCAGACTGGATTAAATCAGAAGCTATCAACCTAGAAAATTGTTGCAATGATAATCCATTAAAAATATTAGGTCCCCATTTTTATGAAGAACAATGGGTAATTAGGGTATGGATGCCTGAAGCCGATGAAGTTAAAATAAATTTTAAAAACAAAACCTATAAGGCCGAAAGCATAAACCATAAATGGCTTTTTGAAGCTATCCTGCCTGAAAATCCAAATCACAATTACGAAATAAATATTTCACGAGGAGGGATCACACATACACAACATGACCCTTGGTCATATAGAGAAGAGTGGATGGGAGAAGTTGATAGACATCTTTTTGCAGAAAGTAATCATCATCATATTTGGGAAAAAATGGGAGCACATATCATTGAAGAAAAGAATCAAAAAGGCGTCATGTTTTGCATTTGGGCTCCAAATGCAAAATCAATCTCGATAATTGGAGATATAAATTCTTGGGATGGGAGACATCATCCAATGCAAAAAAGATTAGGGGGAATTTGGGAACTATTCATGCCATCAATGCAAGAGGGCGACACTTATAAATATGAAATAAGAACACAACAAGGTCATATTTATGAGAAAGCTGATCCATATGGTTTCCTTCATGAAATCAGACCTCAAAATGGTTCAATAGTTTCAAAGTTGAAAAACTTTAATTGGAATGATAGTTCTTGGATTTCAAACAGAGATTCTTCTAGTCAAATTAACAAGCCAATTTCAGTTTATGAAATGCATTTAGGGAGTTGGCTCCATGAATCAACAGATAATAAATATATGGAGGACAATGGTGAACCCAGAGAACCAGTACCTGCAGCCGATTTAAAACCTGGAACAAGATTATTAACTTATCCAGAATTAACCGAGAAACTAATCCCTTATGTAAAAGAAAGAGGATTCACTCATATTGAACTAATGCCAATATCTGAACATCCTTTCGATGGTTCATGGGGATACCAAGTTACAGGCTGGTATGCACCAACAAGTAGATTTGGTACCCCAAATGAATTTAGAGAGTTTGTAAATAAATGTCATGAAGAGGGCATAGGCGTAATTCTTGATTGGGTGCCCGGTCATTTTCCAAAAGATAAGCATGGTTTAGCATTTTTTGATGGCTGCCATCTTTATGAGCATGGAGATTCACGAATAGGTGAACACAAAGAATGGGGAACCCTAATATTTAATTACAGCAGAAACGAAGTAAGAAATTTCTTAGTAGCAAATCTCGTTTATTGGTTTGAAGAGTTTCATATTGATGGCATAAGAGTAGATGCTGTAGCTTCTATGCTTTACAGAGATTATCTACGTCCTGATGGAGAATGGATACCGAATGAAAATGGTGGGAACGAAAATATAGAGGCCGTTAAATTTCTTCAACAGGCTAATCATGTACTCTTCCAACACTTCCCAGGTGCACTTTCTATCGCTGAAGAATCAACAACTTGGCCAATGGTAACCAAACCAACTGACATGGGAGGGTTAGGGTTTAACTTGAAATGGAATATGGGATGGATGCACGATATGCTTGATTATTTTGAAATAGATCCTTGGTTTAGGCAATTCCATCAAAATAGTGTAACTTTCTCAATTACATATAACTACACAGAGAACTTTATGCTTGCACTTAGTCATGATGAGGTTGTCCATGGTAAAAGTCATCTTTTGCATAAAATGCCTGGCGATGACTGGAAGAAATATGCAAATACCAGAGCATTACTAACTTATATGTGGACCCACCCTGGTAAAAAAACAATATTTATGGGAATGGAATTTGGGCAAAGACAAGAATGGAATGTTTGGGATGATCTGCAATGGGAGTTACTAGAATTTGAGCCCCATAAAGGTATCAGAAACTTGATTGATGACCTAAACGTTCTTTATAAAAATGAACCTGCATTATGGAAAAATGACTTTGATCCTTATGGATTCCAATGGATAGATTGTAATGACATATCTAATTCGGTTATAAGTTTCATGAGAAGAGAAAATGATACCAATGAGTGGCTTGTTGTTGTTGCTAACTTTACACCTAATACTCATGAGTCATACAAAGTAGGTGTTCCTGTGGAGGGATTTTATAAAGAAATATTTAATTCAGATGGCTCTAGATACGGGGGCAGTAACAAAGGAAATATGGGGGGTAAAGAAACTATAAATTACAATATTCATGATTATCAAAATGCTCTAGAACTTGCTTTGCCCCCATTAAGCGTGAGTATATTCAAACATCAATCAAAAAAATAAGCAGGCTCATTTAACTTAGTGCTTCATATAAATGTTCACATAACGCTTTTGCCCTACTTTACATTGTAAGATTTCTAAGTTGGATTTTAATTTTTTTTTTAAATATCGAATTGAAAAATGGGTCAAGATTTACCACTACTACTTTCTGCCGCATTAGGTAAAAAAGTAAATAGACCTCCAGTATGGATGATGAGGCAAGCAGGAAGATATATGAAAATCTATAGAGATTTAAGGGAGCGTTACCCAAGCTTTAGAGAGAGGTCTGAAAATCCAGAACTATCATATGAGATTTCAATGCAGCCTTTTCATGCTTTCAAACCAGATGGTGTGATCCTTTTTTCAGATATTCTCACACCCCTTCCAGGGATGGGCATAAATTTTGAAATAATAGAAAGCAAAGGTCCAATTATTGAGGACCCAATAAGAACTCTTAATCAGGTAGAAAATTTAAGAGAATTAAATCCAAGCGAGAGTTTAAGCTTTGTTGGGCAAGTTCTTTCTTCACTAAAAAAAGATGTGAATAATGAGGCAACTGTTTTAGGTTTTGTTGGCGCACCTTGGACTCTTGCTGCATATGTAGTTGAAGGTAAAAGCAGTAAAAATTATTCCTTAATAAAATCAATGGCTTTCAATGAACCAGATTTACTTCATAAGCTTCTTGATCATTTTGCAAAATCTATTGGTGAATATCTTAAATATCAAATAAAATCTGGAGCGCAAGTAGTACAAATTTTTGATTCGTGGGCAGGCCAACTAAGCCCACAAGATTATGATATCTTTGCTGGGCCTTATCAAAAAAAAGTTGTTGAAATTGTAAAAGCGGAATACCCTCAAACACCAATAATTCTCTACATTTCGGGAAGTGCTGGTGTCTTAGAAAGAATGGCAAAAACTGGAGTAGATATTATCTCATTAGACTGGACAGTAGATATTGAAGAGGCTTGTAAACGAATCCCCAAGGGGATTGGAATTCAAGGTAATGTTGACCCTGGCATTTTATTCGGGAACAAAGAATCAATAAAAGAAAGAATAGATAATACTTTCAATAAAATTAAAGACAGGAAATATATTCTTAATTTGGGTCATGGGATTTTACCTGGAACTCCAGAAGAAAATGCTCAAACATTTTTTGAACATGGAAAAAAACTCACTTACTAGTTAAAGTCTTGGCATATAAAAACTTATTAATTACAGGTGCGAATGGATGTGTTGGCCAATATGTGGTTAATTGGTTTTTGAAAAATACAAAATTCAGGCTTTATCTCATGGTAAGAGACAAAATTAAGTTACCAATTTCTGTTCAAGAAAATAAAAAAGTCAAGTTATTGGTATGCGATATCAGGGATTCAAATAGGTATAAAAAGGAAATTAGTCAAATTAATTACCTAATACATACTGCTACAGCTTGGGGAGATCCAAAAAGAGCCTATGAAGTAAATATTAAAGCTTTTGAAGAATTACTAGAAATGCTTGATATTGAAAAGTTAGAAAAGATTATTTATTTTTCAACAGCTAGTATTCTTGATACCCAAACAGAATTAATGAGGGAATCATTAATTTATGGAACAGAGTACATTCAAACAAAATATGAATGTTTCCAGAGACTTAGAGAAAGCTCATTTGCAGAAAAAACATTCGCTGTTTTCCCTACCTTGGTTTTTGGAGGGACTCTTGGAAAAAAAAGTAAATATCCTGTGAGTTATTTAACTAGTGGATTGAAAGAAATTGGGAAATGGCTTTGGCTAGCAAGATTTTTAAAACTCGATTCTAAATTTCACTTTATACACGCAAATGATATCGCCCAGATTTGCGGGTTTCTAATTAAGAATTATAAAAAAGAGCAATTCAAAGGCTTTAGAAAATTTGTGCTAGGTCAAAAATTCATTTCAATTGATGATGCCATAATTACACTTTTAAAGAAAAATAATATGAGGAGATTTTTTGCGATACCGCTTACAAAAAAAATTCTAAAAATATTATTAAGAATTCTCCCCATTCAAACTACTCCTTGGGATAGCTTCAGTATTAAAAAATATGACTTTAATCATGTTCCCATCACTAATCCTGAGACTTTTAAACTTAAAAGTTATGCCAAGTCACTGAATGATATTTTTAGGTTATCAAAGTTACCAAGCTGTAATAACAATTAAAATTCTCGCAGTTAGGTTCCCAAAGCCTTGTAATATATATAAATAAGCAAATTTTTATTATGTTACGTTCAATCTTTGCAGGGTTATTTGCAATAGTTCTAACTCTAGGTTTAGGTATCTCATCAGTTTCAGCTAAGACTGTTGAAGTAAAACTTGGAACAGATGCTGGAATGCTTGCATTTGAACCAAGTACAGTAACCATTAGTGCCGGTGATACAGTTAAATTCGTCAATAATAAACTTGCCCCTCACAATGCTGTTTTTGATGGGCATGAGGAATTAAGTCATGCGGATCTAGCTTTTGCTCCAGGAGAGTCTTGGGAAGAAACATTTGATACTGCTGGAACTTATGATTACTATTGCGAGCCACACAGAGGCGCTGGAATGGTAGGTAAAGTTATTGTTGAATAAATCTTCTAAATAGTTAAACACCCTTTTTGACTAAAAATTTATTACGATCATACCCAAATTTTGATTAATGAACATAGTTCCAAGCGAATTCACAAATTCTGCTTGGAACTATTTTATTTTTGCCAAAGAAATTGCTTATAAAAATCATCAACAAAATGTAGACTCTGATAATTTATTATTAGCTCTTATAAAAGATGACAATATTACACAAAAGATTTTAAAAAAAAATAATGTAAATCTAAAAGATCTTGAGAGGGAAATAATTTCTTCATTAAATGCGAAGGCAAAAATGAAAAATAAACAAGATAATTTATATATTGGTGATACTCTTCACAAAATATTTTTGAAGGCGAATAATATTAAGAATACTTTAAATGATGTAGTGATATCAACAGAACACTTAGTTTACGGTTTCACTTATGATGATAAATATGGATTTCAAATTTTAAATCAAAAAGGTATTCCAAAATTTCTTGAAATTATAAAGAAAATGAAGTTAGATCCGGCAGTAAAAAATGAATTCAATAGTTCTAATGAGTCTTTGGCAAAATATGGTATTGATCTAACTCAATCTGCACGAGATGGGATTTTAGACCCTGTTATTGGTAGGGATGAAGAGATTAGAAGAACGATTCAAATATTGAGTAGAAGAACAAAAAATAATCCAGTTCTTATTGGAGAACCTGGAGTTGGGAAAACAGCCATTGTAGAAGGGTTAGCTCAAAGAATTATTAATGGCGATGTACCCTCTGCTCTACAAGATAGGAAACTAATTTCATTAGATATGGGTTCACTTTTAGCTGGAGCAAAATATCGTGGAGAATTTGAAGAAAGAATAAAAAATATTCTAAAGAAAGTGAAAGAATCAGACGGTAAGATTATTCTTTTTATTGATGAAATTCATACGGTAGTAGGTGCAGGCGCTAGTGGAGGTTCTTTAGATGCAAGCAACCTATTAAAACCAATGCTTGCGAGAGGAGAACTTAGATGTATTGGTGCTACAACTATTAATGAACATAAACAAAATATAGAAAAAGATCCTGCTTTAGAACGAAGATTTCAAAAGATAAAAGTTGATGCTCCTTCAATAGATGATACCGTATCAATCTTAAGAGGATTGAGAGAAAGATACGAAGTTCATCATAGTGTGAGAATTTCTGATAATGCATTAGTTGCTGCTGCAACCCTTAGCGAAAGATATATTAACGATAGATTTCTTCCTGACAAAGCAATAGATCTAATCGATGAAGCAGCCTCAAGATTAAATATGGTAATAACTTCCAAACCTGAAGAAATTGATGAAATTGATCGAAAAGTTCTACAGTTTGAGATGGAAAAATTATCTTTAAAAAGAGAAACTGATGATTTCTCTATAGAAAGATTAAAAAAAATCAATGATGAACTTATATCCCTTAAAGATAAAAAGGCAGAATTAGGAGCTCAATGGAAAAAAGAAAAAGATGAAATTGATGAGATTAGCACCATAAAAGAAGAAATTGAATCTGTTCAATTGCAAATAGATCAAGCCAAAAGGAGTTTTGACCTCAACAAAGCTGCAGAATTAGAATTTGGAAATTTAAATTCTTTGCAAAAAAAATTGAAAGAAAAAAGTGAGTCCCTAATAAATTCTCAAAAAAATGGAGATACAAGTCTTTTAAGACAAGAGGTAACTTTTGATGATATTGCTGAAGTTGTCTCAAAGTGGACCTCTATTCCAGTACAGAACTTAAACCAGTCAGAAAAAGATAAACTCTTGAGCCTCGAGTCAATCCTGAAAGAAAAAATTATTGGTCAAGATAGTGCCATTAGGGCAGTCGCAGATTCCATTAAGAGGTCAAGGACTGGTCTAAATGATCCAAGCAAGCCATTAGCCAGTTTTCTCTTTTTAGGTCCAACTGGTGTTGGAAAAACAGAGCTAAGTAAAGTAACAGCCAAAACAATATTCGATTCAAATTCTTCAATTACAAGACTGGATATGTCTGAATATATGGAAAAGCATTCAGTGAGCAAAATTATAGGTGCGCCTCCTGGATATTTAGGTTTCGAATCAGGCGGCCAACTAACTGAAGCTGTACGCAAAAATCCTTATTCATTAATACTCCTAGATGAGATAGAGAAAGCTCACAAAGATATTTTAGATATTCTCTTACAGGTTCTTGATGATGGAATCATTACTGATGGGCAAGGTCGTACAATCAATTTCAAAAATTCAATCATTGTTCTCACAAGTAATTTAGGAAGTCAATCAATAAATGATTTATCAGTTCGAAAAGAAGATACAAATGAAATTAAAAAAGTTGTAAATAATGAAATTAAAAAATTTTTCAAGCCTGAGTTTTTAAATCGACTTGATGAAATAGTTATTTTTAATAATTTAGAATCTAATGACATAAAAGAAATTGCAAAAATCCAGCTTCAACATTTAGAAAAAAGACTTAACAAAAAAAACTTAAAATTCAAAATTACGGATGAAGCAATTAACCAACTTGTCGAAAATAGTTTCGATCATGCCTATGGTGCAAGGCCTTTAAAAAGAATTATTCAAAAACAAATTGAGACAAAAATTTCAAATAATATATTGAATAATCATTACCTTAATAAAGACGAGATTAATATTTATCTAATTAATGGGGAGATAAATGTTGATTAAATATCTAATTAAAGAATCCTATATGACTTTAAAATTAACAACTTTAATCTAAGATTTGAACCAATCAGGAATCTCCTCATAACTTGCTTTATTCGATTTATTTTCTTTTGATTCTGTTTTCCAACAACATGTTCTGCCCTTATCCTTATTCTGTAAGTATTCATTAGCCCATCTCCAAATTAATTCAGAGGTGAACTCCATTCCCACATTATCCATAATTCTCAGATCTAAAGCATCTAAGTCATGTAATTTTTCCCAGTAATTCAGCAAAGGATCATCTTTATTTATTAGAAAAGTATGGTCAAATTGCTCCTTTAATCTATTTTCTAGGGGCTTTAGACTTGAAAAATCGACAACAAAACCATTTAAATCTAATTTTTTTGCAGTGAACCAAAAGGTGAATGATCTTGAATATCCATGCACAAATCTGCAGTGGCCTTCATGGCGCCATTGCCTATGTGAACAGGGAAAATCCTCGTAACTTTTGCTGCATGAAAATTTCAGAGAATGAATATACATCAATTAACTGTTAGGATAATTTTTAATAGAACACATTGAGTAGGATTAAACATAACAAACATAATGACTTATTCAACTAATTTTTCGATAGAGGATCTACGCTTTGATAATTATGGATTAATCCCTGCAATAGCACAAGATTGGCTTGACGGATCAATTCTTATGCTTGCTTGGATGAACAAAGAATCTTTGACAATGACACTTGAAACCAAAAACGTTCATTATTGGAGTAGATCAAGATCCGAAATTTGGAGAAAAGGAGCTACAAGTGGAAGTACCCAAATACTTAAGGAGATTAGATTCGACTGCGATAATGATGCACTAATCCTTTTGATTGAACAAAATGGTTCAGGAGCATGTCACACTGGGGAAAAAAGTTGTTTTTTCAACGAAATACAAATAAATCAAAGTGATAAAAAAGAGAAAAAAACAACTCCCTTCTCAAATATTTGCTCTGAATTATTCAATACAATTAACGAAAGATCAATTAATCCATCAGAAAAAAGTTATACAAATCATTTATTAACAAAAGGTAGTAATACTATTTTGAAAAAAATAGGAGAGGAATCTGCAGAATTTATAATGGCTTGCAAAGATAATGATAAAAATTCAATCTCAAATGAAGCTGCTGATTTAATTTATCATCTACAAGTAGCTCTTATGCACAAGGGAGTTAAGTGGAGAGATGTACTTGCTGTTCTAGAATCAAGAAAAAAAAATTAAATAATTAAAATTTATAATTTTTAATATTTTTTACCTAAAATCCTAAAAAAATAATTTTAATTTACTAATTAATAATTATTAATTAATTATTAATTAATTATTAATTAATTATTACATGTATGGCTTATCACTGAATTAACTATAAGTTGAATATATCAACAATGAGGTAAATCGTGAGTTCATTAAGCGATTTTCTTGGTGAAATAGGTCGTCATCAACTTTTGACTCCCGAAAGAGAACTCACTATGGGCAGAAAAGTCCAAGAAATGGTAGTACTTGTTAATAGATGTCAAGAGGCAGGAGGTAAAGGCCCCGCTTGCGAATATTCCGAAGCAGAAAGGAAAAAGATCAAAATTGGTGAAAAGGCCAAAAATGAGATGATAACCGCCAACTTAAGACTAGTAGTTAACCTTGCCAAGAGATATCAAGGCAAGGGACTGGAACTGCTGGACTTAATTCAGGAGGGGACATTAGGTCTTACAAGGGCTGTAGAAAAATATGATCCCTCTAGAGGGCACAGATTTTCTACTTATGCTTATTGGTGGATCAGGCAAGGATTAAATAGAGCATTATCAACTCAAAGTAGGACTATAAGGATACCTGTAAATATTAATGAAAAACTCACAAAATTAAGATCAGCAAAATCAAAACTTATGCAACTTAAGGGCATTTCACCCACGACCGATGAGCTAGCTGAAGAGATGAAAATAACAAAGGAGGAAATTGATGAACTCCTTTCCTGTGAATTGAGAAGCATTACTGTTAGTCTCCAAGGCACTGTCAAATCAAAGTCAGATCCCTCTGAGCTAGTTGATATTCTTCCAAGTGATCAAACTCCCCCAATGGAATTAGCCGAATTAGCCGAAAGGACAGCCTCAGCTTGGAAGTTATTAGATAAAGCAAATTTAACTGAAAAGGAAAGAAAAATAGTAAGCCTAAGATTTGGATTAGATGGTTCTAACGAATGGAGAACTTTAGCTGAAGTTGCGAGACATATGAGTTGTAGTAGGGAATATTGCCGACAAGTCGTTCAACGTGCTTTAAGAAAACTTAGAAAAGCAGGAATACAGAACGGTTTAGTTGATAGTATTAGCTAAAAATTCAATCAAAAAATCTAAATTCCATAGATAAGGATGGCAGAGAATTACAAAAACAAAGAAAAAATTTATGATGCTGAAGTTTTAGAAAGCTCAACATTCGATGAGAATATCATTATCAAGATTCTTATTAAAGCAGGAAGAACAATTGCAAAGCCTGCATTAGAAGTTTTGGAGATGGCTATAGATCCTTTTACTCCAGCACAAGTAAGAGTTTCCTTAATGGCTGCCTTAGCTTATTTAATTATGCCGTTTGACCTTTTCCCTGACTTTATGCCTTTAGTTGGTTTTAGTGATGATTTTGTTGCCCTCACAGCCGTACTTAGTATATGGGGCAAATATATGACTCCTTCAATTAGAGCAAGAGCAGAGACCAAGCTTAATAAGTTATTCCCTTTTTATTAAATGAGTAAATTATCTCAACAGGAGGAAAGAGAACTCATCTCCTTTATTAAGGATTGGTTGAAATCTCATGGATTTAACCAAAAAGATTTAGCAAATGAATTAAATATTAAATCAAGCAGAACATCTGAGATTATGATTAAGATTAAAGATTTATATAAAAAAGGCGGTATGTTCAATATTGCAAAAAATCTCATAAGGATTGAACAAAATTGGTTAAACAATTTCAAAAATGATTATCCAGAGAAAAAACAAACATCACCATATAATCAATTAGATATTGACTCATTAGTAAACCAGATAACTAAAGATACTTGTGAATAAATATTATTTAAAATATTATTTTTAGTTTAAAATAATAATACTCATTTAAAAACTTACCTTTAAATAAATATCGTTTTAATTTTTAAATATAATAAATAATTAAATTATTAAAGCGAAAATATTATGTATTTTTATTTAAATTAATTTTTTTCAATTAATAATTAATAATTAATAAAATATTTTCGTAAATAATATTTAAAATGCCTGAATCCAAGGATAAATATCATAATTAATCCATATACCTTTTTCCCAATATATATCATCCTCAATAAGATCTCTCAACTCATTTTCATCATTAGCCTTAAAAATTCCAAACAAATATTTGGTACATTTAGTTGGTCCTAATGTAACTAGAATATCTCGATCTTTTAAGTTTTTAAGTCTATTTAGATGTTGTTCACGAAACGGTCCCCTTTTAATAATGGCATCTTCACAATACTTTCCAAAAACTACAAACTTTTCCATTTTTAAAGATAAATAATAGAATAAGTACATAATAAATAATTGCATATATTACGCACAAATTGCTATGTTATTTAATACAACTTTCTTTTAATTAATTATGCTAACTGGAAGCGATCTCCTTGCAAAAGTTAAAGAACTTGGTGATGTTAGCAAATCTGACCTAGTTCGCGCCTGTGGATACGTTTCCACCAAGAAAAATGGAGGTGAACGCCTAAATTTTACAGCATTTTATGAAGCACTTCTAGAAGCAAAAGGAGTTAATCTTGGTGACTCTGGAGTTGCAGGTATTGGCAAAGGAGGAAGAAAGCTAAGTTATATTGCAACAGTTCAAGGAAACGGAAATCTTTTGATTGGGAAAGCATATACAGCACTTCTAGATTTAAAAGCTGGTGATGAATTTGAAATTAAGCTTGGAAAAAAACAAATCAGATTATTACCTACAGAAGAATCTTAAAGACAACAAAAATAATTTGGATATAGCATTTTTAATCAATTTTCTTTAATTAAGTTTTTTAATTAATAAACTATCTTTGTATTTATTTTTTTTGATCTGCAGCTAAACGCATTTCTTTACAAAATTCACCAATATGATCGACGACATCTTTTTCACTTGAACTAGAAATACGTTTTACAAATGCACTCCCAATAATTACTCCATCTGCTCCCCACTTACGAACTTTATTAACATGTTCTGGAGTGGATATTCCAAACCCAACAGCAATTGGATTGCTATTTACATCTTTTAATTTAGCAATAAGATTTTCTACCCTATTTTCCATTTTAATTCTCTCACCAGTGACACCTGTGACACTTACCAAATAAGTAAAGCCTTTTGTATGATTAGATATTTGTTTCATTCTTTCAAAAGGAGTAGTTGGAGCTACCAATAAAATCAAGTCCATTGAATGGTTACTAACTATTTTAGAAAATTTAAAAGCTTCCTCTAAAGGGAGATCAGGAACTATTAGTCCAGAAACTCCAGCATTAGATGCCATCTCACAAAACTTTTCAAAGCCAAAACATAGCAATGGATTTAGGTAAGAAAAAAGGATGATGGGAATATTTAATTTACCTTTTAAAGACTCTAAAAGTTTAATAACTTTTCTTGTACTAGTACCTGACTTTAAGGCGCGAGAGGCTGACAATTGAATAACAGGTCCGTCTGCAAGTGGGTCACTGTAAGGTATACCTAATTCAATAAGGTCAGCCCCATTTTCTTGTAACCTTAATAAGATCTCAGAAGTTACTTCAATATTGGGATCCCCAGCCATTATAAAAGGCATCAAAGCTAATTTTTTTTTATTTTTTAAGTCACAAAACTTCTCATCTACCTTAGATAAAGATTTATTTTTAGTAATTTGCATTTTTTTGTCTTTCATAATTTTTAGATGTTTTTCTATAAAAAATTTATGGATTTTTCTCAAGATCTTCCATTAGTTTTTGCTGCTCTTCCTTTGGCAATGCGTTGAATTTGGTTTCTAGTTTATCATTAACAACTTTTTCATACTCTTTTCTATAACGCTTCCTTTGTTCCATAAAAGTCATTTTTCCATTTACAACTCTATAAACATAAGATGTTACCCAAGTAATAACAATCAAAATCAAGATACAACTTGAGAGAGTAGTGGCTGTAAAATTGTCGATACCAATTTGCGGTGCAAATTTATAACTAATTAATCCTATTAATGAAATAAATAAACCTATTTGTATTACTTTACCTTTAGTCAATTATTTACCCTTTGCCACTTCCTTTTAGTCGAAGATTTAAAAATGGAGAAAATAAAATTAAACCTGGAAAGAAAAGAAATACAAGGCCATAAATTCCTAATCTTTCAAATTTACCCATAATATTCCATCTATTATTCATCCAGTAAAATAGTAATAATGGAATAACCAATAAATAGGTAGAAATAATTCCAATATATGTAATTAAAGTAGCGAATGAATTATTGAAAAAACTTTCCATTTTGATTTATGGTTCTATAGTTAAAACATAACAACTATTGGAAGTTATCGTCAGAACTAAAAAATAAATAATTAAATAATGGGAGTGGGGGGACTTGAACCCCCACGAGCTAAATCGCTCGACGGATTTTAAGTCCGGCGCGTCTACCAATTCCGCCACACTCCCAAGGCTTTTCAGCTAATTTATTGTAACAACGGATGTAAACTTAGACAAAATTTGATGTAAAAAGTGATGATTTTGAAACCTGTAGACTCATTGGATTACGGTATTTAAAAGTCTGCATACATTCACTGATAAATTAACTACTAACTGGTAGTTTTCTTATAGATAATAATTTTTAAATGACCTCGATAATAAGAACAAAAAAAGGCGCTTGGTTTTTAGGAGTCTGTAAAGGTCTCGAAAAATCAAACAGAGGTAATGCCTTATTCTGGCGTTTAGTTTTTTTTGTAGGCGCTTGTTTCACTTTTGGAATACCAATTTTGATATATCTTGGACTAGCAGTAGCGTTTCCAATCGAAAAAACTAAGTGAATATTTAGTAAATATTTTTGAAAATATAATTATCCCTCACAACTAATCTCTGCAGATATTTTTGTACACTTTCGTACACTAAAAAAACAAGAGAGGGATACACTTTTCAGTTAAACCCTTCCACAATCTACAACAATTTAATACGGATTTTAAGTCCGGCGTGTCTACCAATTCCGAACACTCCCAAGGGAATTTGCGATTTCTAATCGCAGCTGAAAGTATCCCATTTATCCAAGAAAAATTTGAAAATTTACACTTTTTATTCTCAGTTTAAATCTAATTTTTTATTTTAATATCCCTTCTACTTGCCATTGTAAAGTTTCACCTGCATGAAATGGTTTTATTTGTCCTACAGTTTGTTTTTCTTCAACAACATCGATAAATTCTTGAATTTTATTAGGTCTAGAAACTAATTTTAATTTTTCTTTATTTGGGGGCACATTATAAAATTTAGGGCCATTCAAACTTGCAAATTTTTCAAAATTATCTAGAGCATCCTCCTCTTCAAATACCGTTAAATAGCTTTCTATTGCTACTGGTGAATTAAAAATACCTGCACATCCACAAAAAGCTTTCCACTTCCTAAGATGTGGAGCTGAGTCAGTTCCCAAGAAAAAACATTTTTTCCCACTTGTTGCAGCTTTCCTTAAAGCAAGTCTATTATTTTCCCTCTTAGCAACTGGTAAGCAGTAAAAATCACTATTTAAACCTCCAAAAAACATTGCATTTCTATTTATATGTAAATGATGCGGAGTGATAGTTGCTCCAATATTATTTTCTTGAACAAAATTCACTGCATAAGAGGTAGTTATGTGTTCTAAAACGATTTTTAATTTTGGAAATCTTTTAGTGATTTGAGAGAGTTCTTTATCTATAAAAACTTCTTCTCTATCGAATACATCTACTTCAGAATCAGTCACTTCCCCATGAATTAAAAGAGGAATTCCAGAATCTTGCATTGATTCAAAGATCTTATATAAATTTTCTATTTTCCTAACTCCATGACTGGAATTTGTGGTAGCGTTAGCAGGATATAATTTTGCTGCAAAAAATACATTATTTTTAAAACCATTTATTAGTTCTCCTTTATCAGTTTCATCTGTAAGATACATTGTCATTAGGGGTTCAAACTTAGAACTTTCTGGTAACGCTTCAATAATAGATTTCTTATAAGAAATAGCGCTATTGATTGACGTTATGGGGATTTTAGTATTTGGCATGACAATGGCTCTCCCAAAATGTTCTGAAGTAAAATGAATAATATTTTTTAATACAAGACCTTCTCTTAGATGTAGATGCCAATCATCAGGTTTTATTATGGTTAAAGTCTTCAAAATTTTTTCTATTTAATCAATTTTAACAACAAATTAAAATTGACAATAAATTATAGATATTCGAGGATAGTTATTAAACAATTATGAGTTTTTTTATTATCTTAATAAAAGCCTAAATATGAGTGATTTTTTATTTCCAATAATAGAAATAGTGTTAGGCGTAGTTCTACTTTTTGCGGGAGGAGAGTTCTTCATTCAAGGAGCTATATATTTATCTTTAATTTTAGGAATACCTCAAATAGTAATTGGTTTAACAGTTGTTTCTCTTGGAACAAGCTCTCCTGAGTTGTTAGTAAGTTTAAGTTCAATTTTAAAAGGCAGTGATTCGCTTGCGGCAAGCAATGTTATTGGAAGCAATATTTTTAATGTTCTCGTTGTTTTGGGTATAAGCTCATTGATAACACCTCTTAAGGTAAAAAGCAGAATAGTTAGGAGAGATGTACCTCTTTTAATGGCAATTTCATGTGCAGTTTGGGCTATGTCATCAACAGGCTTAATAACATTGCAAGCAGGGGTATTTCTAATATTTTGTTTAATCTTAAATACAATATGGGAAATCAATACCATAAATGAGAAAGGAGAGGAGACAAAAGATGCTGAACCAGAAATAGAAGAATTAACAGCTAACAATAAAGGGAAGCTTAATATTTTACTAAAGTTAATATTAGGAATATTTCTTTTAAGCTTTGGTTCAAATATTTTAGTAAATGGTTCTCAAACGCTTGCTACTCTTTTGGGTGTAAATGAAATTGTTATTGGTTTAACTATTGTAGCCACTGGGACATCTTTACCAGAATTAGTAACTTCAATAATTGCCGCATTTAAAGGAAAAACAGATCTTGCGATTGGGAATGTAGTAGGAAGCAATTTGCTCAATCAACTTCTTATTCTTGGAAGTTGCAGTATTTTTTCAGGATTTAAAGGTTTAGTAATTGAACAAAGTCTAATAAAAGTTGACTTACCTTTTATGGTTTTAACTACCTTTGCATGCTTACCAATTTTCTGGAGCAAAGGGAAAATCACCAGAATTGAGGGATTTATTTTGCTTAATCTTTATATTTTCTACATTCTCGATAAGATACTTTTCCTGAATGGATTTAACTTCCTTTCTGAGTTAAGGATAGGTTTATTTATTTACTTTGGGTTACTTATAGTGTTTCTGATTGTTCAAGAAAAATTAAAATTTTCTAATTCATAATTTTATCCATACATAGTCACAAATTCTTCTGAGATAGTTGGGTGCAAAGCCATAGTAATATCAAAGTCTTTTTTTGTTATTCCTGCATTTAATGAAATTGATACCATTTGAATAATCTCAGATGATGTTTCTCCAAACATATGACATCCCAAGACTTTGTCGGTTAGCTTATGAACAACGATCTTCAACATACATTTTGATTTATTCTTTTTAAAGGTATTAGACATAGGTGTAAATTTGCATTTGAAAATTTTTATATTTTTTTCAGAGTAAATCTCTTTAGCTATTTTCTCACTTAAACCAACTGTTGAAATTTCAGGAATAGTAAAAACAGCCTTAGGAATATATTCATAATTTACTTTTCTTTTTTGGTCATTAAAAAAATTATCCGAAAAAACTCTACCTTGTTCTATTGCTACTGGAGTTAAGTTTGGTTTATTTGTGATATCGCCGACTGCAAAAATATTTGCGTTGCTTGTTTGATTAAGTTCATCAACATCTAAATATTGGCCATCCATCTTTAGATTTAAAAAATCTAAATTTAAAGGCAAAAGATTAGGTTCTCTTCCTGTTGCAATAAGGATATTATTAGTTATGAGTTTATCCCCCGAGTCTAGGGTAGATTCCACATTTCCATTTACTCTTTTGATAGATTTCAATTGAGTATTGGAGATTATATTGATATTTGTAAAAGTAGGTGATTCCTCTAGGCATAAAGAGAGATCCTCATCAAAACCATTAAGTAAATGTTGACCTCTAATTAATTGTGTTACTTCAGTACCTAAATTTCTGAAAATGGAAGCAAATTCACAAGCAATATATCCTCCACCTACTATTAATATTGATTTAGGAAACTTTTCTAATTCAAAGATATCATCACTAGTCCATGCCAAATCAACCCCAGGAATATTTAATTTCTTTGGTTTACCTCCAACTGAAATAAGAATCTTTTTTGAACTTATTTTATTTTTAATCTTCTTCGTTTGTGGACAAATAATTTCTAATTCATTTTGAGTCGTAAATCTTCCTAATCCCTCAAAAACAGTTACATTCAATTTTTTTAAAGAATTTCTATGTAAATCACTTAATCTAGAAACCTCCTCTCTAATATTCTTCAATAAAATATTTGATGCAAAATCAATACCTTCATTTTTTAATCCATATCCTTCAGAAGAATCCATATTTTTTTTACTTCTAGCTGCATAAACCATCAATTTTTTTGGAACACATCCCCTAATTACACAAGTTCCTCCTATTTGATTTACTTCTATGATTGCGACTTTTGCTCCATAACTAGCCGCACGTTTAGCCGCCGCGAGTCCTCCAGATCCAGCTCCAACAACAATTAAATCAAATTCAAATTCCAAGACTTTTTTTAATGAATTATTATAACGTTAGTTTATAGCTTTAATTCAAATAATGAATGAGATTTTGACATGGGATGATTTGAATAAATTTGAAGTTGAAGATCTTGATAGAGTCCATGGTATAAATAATTCCTACACAAATTTAAGATTATTTGGACATGATGAAAATGATGTATTAGTCACCCTTTACAGAGATCGGCATTCTTGGTGTCCTTACTGTCAGAAAATATGGTTATGGCTTGAATTCAAGAGAATTCCATACAGAGTTAAAAAAATAAATATGTTTTGCTATGGTCAAAAAGAGAGTTGGTTCCTTGAAAAAGTCAGATCGGGTAAATTACCTGCAATTGAATTTAACGGGCAAGTTATAACTGAAAGCGACAACATTATAGCTTTTTTAGAAAATGAATTTGGAGCACTTGGATCTTTTATAATATCTAATCACCTTATCAAAATTCGAGAATTAGAAAGAGAAATTTTCAAATCATGGTGTAATTGGCTCTGCCGAGAAAGCTTTAACTTTGTAGATAACTCTTTTAGAAAAAAAAGATTTAAAGAATCCATTTCTAAACTCGATGAAATCTTAAGTAGATCAAAATCAGGGTTTGTTGATCCATCAGTATCTAATACGGGTGATATAGGGCCTGGTGTTGGAGATATAATTTTTATACCTTACATGGAGAGAATGAATGCATCATTAATTTATTATAAAGGGTTTAATTTAAGGTTTAATTACCGTCATGTAAATAACTGGCTTACCCTTTTTGAAGGTACAAGTGCTTATAGAGGCACTCAAGGAGATTTTCATACTCACTCTCATGATTTACCCCCACAAATGGGAGGATGTTATAAAGAAAGTAATGAAAAACAGATTACTTTCTCTAAGCTAATAGATATTGGGGAGGGTCTTGGTAATTATGAATTTAATAAAAATTATGATTCAAAATATTTCGCAAAAATTGCTCTTAAAAGAGTAATAAAGCATAAAGACAATTTACTAAAAGTGAACCCATATAATAAAGAATACTTTGAGGAATCATTGAGATCAGCTTTGACCCATATGATCACAGGCGAAGTATCAATCCCTAAAAAACTTTCAGGAATCTCCTTAAAATACTTAAAAAATAGAATTTCGGTTCCAAGAGATATGCCAATTATTTCGGCAAGGTTATTAAGACAATCACTAAATAAAATTGAATCACTAAGCGATATCAATGAAATAGATAAGATACCTTTCAGGGATAGATATGATCAAGATCCTATAAATTTCATTTCTAGTTAATAATAAAACTATAAATTTTTTCTTGAATCTATTTGAAGTAAATCCCTTATTTTTTGAACTTGACTTGCAATATTAGGATCAATAGATAATTTTTTTTCAACTTGTTCAATAGCATACATAACTGTTGTATGGTCTTTGCCCCCAAATTCATCTCCAATTCTTGGTAAGCTTAGATCCGTTCCATGTCGCATAAGATACATACCTATTTGCCTAGCTTGACTTACAGGTTTTCTCCTACTTGAACTAATCAATTCATCAGTAGAAACTTTAAAGAAATCTGACACTTTATTAATAACTTGTTTTGGACTAACAACTACTCCAACACTATTCGGATCAAGCATTGGAGCAATTGATTGGACTGTCATTGGCAAGCCTGTTATTGATGCAAATGCAACTGCTCTAGTAAATGCTCCTTCCAATTCTCGAATATTCGAAGTGAATCTTCCTGCTATAAATTGAATTAAATCTCTTGGCAGATTCATACTCTCTTGTTCTGCCTTTTTTTGAAGGATGGCTGTCCTCGTTTCAAGGTCAGGTGGTTGAATATCTGCAGTCATACCCATCGAGAACCTAGAAATTAATCTCTCCTGAATTCCGGACAATTGATTCGGGGGCCTATCACTTGCGATAACTATTTGACTTCCTGATTCGTGAAGAGCGTTAAAAGTATGAAAGAATTCTTCCTGTGTATACTCTTTGCCTTCTAAGAACTGTATATCGTCTATTAAAATCAAATCTACATTTCTATATTTATCTCGAATAGCTGTCATTCCATCTCGCCTAATACCACTAATAACGTCGTTAGTAAAAGTCTCTGTAGATACATATTTTACTTTTGCTTCTGGATCTATTTCTACTCGATAATGACCTATTGCTTGCATTAAATGAGTCTTACCAAGACCTACTCCACCACAAATAAATAATGGATTAAATTCTCTACCAGGAGATTCGGCAACGGCTAAAGCTGCAGCATGAGCCAACCTACTATTTGGACCTACAACAAATCTTTTAAATACGTAGCGTAAATTTAAGCCATTAGGATTTTTGAATTGAATTTTTGAAGAATTATTTTGGTTATTACTAGAAAAAGGCCTTTTTTTATGAATAAAGTTTTGTTCTTTAGTTTTCTCTTCATTTGTTAAATCGTTGCAGGGATTCGTTTCAGATTTAAAAACAACTTTTACATCATGGCCGCAGATTTCTTTTGCAGCTTTTTCAATAGTTTCACAATAATTCTTTCTTAACCAATCACTGGAAAATGTATTCGGAGCGATTAAAGTCAATAGGCCATCCTCAAAACAGTTAAATTTAGCTGGCCTTATCCATGTCTCAAATGAAGGCTTACTTAAAGTTTTTTGGAGTAATTGTTGAACTTCCGCCCAAATAGGATTAATTGCTTGCAAAATTTTATTCAATAGATTATTAATCTAGTTGGAATTTTTTAATTGGCCATTATCAAATCATAAGATCACGATAAATTTAAAATTACTTAACAAAGCATCGACTAAATTTATAAAAATAAATTTTATATTTTTTTTATTGGCATATAATTATTTTAAAACTCACTAAAGTATTGGATAAAGCATTACTCATTATCATGGCGAAATGGCATGGTTTTGGGAGATGCAAAACAAGATTATCAAAAGATATAGGTAAAAGTAATTCGGCGAAAGTACAATGTGTGATGACCAGACATACAATTTCAGTCGCAAATTTTCTTCAAAAAAATAAACTAATTGATATTTCTATTGCCATAACTGGTTTGGGAGTAGGAAATTGTAGAAAATGGTCTAGAGAATTAGGCATCAAAAAATTTAATTTGCAGGGAAAAGGCTGCTTGGGAGAAAAAATGAAAAGGCAAATAATTATCAATAAAAAATTTTGTGCTAGACATAAGATCAAAAATATTATTTTTATTGGTACTGACCTGCCAGATTTATGCCATCAAGATTTATTGAATACCCTAAAAGAGCTTCAACAAAATGATCTCATTTTAGGGCCATCTAATGATGGAGGATATTGGCTTATTGGTTTATCAGAAAAAATAATTTCAACGCATCTATATTTACCTTTTATTAACATTAGGTGGGGTACAGAAAATGTTCTTCAAAATACAATTGATAATTTAGCGTCTACAAAATTGAAATATAAGATTTTAGACAATAAAATAGATATAGATACAATATTTGATATCGAAAACAGAAAGTAATCAAATTGTCTCAATTCTCAATTATCATTCCAACTATAAATGAAGCTAATAATTTGCCATTATTGCTTTCAGACTTGTCAAGTATTCAGAAAGAGAGCGAAATCATAATTGTTGATTGTGGAAGTCAAGATAAAACTATTGACATAGCAAATATTTATGGGGCGAAAGTATTTATATCCAAAGAAAGGAATAGAGGTTTACAATTAAATATTGGTGCTAAGAATTCAAAAGGAGATTGGCTCATATTTTTGCATGCGGATACAAGATTAAATCATGATTGGTTTAGAAAAATTAATTTATATGTAGAGGGAAACAAGAATAGTATTTACTATTTTGAATTCAGAATTAATCACAAAAAGATAGTTTATAGAGTCCTCGAAATTCTCGTGAATTTTAGAAGTAAATTTTTTAAACAGCCCTATGGTGATCAAGGTTTAATAATTCATAGGACTACCTACTTTAAGAATAATGGTTTTAGAAAGATACCTTTGATGGAAGATGTAGATTTTTTAAGGAGATTAAACAAAAAAAAAGATTTAAAACAATTAGATTTACCCATTTTTATAAGTCCAAGGAAATGGGAAAGAACTAATATTTTTCTCCAAGCAATTAAGAACTGGCACTTTAGAAGAAGATGGTTAAAAGGTGAATCTTTAAAATCTATATATTCTGAATACTACAAAAAATGATTAATTTGCATACCAAAAAGCACATTTAGAACCTCTAGGCTCTAAAGTCCAACCTTGTCTTTTGTAAAATGAAACCACTTCAGCATCAGCAAAAAGGGTTACCTTAGAAATTCCAATATTTTTTAATTCTTTTAGGACATATTTCATTAACTCTTTCCCCAATCCAAGTCCTTGATAGACAGGGTTTATAGCCACATCCCAAACTGTTGCTTCTAGAATTCCATCGCCAGTGCATCTTGCAAATCCTACTAGTCTTGGGAATTTATCATCATGACGCCATAACCCAACCACCAAAATACTGAAATCTAAAGCTCTTTTTACCCTCCTTATAGGTCTTCTACTCCAACCAACAGTTTGCAAAAGTTGATCTAGTTCTATAAGATCTAAATCTTTATTTTTACTACATACAAATATTTCTTCTTTATTTGTTTGAGTGAATTCATAAGAATTTAAACCATAGAGATCTATCAGCTCATCCCTTGATAAAGTGTTTGATTTTCTTATTAACGATCCTTGGTTTCTAAAAATCATTAAAAATTAACGAATCCTTTTTGTTGAAGCTCAGAGAGCTGAAAATATAAACCCTTTTTCAGTCTCAATTCAGTATGTGTTCCCTCTTCAACTAATAATCCCCCTTTTAATACTAAAATCCTATCAGAACTTTCAATAGTTGCTAATCTGTGAGCTATTACTAAGGCTGTTCTTTTTGACAGAATTCTCTCTAGATCTCTCTGCAAAGTAGCCTCTGTAGAGGGATCCATAAAAGCTGTTGCTTCGTCCATTATTAAAACAACAGGATTTCTAATAGCTACTCGAGCTACTGAAAGAAGTTGTCTCTCTCCAGAAGAGAGATTTCCCCCTCTTTCTCTTAGTAAGGTGTTCAAACCTTCTGGTAATTTTTTTAATAAATTATCTAACCCTAATTCGTTACAAAGATTTTCTAAATCAAGATTGTCTACATTCGAATTTAGTTTTAAATTATCTGCGACATTTCCACTAAAGATAAAGGTATCTTGCAAAACTACTCCCAACATATTTCTAAGAGTTGCAATAGGAATATCTTTGATATCTATATCGTCGATTAAAATTTGGCCTGATTGAGGTTCATACAATCTACATAATAATCTTATTATGGTCGTCTTACCTGAACCAGTTGGGCCCACAAAGGCCACATGCTCGCCTGAATTGATCTTGAAAGATAAATTCTTTATGATATGTTCTCCTTCGTTGTAGAAAAAATTAACATTCTTGAACTCAATTTTGCCCTTAAATTGTTTATTTACATTTTTAGCATTTTCAAAAAAATGTTTTGCAGAAGTTGAGTCCTTAATCTGTATTTCTTCATCCAATAATTCGTTTATTCTCTCTACAGCTGTTAAACCTCCTTGTATTTGAGTAAATCTTTCTGCAAGCTGCCTTAAAGGTTCAAAAAGTCTTTGGGAATATAAAATAAAGGTTGTTAATGTTCCTAAACCGATATTTCCAGAAGTAACAAGATATCCTCCAACTGCCAAAACCAAGGAAACTGCGGCAAGAGAAATCCATTCTATAAATGCCGAAATACTACTGTCATAGAATATTGTTCCATTAACTGCTTTCTTATAAGCAACTCCAGTTTTGGAAAATTTCTTGCTATTAAAAGCCTCTCTTCTGAACATCTGAACGACTTCTAAACCCTGAAGATTCTCTTGAAAATCAGAGTTGAGTTGAGATAACTCCTCTCTCACTTGATAATTGGCCTTTCTATAGCGTTTTTGAAGCCAAATAATAAAATATGAAACAGGAATCTGAGTTAATAATAGTAAAATGGCAAGCCCTCTATCAATTGAAAGCATTGTCAAAGAAATTACTATGAGACTTACAAAATCAGCAATAACTCCAACTGCCCCACTACCAAAAACCTCAGCTAAAGCATCAACATCATTTGTTAATCTCGTTAATAATTTCCCTACAGGCATTTTATCGTGATATTTAAGGGATAAAGATATTGAATGATCAAAAAGTTCTCTTCTTATCCTTGCTGTCAAACGTTGACCCACCGCTTGGATATTGTAGGTTTGGTATCCTTGCAAAAACAACCTAAAAATAACAGTTATAAATAAAGTTAGGATTATGGCATTAATTGACTGCCCAAAGAAAGTTTTACTTAGCCATACATCTGTAGTTTCGTTTTTGAGAATGGTAATTGCTTGACCAACTAATAACGGTTGGATAGCTCCAGAGAAAGAAACAGGTAACAAAACTATCAAGATTAGATAGATTGTTTTTTTATCTTTAGTTAAATATTTACCTAACTTTTTAATCCTTCTTAAATCACTAAACATTTAGCTTGATTTTTATGTAACGTTAGTAGATTCTATTGATAAAATCGTATCTCTGAGATGATTATCATCTAACCTCATAGATAAAGGATTTCCAATTAGTCTTGCAGTCGAGTAATAAAGATTATCTATTTTAATTAAACCATTCTCTTTAAGAGTCTTTCCTGTTGCTACCAAATCAACTATTGCCTCTGCCATACCTGTAATAGGACCAAGCTCGACTGATCCTGTCAAATGAACTATTTCTACAGGAATATTTAATTCTTCAAAATAAGATCTTGCTGTTTTTATAAATTTACTTGCCACTTTACAATTCGCTGGGAGATCAGTTGGTTTTGAATAATTGCTATTTTTCTTAACCGCCAACGACATATGACAACCACCAAATCCTAAATCTAATAACTTTGCGACTTTTAATTCAGATTCTCGTAAAACGTCATACCCAACGATACCCAAATCAGCCTGCCCATAACTGACATAAACAGGCACATCTCCATTTCTTACTAATAAAGCTTTTGCCCGTTTGCAATTTGATTCAAAGGTTAATGATCTATTATTTACGTCCAAAGCACCAGAGAAATCTAACCCAGCTCTTTTAAAAGTTGAAATTGAATCTTTTAACAGAGCTCCTTTTGGTAAAGCTATAGTAAACATAGATCAATTTCTTCCAAAGATTCTTTATTCTAAGTTAACAATGGAATTTAATAAAGCTCGAAATATAATCGGTCTTAGAGTTTTAAGTGATAACGTCATTTGGTTGTTGGTAAAAGATAAATCAGTTGTGGTTGTAGATCCATCTGTTCACGAACCAGTTATTAGATATATAAATGAAAACAATTTTCACTTAGAAGCTATTTTGCAAACTCATCATCACTCTGACCATATAGGAGGGACAAAGTCTCTTATTAAAAGATGGCCAAATGTAAAGGTGATTGCTTCCTCCAAAGAAAAAAAGCGAATACCTTTTCAAAATGTATCTGTAGGAGATGGAGAAATTTTAAATATTTTAGGTGAAGAAGTAAAAATAATTGAGGTATTAGGACATACAAGCTCACATATTGCCTTCTTTTTGAATGGGGAAAATCCTGTTCTTTTTATTGGTGACACATTATTTTCTGGAGGCTGTGGAAGAATTTTTGAGGGGACTTATCAACAAATGTATTCTTCACTAGAAAGAATCAAATCTTTACCAAAAAATACTCTTATATATTGTGCACATGAATATACAAAGGCAAATATATTGTGGGCATTGAATCTCAAGCCAAAAGATAAAGATATAAAAAATAAACTTTCCGAAGTTGAAAAAAAACTTTCTCTTAATGAATTGACAATCCCATTTTTACTGGATGATGAGATGAAAATAAACCTTTTCTTAAGAGCAAAAAATTTAGAAGAATTTACTTTTTTAAGAGCAAATAAAGATTTATGGGTTTAATTTAAATAGATAGGTATCTTCTTAAACAAATGTCTCCCAAGCAAGTAATTAAAACATCAAATGCTCCAGATCCAGTTGGACCTTATAATCAAGCAATAAAAGCTGGGGATTTTATCTATTGTTCTGGTCAAATTGCAATAGACCCAGCTTTAAACGAAATAACATGTTTAGGTGATATAGAAAAGGAAACTATTCAAGTTTTAAAAAATCTCGCAGAGGTTCTTAAAGCTGGTGGAGCCAAAATTGAGGATGTAATAAAAACAACTATTTATTTAACGGACTTAAGCAATTTTCAAATTGTAAATAAAATATATAGTGATTTTTTTAATATTGAGAATCCTCCAGCAAGGGCTTGCGTGGAAGTTTCATCTCTACCAAAAGGAGTATTAGTTGAAATAGATTGCATCGCATTTCTAGATTAATTTCTAATTATTGAGAAATTTGAAATATGAACCAATTGTGCACCATAGTTGTATAGATTATTAGTTGATAATTCATCTTTGATCTATGTCAGCAGCAAAGCTTAATATAGATGAACTAGAAGCAGGTTATCCTTTATTTTGCAAAGCTCTTAGATTATTAATTTTAAAAGGTAACTCAGTTAAAGATATTGAAAAGACGGTGTGTTGGGGTCATCTTGAAACTTTAAATAGATGTCTACCTGGTAGATATAAAGCTCCCACATATTTAATGGCTTTAATCAAAAGAGATATTGCAAAGCCGAATAATTATTAAAAAGGACTAATCTTCTAAATAATATTTATCAATATCCTTTGAAAAGTCTCTTTCCTTTTCTGATATTTCTTTACTATCTAAAAATATCGAAATACTTACAAAATTCTTACCGAAGCTGATATTTGGATAGATATCCCTTTCTTTACATAATTTCTCAATTTCCCCCATGAATTTACTAATTTTTGAGTATTGATTAAATTCAAATCTTTTTTCAATCCTCAAAGGTGATTCTCTTTCTTTCCACATTACATTCTTTATTCAAGACTAATTACACTATACCTTCAACAAAGTTTCTAAATAAATTTTTGAAGTTAAAATTTTTAGTCACTCTCCCAAAAATCAATAATACCACCAATTGTTAAGT
>CACGHD010000012.1 GCA_902572825.1 uncultured Prochlorococcus sp. | reverse complement strand
GGGGGTTTAATTGATTCCATTTGAATTATCATTTTCTTTATATTCTCTTTATTTTATTGAAATGCAAGAGTCACTAATCAAAAAAATTTCTAATTATTTAATTTATAATTTTTTTAATTTCCCTAGAAAGTAAATCAATCTCAGCTTCTGTAGTCATTTGATGTACGCATGCTCTAAACCATTTTGGATCTTCTAAAACTCTTATCCAAATTTTTTTTTCTCCAAGTTTCTTTACAAATTTATCCTTATCTTTAATATTTTCAATATTAAAACTAACAATCCCATTTAGATATTTTTTTTCTAAAACTAATTCAACCCCGTTTAATTGATTTAATTCATCCCAAAGTTTTCCACTTAATTTTCTGATATTTTTGTTTTTTTCTTTTACATGGCAGTCTTTATCCAAAATACCTAAAGAATTCCTGAGACCAGCAAGTAAAGGAATACAAGAGGTAGCTATTTCAAATTTCCTTGCATCATCATGAAAAAGATTATCTGAAGGCTCATAAATGCCTTGTTCTTTTTTTAATGATTTCCAACCAATTATGGTGGGATCTGTTTCATTAATAAATCTATCTGAGACATAAATGGCTCCAAGTCCTTCTGGTCCACATGCCCATTTATGAGAAGTTATTGAATATAAATCAGAATAAAAAACTTCTTTTTCAATATTTATGTGCCCGAAGGTTTGAGCACCATCAACAAGTAAATAAGAATTTTCTCGATTATTTTTTAATTCGATAGAAATTTGTTTTAAAGGAATTTTATATCCAAAGTTCCATAAGATATGAGAAATAATTAGGATTTTAGTCTTACTATTTAGATTTCTCAAAATCTCTAAAATTATATTTTCGTCGTTTAGATTTTTAATTTTTTGGATTGGCAAAATTTTGAATATTAATTTATTTCTTCTGCAAAATTCTCGACTTGCAGCCACTACTCCAGGATGTTCACAGTCACTTATTAACAACTCTTCTCCCTCTTCTACTTTTATTCCCCAAAAGGGCAAAATCATACCGGAAGAGATATTTTCGGTAAAAGCTACATTCTTTGAATTGACACCTAATTTTTGCGCAATGATTCTTTTTGTGGTCAATATTTCTTTGTAAATAAAAGGCCACATATCATTGGTAAATGGTCCTAAATCTTGGATAATTTCCCAAGTTTTAACTATTGCTTCTAGAGAAGATTTTGGTAATGGTCCTTGACCGCCATAGTTGAAATAATACTTATTTTTTAATGCGGGTATTTGATCTCTTAGATTATTTCTCATGGAAATTTATATTATATTTTCAACTCTTGAATTTTTTAAATATTGCCCACTAAAGTTACTGTTCTAAATTCAATATCCTCAATCACTTTCCAAGGTTCAGCACTCCTTTCTGCAAATTTTAAATTTTTAAATCCTAGTTCTTTAAAATCACTTATAAAGTCTGGCTCATACCATGCTCCACTAATACATCCTGTCCATAAATCATGATCATTTTGCAATCTTAAAGGAACTTTTTTGTTAGAGACGATATCGCTAATCGCAATTCTTCCATTATCGTTTAAAACTCTTTTTATATTATTTAGAAGATTATTTCTAGATTTTGGACTTACCAAGTTTAAAACGCAATTACTTAAAATAATATCAACTGATTTATCTGCGATTAATGGATTTAAATCTTTATCTAATTCATCAAGTTTTTCAATTGAACCTTCTAGAAATTCTGTATTGTTGAAACCTATATTTCTTGTAACTTCTTTAGAGGCTGATCTTGATAAAGAAAGCATGTCAGGATTCTGATCAACTCCAATAACTTTCCCTTCTTTCCCAACAATTTGGGCACAAATGAAAGCATTTTTGCCGCTGCCACTTCCAAGATCTAAGACTGTATCATTTTTTTGAACATATTTTGTGGGATCACCACAACCATAGTCTCTTTCTATAACCTCTTGAGGAATTGCTTCAAGTAAAACAGGATTAAACCCAACTGGTGTACAAAGACAACTTTCTTTTTCTTGTGCGGCTGAGCCATATCTTTCTTGAATCGCATCTTTATGATCGAATTGATTAGGTGCTTTATTCGATGTGTTTGTATTACAGCAACTTTCGGACATATTTTTTAAAGGACTCTTGATAAATATAGCCAAAAAAAAAGCCCCTGAAAAAGGGGCTTTTAATTTTTTTAATTAAATTATTTAGTGTAATTAACACCTCTGTAATTTAATTCTGCTTTTTCATTACTAGAAGAAGCGTCATCCATTCTGTTGGTGTATACGTTTCTTCTGTAGGTAAGTTCAACAAGTTGCTTTTTAGCAGCTTCTTTATTTTGAACGTAGTTTTTACCTCTGTAAGTTAAAGTAGTCATGTTTCGATGTGACAACACGGCCATCCCCCGTTCCATGGTATGACTCGAACTGCGCCCTCAAATGAGGGTGAACGAAAAAGTAGCAAATGCTACCAAATTATTATAAGCGTATTTTTAACTGCGTGTCTAGCTTTTACAAATAGAAACGAAGATTTAATGTTTTTTTAATTATTATCTTAGGTAAATTTTTTTATAAATAGTCTCTAAAAAGGTTTATGTTTATATTTGGTTTAATCTTCATGTAACTATTTATTTATGACAGGTTTTTTATATTTCTTGGGAAATACTTTAAGGTGGCCAGTGTTAAAGCCAAAAGAATTCTTTTCACTGCATGCTTATTTTTCAATTATTTATTTGATAACTTTTACTTTGAGTAAATATGATGTAAGCCAATCAAATTTAGTTTTTACTTTAGGAATTCTTGCACCTCTTTTAATCGCTATTGGTCAAGGACTTCCAATTGATTGCCTAGATATGGAATCATCTTTGTTGAAGGAATTAAAAACTAAATAATATATATTCCAGTTAATAATTTTTATAAAACCTGGACAACTTCGCTTATTTCAGGAATCATTTCTTTTAACTTTCTTTCAATACCCATTTTTAGAGTCATAGTGCTACTTGGGCAACTACCACATGCTCCTTGAAGTCTGACTTTGACAATTGGACCGTCTATTTCTGCAATCTCTACATTACCCCCATCAGAAATTAAAAAAGGTCTCAGCTCATCAAGGACTTTTTCTACATTTTCGTTTGTCAGCGAGAGTGTTTCAGTACTCATAATTTTGGATTAACTTTATAATAAGCCTAGAAAGAAATCTGATTAATTGCAAAAAAGATAATTTTCTGTTGTGACTTCACCTAAAAATCCCACTAATGATAATAGCTACTTTGATGCAGTCTTAGTAGGAGCAGGGATAATGAGTAGTACTTTAGCCCTACTAATTTCAGAAGTTTTACCAGATATAAAATTTCTTATTATAGAAAAATTAAATGCTGCAGGAAGTGAAAGTACTGGCGCTTTTAATAATGCAGGTACAGGACATGCGGCTAATTGCGAATTAAACTATACCCCTTTAGATGAAAAAGGAAATCTAAAAATAGATAAAGCGCTCTCAATAAACCGTTCTTTTGAAACATCCATGTCTTTATGGGCCTCATTGTATGAAGTAGGGAAAATTGATATTAAGAAGTTTCTAAAATTTATTCCTCATATTAGCTTTGTGTCTGGTCAGGATAATATTTCTTTTTTAAAAAAAAGATTTCAGAAAATGACCGAAAACCCTGAATTTATCGATATGGAATTTTCTACATCTTTTGATGAAATTTCATCATGGGCTCCTCTAATAACAAAAGATAGAAATCCATCTACTCAAATTGCTGCTACCAGAATAGGTAGAGGCACTGATATTAATTTTGAGGCTTTAACTAAAGAGTATTTGTCATTAGTTTCTTTAAACAAAAATGTTGAAATTAGATACAAAACAGAATTAGTAGATTTAAAGAAAATTGATAAAAAACAATGGGAACTAGAAATCAGTTCTGAAGGTAGAAAGACTTTAATTAGAACTGGCTATGTTTTTCTTGGTGCTGGTGGAAAAACAATTAATTATTTACAAAAATCAAAAATTCCAGAAGCAAAAAATTATGGTGGATTTCCTGTTAGTGGGAAATGGCTTATTTGCGAGAAAAAAGATCTAACAGAAAAACATAGCTCAAAAGTTTATGGTAAAGCTGATATTGGATCGCCACCAATGTCAGTGCCTCATTTAGACACCAGATGGATTGATAATAAAAAACTTCTTTTATATGGACCTTTTGCTGGATTTACAACGAAATTTCTAAAACAAAGTTCATACTTTGACTTATTTAATTCAATTAAAAAGAATAATATATTTTCTATGTTAGACGTTGGTTTCAAGAACAACGATTTAATTAATTACCTAATATCACAATCATTAAAGAACCATAACTCAAGAGTTGAGAATTTAAAGAATATGATGCCATCAGCTAATCCTTCTGATTGGTATTTAAAGAATGCTGGTCAAAGAGTCCAAATAATTAAAAAAACTGAAGGTGGTGGTTCTTTGAAATTTGGAACTGAGATTGTAAATTCATCTGATGGATCATTATCTGCTTTGTTGGGAGCCTCTCCGGGAGCAAGTACTGCGGTTTCAATTATGGTTGAGGTACTAGAAAAATCTGTTTTATTTTTACATGATAAGCATAATCTTCAGAAAAAAATAAATGACTTAATTTATCCAGAACTATCAGCCTCTGAAAATTATAGTACCTTCATAAAAGAAATTAAAAAAAGAAATAATTCCATTTTTGGTTTCCATCCATAATTCTAATTAGCTAATATTAATCAAGATGTAATAAGAGGAGAATTTTTCTTTCTATATGACTGATATATCGGTTTCAAAAATTAGAAATTTCTGCATAATCGCTCATATTGACCATGGTAAATCTACCCTTGCAGATAGATTGCTTCAAGATACTGGTACCGTGCAGCAAAGGGATATGCAAGAACAATTTTTGGACAGTATGGATCTTGAAAGAGAGAGAGGAATTACTATCAAGTTACAGGCCGCTAGGATGAAATATAAAGCTGACGATTCCCAGGAATATGTTTTGAACTTAATAGATACTCCAGGGCATGTTGATTTCTCTTATGAGGTTAGTAGATCTCTTCAAGCTTGTGAAGGAGCCTTACTTGTTGTTGATGCAAGTCAAGGAGTAGAAGCTCAAACCTTAGCTAATGTTTATCTTGCCTTAGAAAATAATCTTGAAATAATTCCTGTTTTAAATAAAGTTGATTTACCAGGGGCTGATGCTGAAAAAATAAAACAAGAAATAGAGGAAATTATTGGACTTGATACATCTAATGCAATAAATTGTTCAGCAAAAACTGGAGTTGGTATTAAAGATATTTTGGAAGCAATCGTAAGAAGAGTACCTCCTCCTCAAGATGAAATTAAACTACCTACAAAGGCACTGATTTTTGATTCTTATTATGATCCGTACAGGGGAGTTATTGTTTATTTCAGGGTGATATCTGGGTCTCTAAATAAGAGAGAAAAAATATTATTAATGGCAAGTAAGAAACATTATGAACTAGATGAGATAGGAATAATGGCTCCTGATCAGCAGCAAGTTGATGAATTACATGCAGGAGAAGTTGGTTATTTAGCTGCTTCTATAAAATCAGTTGCGGATGCGAGGGTGGGAGATACGATTACTCTTTTAAATTCACCTGCCAATGAACCTTTGCCTGGATATAAGACAGCAAATCCTATGGTTTTTTGTGGCTTATTCCCGACTGATGCTGATCAATTCCCAGATTTAAGAGTATCACTCGAGAAATTACAACTATCTGATGCAGCTTTAAAATATGAGCCCGAAACCAGTAGCGCAATGGGCTTCGGATTTAGGTGCGGATTCCTAGGGCTTCTTCATATGGAGATTGTTCAAGAAAGATTAGAAAGAGAATATGACTTGGATCTAATCGTAACGGCACCATCAGTTATTTATAAAGTTAATTTAAATCAGCAGGATCATATATTTATTGATAATCCTTCTACAATTCCTGATCCACAACTTAGAGAATCAATTGAAGAGCCTTATGTGAAAATGGAAATTTATGCTCCCAATGAATTTAATGGAACTTTAATGGGTTTATGTCAGGAAAGAAGGGGAGTATTTATAGATATGAAATATATAACAACAGATCGAGTTACCTTGATTTATGAAATTCCATTAGCAGAAGTTGTTACAGATTTCTTTGATCAAATGAAAAGTAGAACCCAAGGTTATGCATCAATGGAATATCATTTGATTGGCTATAGAAAAAATGATCTTGTTAGATTAGATGTTCTAATAAATTCAGAAAGAGCAGATCCATTAACTTCTATTGTTCATAAAGATAAGGCTTATGGAATTGGCAGAAGTTTAGTTGAGAAATTAAAAGAACTTATTCCAAAGCAACAATTTAAAATACCTATTCAAGCATCAATCGGTAGCAGGATTATTGCAAGTGAAAGCATAAGTGCTTTGCGAAAAGATGTTTTATCTAAATGTTATGGAGGGGATATTTCTAGGAAAAAGAAACTTTTAAAGAAACAAGCCAAAGGTAAAAAGAGGATGAAGGCAATGGGTAAAGTTGAAGTCCCTCAAGAAGCTTTTATGGCAGTCTTGAAATTAAACCAGTAATTTCTTTTAATTTAAAATTTATAGCTACTTATTTTTAAAAGAATTGGGTATATTTCATTTATATCTTAAAAAAAGATTTTGGATATTAACTCATTTAATCGTGTCGGCGCAAATATCAGAAAAGCTGGATTTTTAATTGTACTTTTTTATCTTCTTGTTGTTTTAATAATGAAATTTTTAGAGGCCAATAATTTTTTTGGCTATTCATTTTCAATGTTAAGCAATGATATCTTTGCCCCTCCTTCTCTTAATCATTTTTGTGGCACTGATAGATTAGGAAGAGATGTTTGCTTAAGAACTCTGCAAGGATCATCATTAGCAATAGAAGTTGTATTCTTAGCTATTCTTTTTTCATTAAGTTTGGGTTTGCCATTGGGATTATTAAGTGGATATTTTGGTGGTTTTTTTGATAAATGCTTATCACTTATAATGGATACTATTTTTTCAATACCTGTAATTTTGCTTTCAGTTGTTGTGGCTTTTGTATTGGGTAAGGGTATCCTTAACGCGGCTTTGGCATTGTGTATTGTTTACTCTCCTCAATATTTTAGATTAATCAGAAATCAGACAATATTGGTTAAATCCGAAACTTATGTGGAGGCAGCTCAAGTTTCAGGGGCTGATGTTAAAAAAATTATTTTTAAATATATTCTCCCAAATGTAATAACACCATTGCCTATTCTGCTTACCCTAAATGCTGCGGATGCTGTTTTGGTATTAGGAAGTTTAGGATTTTTAGGCCTTGGCGTTCCTGCAGATGTCCCAGAGTGGGGTAGTGATTTAAATCTGGCTCTTGCTGCTTTACCTACAGGTATCTGGTGGACGGCCTTGTTCCCAGGTTTGGCAATGTTTTTTTTAGTTTTAGGTCTTTCTTTTATAGGAGAGGACCTTGAAGAAATTTTTGATAGTCAAAATTCTGAATAAAATTAGTTATCTGTAATAGGATTAAGTTCTCCTTGATCATTCAACTTTGGATATTCTTTAGCTGATTTTTTATACACCGCAGCTAATTCTGGGTAACACCATTCAAAAAGTGTTTTTTGATATTCGTCCATATTTAACCCTTCTCCATTAGCGGGCAATATACCTTTATTTTTTCTTTGGCGAACAGCTTCAAATAATAATATAGAAGCAGCAACTGAAACATTCAGAGATTGAACCATGCCTCTCATAGGTATAAAAATTGATTGATCAACCATTGATATAAGTTCATTACTTAGTCCCCATTTTTCTGCTCCTAAAACAAAACATGTATTTTGAGAATAATCAAAATTTCTATAATCTACTGATTCACTATTAAGAGTCGTTCCATATAATTTAAAACCCTTATTCTTTAAATCAGATATTGCCGTGATAGTGCTTTCATGATTATTCAGTTTTACCCATTTTTGACTTCCTTGAGCAGTACTATTAAAAGTTTTAACAGCATTCGTTTTGCTAATAAAATTTGCTTCGAAAACTCCTGCTGCATCACATGTCCTTAATATCGCAGATAAATTATGTGGTTTATTGACATCCTCAACTAAAACAGTCAAGTTTTTCATTCTGCAATCTAAAACATTTTTGATTCGATCAAATCTTCTTGGCAAAATTGACATTTGTAATTTTTGCACACTTTTAAATTATATTCAAAAAATATTGATTACCTTTTAAATCTCGTGGTTTATAATATTTTGGTAGTTTAAATTAACTCAATGGCATACATAGAATGGGACTATACAGTAATAACAAGTATGGTAGAAAATCAAGGGTGGAATTTACCTGATCGTGAATCAGAAGAATGGAATAAATTTAACGATGAATTAGGAGAAAAAATGAGAGGTGTTGGACTTATTTTTGAAAAATATTGTAGATTTACTCCTGACGTAGGAGAAGGAGTTCATCTTTTAGATGACTGATCATAAATAGTTTTAAACCATTGATGTATCCCTTAATCAATGGCTTATTAATTAATAAGATAATATAATTTTACTAAATTAGAACTGGCAATTATTAAGGCTTTATAAAGCTTGTACTCTAAAAAAAATTTTTATTCCACAAAAAAGTTAATTAATTTCTATATTTGAATAAAAATATGAAAAATAAATTAACCTTCTTATTCGATGGTGGTTGTCCACTTTGCTTGAGAGAAACAAATTTTCTTAAAAAAAGAGATACTTTAAATCAAATTACATTTATAGATATTAATAGTAAGGATTATGATCAAAGTCTTTTTAATGACATCTCATATTCAGAAGCTATGTCAAACCTGCATGGGATTATTGAAAATGGTCAAATTATTAGGGGACTAGATGTGCTTGCATATTCTTATGAATTAGTTGGTTTGGGTTGGGTTTATTATCCCTTGAAGATTAAGCTCTTATCTCCATTATTGAGATTAGTTTACAGATATTGGGCAAAATATAGACTTCAAATTACAGGTAGATCCGATATTGAAAAACTTTGTACCTCACAATGTGAACAATAAATATGGAAAGTATCGATATAGACAGAATAATAGAAATGTGTTGGGAAGATAGAACACCCTTTGAAGCTATCGAGTATCAATTTGGTTTAAAAGAGGAAGATGCGATAAAAATTATGCGTCAAAATCTTAAACCCAAATCTTTCAAAGTCTGGAGAAAGAGAGTTTCGGGAAGAAATACAAAACATATGGCCCTTAAAGATTCAACTAGATTTAAATCTACTCATAAAAGAAAATTATAAATTTTGAAAAATATTTCTACTAAAACTTGTCCTGTTTGCGATAGGCCCTTTGAGTGGCGTAAAAAATGGAAAAACTGTTGGGATGATGTTATCTACTGTTCAAAAAGATGCAGTAACAGGAAGTCGCAAAGATGAAACAAGTATCAATTATTTTCCCGAATCAACTTTTTAGAGAAAGCCCAATCTTAAATATAAATTGTGAAGTTTTGATTTTGGAAGACTCATTATTTTTTGGAAATGATAAATTTCATAAATTAGTTAACCATAAAAATAAGTTAGTTTTTCATAGAGCATCTTTGCTCGCTTATAAAAATTATTTAGAAATATCTGGCTTTAAAGTTTTATATATCGAAAACAAAAATAATGTTTCTACAGTTGATTACTTATCGGAATTTGTTAAAAATAAATATCAGAAAATAAATCTCATTGACCCTCATGATTTTTTAATAATGAAGAGGATTAAAAATTTTGTTGAAAGTAATAATTTAACTTTAAATATTTTGCCTTCTCCTATGTTTATGAGCAGTGAAGATTTAAAAGATTTATTTGCATCAAATGCAAAAAAACCTCTTATGGGAAGATTTTATGAGAATCAAAGAAAGAGCCAAAAGATATTAGTTAATCCTGATGATACACCTGTAGGTGGTAAATGGAGTTTCGATGAAATGAACAGAAAAAAATTACCAAAAAAAATAAATATACCCGATACACCTAAATTACAAAAAAATAAATTTGTAATTAATGCTGAAAGGTCATTAGCTAATTTTGATATTGAGTTTATTGGAGAAAGTAATAACTTTTTATATCCAATTAATTTTGAAGAGGCAGATGAATGGTTAAATGATTTTTTTAAACATAGATTTTTCTTATTTGGAGATTATGAGGATGCTATTTCTAAAGAAAATTCTTTTTTATGGCACAGTTTACTTTCTCCTCTTTTAAATAGCGGCTTATTAACCCCAGATGTAGTAGTAAATAAAGCATTACTTTTTGCAAAAAATAATAATGTTCCTATTAACTCTTTAGAGGGTTTTATTCGTCAAATTATTGGATGGAGAGAATTTATTTGCCTCGTCTATAAAAAGTACGGAACAAAGATGCGAAATAGTAATTTTTGGAATTTTGAAGATAAGCCAATTCCAAAATCTTTTTATCAAGGAAATACAGGAATTGAACCAGTAGACGTTGTTATAAAAAATATTATTAAATTTGGTTATTGTCATCATATTGAGCGGCTAATGATTGTTGGCAACTTTATGCTTCTATGTAGAATTCACCCCAACCAAGTTTATAAATGGTTTATGGAAATGTTTATTGATTCCTATGATTGGGTTATGGTCCCAAATGTTTACGGAATGAGTCAGTTTAGTGATGGTGGTATCTTTTCAACAAAGCCATATATATCAAGCTCTAATTATGTAAAAAAAATGTCTAATTTTAAAAGTGGCCCATGGTGTGAAATATGGGATGGCTTATTTTGGAAATTTATTAAAGATAATGAAAGCTTTTTTAGAAAGCAATATCGTCTGGCAATGTTAACGAGAAATCTCGATAAAATGTCAGAGGAAAAATTAAATAATCACTTAAAAACGGCCGATAAATTTTTAAGAGATATTCAATAATTTAAGAGTAATAATCTACAGTTGTCTTTGAAAAATTAAAAGAATATTATGTTATGAATAAATATTGAGTACGGATGTTAATTTAGAAAATTAGATTTATCTAATGGAAATTGGAACACTTTTTTTAAAAAGTAATTCGACGGGAATTATCACTTTTTCTGAATTAGATTGGATAACTACCCATCAATCTAATTTCACTAGGTTGGAGGAATCCATAGCAATTAAATTAGGGAGAATGCTTGATGCGGGATATATCAATATTGGTTGCCGTTTGAAATTCTGAATAAGTTTTTATTTTAATAATGAAGTATCAAAAAGAGAAAAAAATATTTTTTCGTGAAAGAATCCATTCTTTAAATATCTTTCTTTTTTTAGGATTTAATCTTTCACTTATTTCTATCTTAGGTTTTATTTGGTTTAATTCTGCAATTGAAAAAGTAGTTTAAATTTTTGAATTTTTTGTATATTAAAGTTATCTTTAAAAAATTAATTATATTTTGAGCATAGGATATTTACAAAGAAAGGCAGCTTGGGAAATTTTATTAAAAGTTAGTTCTGGTGATTTTTCTGATCATGCTCTTGAAAAGGTTTTAAAAAATTATCAATTTAATCCTCTTGATATAGCTTTTATTACGGAATTATCTTTTGGATGCATAAGGTATAGAAAATTTCTTGATCTTTGGATGGATCATACATCAAAAATTACTCATAAAAAGCAGCCTCCAAAGTTAAGATGGCTTCTACATATAGGTTTGTATCAACTATTGAAAATGGATAAAATCCCATTTCCTGCTGCTATTTCTACCACTGTAGAAGTAGCTAAAAAAACAGATTTAAATGGTTTAGCGGGAACTGTAAATGCGATATTGAGAAATGCATCAAGAAAATTAGAACAAAAAATCTTTCCGGAATTATCTTCTGATAGAAAAGAAAGAATTTCATATCTTGAATCATTTCCATTATGGCTTGTGAAGGATCTTTATAAATGGGTCGGCAATAGCGAGGGTGAAAATATCATTAAGGCATTTAATAAAAAACCATTAATAGATTTGAGAATTAACCAATTAAAAACTAATTTAGATAACTTTTTGAAAGTACTTCATGAAAATAAAATTGATGCTGAAATTATTAATGATTTACATAATGGAATTACTTTAAAATCTAATCCAAGATCTATAAAAAATTTACCAGGATATAGTGATGGACTTTGGACAATTCAAGATAGATCTTCTCAGTGGATAGCACCTCTCTTAAATCCAAAAGAAGGTGAAAAGATTTTAGATGCATGCGCAGCTCCAGGAAGTAAGTCTACCCACCTTGCAGAATTAACAAATGATAGTGCTGAAATCATTGCCGTAGATAGATCAGCAAAAAGATTGAAAATACTGCAATCAAATTTAGAAAGGTTAAATTTGAAATCTGTTAATACCCTTAAGGCTGATGCTACGAAATTGATTGAATTAAATCCTAAGTTTATATCTTATTTTGATAAAATTTTATTAGATGCTCCATGTTCAGGGATTGGAACTCTTTCCAGGAATCCAGATTCTAGATGGTCTTTAAGTAAAGAAAAAATAAAATCTTTAACTTTATTACAGGAAAAACTTTTGGAGAGTATTTTTCCTCTTTTGAAAAAAGATGGCACTTTAGTTTATTCAACTTGTACTATTTGTCCCGATGAAAATAATCTATTAATTGACCGATTTATTGAAAAAAACAAAACTTTAAAATTGGTTAGCCAAAAGCAAATTTTACCTAGCTTGGATTATCCTGGTGATGGATTTTATTCTGCAATAATTTCTTATAAATCTTAAAAATATAATTTATTGTTTAATTGGAATTTTATAAATTTCAGATATGAACTTCTTCCATAAATAAGCTGCATTCCCACTAGATAATTCAGATTCCTTGTTATCGTCATAACCTATCCATATCCCTGTTGTAAGGTTATCAATGGAACCAATAAACCAGAGATCTTTATTTCCATCAGATGTTCCTGTTTTCCCATAAATTTTCTTTCCTTTTATAGAGGCTGCTTTTGAAGTGCCTTCTTTTACAGATTTTTCAAGAAGTTTATTTATTTTCTTATTTATTTTTAAATCTAATATTTTCTTGAAAATAGATTTATTTTCCCAAATAGGTTGTTTTTTAAATGATTCTATTTTTTCTATGATTTCAGGGCTTTGAATCTTCCCATTATTATTAATTGCAGAATATGCATTTGTGATGTTTAAAAGATTATCTCCGTAGGCGCCAATAGCTAATGATGGGAATTCCTCAAACTCTTGCTCGTAACCTAGTCCGAATGAATTCGCTAAATTAATAATATTTTTTAAGCCGATTTTTTTTGTTATTGATATTGGAACGATATTTGATGAACTTTTAAATGATTCAATCAAAGATATTGAACCTCCATAGTCTTCTGAAAAATTTTTTGGGCAATAACTTTCCCAGCATATTGGTAAGTCTTCAAATTTATCGCTTAATTTTACTCCTTCGATTAATGCAGCAGCATAAGGGATTATTTTAAAAGTAGAACCTAAAGGTCTTACAGATGAAATCACTCTATTGTATTCATTAATTGATGGATTTTTGCTGGTTATCATTGTCCTGATTAGTCCTGTGTTTGATTCGATAGATAACAGACCAAATTCAAGTTCTTTGGGCCCAGCGTATCTTGAAATTTTTTGACCTTTTTCTTGCCAATCTTTGTTGATAGAAGATTTAATTCTTAAAAACTTATAATCATTTTTACTTCCAATTTTTTTATCTGTTTCCTGAAGAATAAAGTTTATTAGTAATTTATCATCTAAAAAATTATCAGCTGTTTGATAATTTAACTTTATTTTTTCTTTAATAGCCTTATTCTTATTTGCAAGAGAAATATATCCATCAATATACATTGATTCAAGAACTTTATTTCTATTTTTAATAGCTAGTTCTAAATTTTGATAAGGTGAATAAATTGATGGAGCTGGAGCTAATCCTGCAATTAATGCGATCTCTGATAATGTCAATTCTTCTATAAATTTTCCAAAATAAACTTGGGCAGCCTCGTTTACCCCGTATGCTCCTGATCCTAGATAAATATTATTTAAATATAATTTTAAAATTTGATTTTTGTCATATCTAAATTCAAGTATGAGTGATATAAATATTTCTTTGATTTTTCTTTGAAAACTTAAATCATTATTTAGAAAAAGTAATCTAGCAACTTGTTGTGTAATCGTACTTCCTCCCTCTTTAACATAACCACTTCTAATATTTTGAATAAGAGCACGTGAAATACTTTGTAAATCTATTCCATTATGTTTATAAAATTTTTTATCCTCAGAAGATATAAAAGAATGTTTAAGAAAAAATGGAATTTTATGATAACTATTATCTATTTCATATTTGCGGCTTGATTTGCTTAGTATCTTATTATCGGAAGATGATATTACGTAAGAATATTTGGTTTCCCGAGACTTTTTATTTTTAGGAACGTCAAATTTTAAGGTATTAAATATTAGATTAAAAAAATAAAAAGATATTCCAGAAAAAACTAATATTGGAATTATTAAAACAAAAGATTTAAATTTAATCTTTTGCACCTTAAGCAACTAAAAAACTATGTCCTATAGCTAGAGCTGTAACTAACATCCCAGTTATAAGGAACGGTTGGGCACTTGCTTGATATTTGACATCAAACTTTAGAGGATCTCTTAGTAACCACATATCTTGAAATGTAATTTGTGGAATTACCAATAAAACCAAAATTACAGATGCTAAATGTTGACCAATAATGACTAATACTACAACCATTGCTAATTGAAAAATATCAATCAGTCCTGCACTTATTCTACTTGCATTTTTAATTCCAAATACTACTGGTAGAGAATTCAATCCAAGCTTTGAGTCTCCTTCAACACTTTTGAAATCATTAATAACAGCAATTCCAAGTCCTGAGAGGCTATAAGCAAGTGTTAGTATCGCCGTCACGATTGTTAATTTCCCAAACAAGGCTTGTCCTGCCCACCAAGGTAAAGCTATATAAGATGCTCCTAATGCATAATTTCCAAGCCAACCATTCTGTTTTAATTTGAGTGGTGGAGCAGAATATATATAACTAACAAAGGAACCTCCTAATGCCAAAACTAAGACAGAGGGGAAGCTGTGCTTAGCATATAAATCTAATAGAAAAGCAACTATTAAACCCGCTATAAGTAATACCCAGATTTGTATTTTTACATCTTTAATTGAAATTTTCCCAGAAGGAATTGGTCTATTTGGTTCATTAATTGCATCAATTTCTTTATCAAAAAAATCATTTATGGTTTGGGTATAACCAGCCAGAAGCGGTCCACTCATTAACATACATGCTAATGAAGCTAAAACATTACTAAATGTCCATTCAAAATTCCCACTTGCAGCTGCTCCACAAATAACTCCCCATATCAAAGGGATCCACGTTATAGGTTTCATTAACTGTATACGGAGTTTCCATATACTTGATGTTTCAGAGGCACCTTTAATTCCTAATAGTTGTTTTGGATCATTCACTTTATTCTTTAACCTTTCTCAATTTCTTCTGGGAAAAACCAATTTTGCTCACCATTCTGAAATTTTGCGGTGATTCCAATACTTCTGCCGTCTGTCATTTTATAGCCTGTTATTACGGCTTTAGGACTCGATGATATTTGATCGATTAATTTAGCTGGTAGTCTATCTTTTACTTTGTAAATGTTAATTTTGATTTTACTACCGATTTTGGGTAATAATTTTGTTTCAGCCATAAGAGGTAAAATGGAAGCTATTATGCAAGATTAACAGCATTTGGACAATTTTTACTAAAATGGTAGCTCTTCGTTTAATTCCTTGTTTAGATGTCGCCCATGGCAGAGTGGTTAAAGGTGTAAATTTTGTGAACTTGAGAGATTCAGGTGATCCTGTTGAATTGGCTTGTAGGTATTCTGATGAGGGGGCAGATGAATTAGTATTTTTAGATATTAGAGCTAGTGTAGAAAATAGAAATACATTAGTTGACCTTGTCTCTAGGACAGCAAAATCAGTAAAAATCCCATTTACAGTAGGTGGAGGAATAGATTCTGTTTCTTCAATTAATAATCTTTTAAGAGCTGGAGCGGATAAAGTAAGTTTGAATTCTTCTGCAGTTAGAAATCCAGATTTAATTTCTAAAAGTTCTAGAGAATTTGGTAATCAATGTATCGTGATAGCAATTGATGCTCGAAGAAAAGTTAATAAGTTTGGTGAGTGGGAGGTATATGTAAAAGGAGGGAGAGAAAATACTGGAATAGATGTATTAAGTTGGGCAAAGAAAGTTGAGGAGTTAGGAGCAGGGGAGATTTTGCTTACTTCAATGGATGGTGATGGCACGCAGAATGGGTATGATTTGAATTTGACAAAATCTGTTGCAAATATTGTTGATATCCCAGTAATTGCTTCCGGGGGCGCAGGCTCCCTAGAGGATATCTATGATGTTTTCAAAGAAGGCAGGGCATCAGCAGCACTTTTAGCATCATTACTTCATGATAAGAAACTTACTTTAAAAGAAATAAAAACTTTCCTCCTCGAAAAAAAACTTCTAATTAGACCATATGAATAAAAAATTTAATTTATTCCCAAAAAGAAATAAGTTTAAAATTTAAAAATGAAATTCACAAAAACAATCGAAGTCAAAAATATATTTAATAAAATTTCTTATAAATATGACTTTTTAAATAATTTATTAAGTTTTGGGCTGCACAGATTATGGAAAAGGAAATTAGTTAATTTATTGGAACCTTTAAATGGTGAAGATTGGGCTGATTTGTGCTGTGGAACTGGAGATTTAGCATTCTTAATTTCTGAGAGAGTTAGTCCAATGGGTTCAATTATTGGGATTGACAGTGCAGAGGATATCTTAAATATTGCAAAGAAAAAATCAGAGTTAAAACAAAATAAATTTATTAAGTGGGAAATTCAAGATGTATTAGAAATTGATGTTTATTCAAAAAAATTTGACGGGATTTGCATGTCATATGGACTAAGAAACTTGAATAATGTTGAAGAAGGAATAAAAAAAGTTTTTTATCTTTTGAAGGATAAAGGAAGGGCAGGATTTTTGGATTTTAATCATGCAACAAAAAGTTCTTTATCCAATATTTTTCAGAAAATTTATTTGAGATTTATTGTAGTAACTATATCGAGACTTTTTAATTTAGGTCCAGAGTACGAATATATTGAAAAAAGCATTAGAAATTTTCCAAAGAAAAATGAGCTTATAAATATTGCTAAGGAAGTTGGATTTAAAAAAGCTGAATATAGGACTATTTTGGCGGGGCAAATGGGAATACTAATTTTAACTAAATAAAGAATCTAGTTATTTATTTTTCTCCAACAAAAGGAACACTTTCCCCATCTTTTGATTTCACCCTCGGGAGTAGGGGAATTACAGAGAGTACAAATGCACATATTATTTTGATCGATTCTGCTAGGATGCTTTGCCCAAACTATCTTTGCATTAGTAGCTTTGATATTTTTATTTTTAATTTCATAATTTTGTATTATTTTTATTTCATTCAAGGTTATACCAATTTTCTTGATTCTTTCTTTTAATTTATGCTTGTTATAGATTAAAGCTTGTCGCCACTGTGGATGATTAACTGCAATAGTAAGTATTTTTTTTTCAATATTTAATGGTTTGCATTCTTGAAATAGTTCCAAACCTATTAGGCTCTTCCAGTTTTCGTTGATTTTAGAAAGTTTATCTAAGTCTCCCCATGATTTTTTGAAATTATCAAGACAATTTTTTAATGGATGTGGATTCCTTCTATTCACTATTGGCAAATACTTTTTGTCCAATTTGTAAAATTTTCTTATTAAGACTAAAGTTAATCTAATCTTTAAAAAGATGCTCGTTGTTTTAATAAAGAATTTGTGAAAGTTATTGGATCTGCATCTAAGACAGTTTTTTTCTTAAAAAAAATCCAGGGTCAATATCCAACCTGGAGAATTTTTTACAAAATAAAATGTAAAAGTACCGAAAATGAGCTAACAAACTTGCTTAGATATTCTGAAATAAAGAAAAATCAGCCAGTAGCGATAATAGCAAGAGAACAGTCCTCAGGGGTTGGCCAAAACTCAAAAACTTGGGTATCTCCAAAAGGCGGGATTTGGTTAAGTGCAGCTTACCCAATATTTTCAAAAGAATTTCCATGTCAAATATTTAATTTGTCTTTAGGTATTAAGTTATGTGAAATGCTTAGACAAGAGAATATAAATGTTTGTTTGAAATGGCCAAATGATATTTTTTTTGGTTCAAAAAAGTTGATTGGATTTTTACCGAGGGTTATAACAAGAGGCAAAGAAATTATCTATGTAAGAGTAGGACTTGGCATGAATGTTTCAAATTACACTCCATCAGAAGGTATTTCATTATCAAAAGTACTTCAAACTAAGAATATTAATCAACATTATTGGACAGCCAAAATTCTTAAAGCTTTTTATGATTCAATTGAATCCAATAAGAAGAAAGAATATGTGATTAAATCTGCAAATAAGTTTCTCACTAAAAGTTTTTTACCTAGTGGTTATTGTCCTCATACATGGAAAATTAAAGATATTGACTCTAATGGGAATTTAAGAATTGAAAATGAAACTCAATTGAAGGTAATTAGAAGGTTTTGAATTTAATTAACTTTTAATTCAACTATTCTTCCATCCTTAAATTTGGCTATTTTTTTTGCGCGATTTGCAACTTCATCTTCATGAGTCACTAAAACTATAGTTATTCCAGATTCATGCAGCTTGTCAAAAAGATCTAATACATCTTCAGTGGTTTTTGAATCTAGTGCTCCAGTAGGTTCGTCTGCTAACAAAATTGAAGGGTTATTGATAATAGCCCTCGCAATAGCAACTCTTTGTTGTTGACCTCCGGATAATTGGTTTGGACGATTATTCATTCTTTCTGAAAGGCCAACTTTTTTTAAGGCGTTCTTACCTCGCTCTAATCTTTCTTCAGGATCAATACCAGCATAAATCATTGGCAAAGTTACGTTTTCAAGTGCAGTTGCGTCTGAAAGAAGATGAAATTGTTGAAAAACGAAGCCTAATTTTTGGTTACGAATTTCCGCGAGTTCATCATCAGATAAATTCTCAACAGGAATACCATTTAATTTATAAATACCTTCAGATGGTCTATCTAGACATCCAATAATATTCATAGCTGTACTTTTGCCTGAGCCACTAGCTCCCATTACGGCTAAATAATCACCTTTATATATTTCTAAGTTTATGCTGTCTAAGGCTTTAACAGTTAGATCTTCTTTTCCATATGTTTTAGATATTTTTTCTAAACTAGCGACTTTCTTAGACATTTATTTAAGAATTCTTCTAAGAAATATTGTTTGCTGTAGCAATAATATCTTGTAAGAAAGGAGTTTCTGAAACTGCTGTATTAGCTAATTTAAAAAGAGGATTAGAAAGGATTCCTCCAAGAGCAGTTACTGCGACGCAAGTATAAAGTGCAATTCTCAAGGGGGGTAAACCTACAATTCCCCAATTAATTTCAGGATATGATTTGACTATTTCAGAAGCTTCCTGTGGTTCTTTAACTACCATCATTTTTATCACTGAAATGTAGTAATAAATAGAAATAACTGAAGTTACTAATCCAACTATTACTAAAAGATATTGATGATTTGCCCAGCCTGCAAAGAACAAGTATATCTTTCCAAAAAATCCCAACATTGGAGGTAAACCTCCAAGAGATAGAAGACAAAGGCTTAAGCCTAATGTAATAAGAGGATCTTTTTGGTAAAGTCCTGAGTAATCAAGAATTCTGTCAGAACCAGTTCTTAGTGAGAAAAGAATTACACAAGAAAATGCACCCAAATTCATAAATAAATATGCAGCCAAATATAAAACAGCTGCTGATAAACCATCTTGTGTGCCAGATACTATTCCAATCATTACAAACCCTGCTTGTCCAATAGAACTATAAGCTAGCATCCTTTTCATTGAGGTTTGAGCTAGAGCTACAACATTTCCTAGAGCCATGCTCAATATGGCCAAAATGGTAAATAAAAGTTTCCATTCTTCGTCAAAAGAAGAGAAAGTTGTGCTTAATATTCTTATTGCAAATGCAAAGCCCGCTGTTTTTGAACCGACAGATAAAAAAGCTACTACAGGTGTAGGTGAACCCTCATATACGTCAGGAGTCCATTGATGAAAGGGAACAGCAGCAATTTTAAATGCAACTGTTGACAAGACAAATACAAGAGCTAGTGACGTAATGAAAGATGGCTTATTGATAATCTCTAAACCTATAGTCGCTAAGTTTGTTGAACCACTTAATCCATAAAGAAAAGAAGATCCATATAAATACACAGCAGCAGCAGCTGATCCAACGAGGAGGTATTTTAAGGCCGCTTCTGAACTTCTTGGATCTCTCTTGAGGTAACCAGAAAGTAGGTAGCTTGCTACAGATAAAGTTTCCAGAGATATAAATACACTAATAAGGTCAGTAGATCCACACAAAAGCATTGCTCCAAGAGTGGCCGATAGAACTATCGCAGCAAATTCGCCAATAGGGCTACCACTTTGTTCTGTATATCGCCAGCTTATAAGTAAAGATACTAAGGTTGATAAAGAAATTATTGCTCTAAATGCGATTGCCAAATTATCTGAATTAAAAGACCCAAGAAATGCGCTTTCTAAAGGATTACTCCATTGCAATGCCAAACTTACAAGAGAGCTGCCAATTGATAAATAGCAAATTATTGGTGCCCATTTTGATGCAGTTTTTTCTCCAGCTAAATCTACAAGAAGTGTTCCAACAATACCTAATAAAATAAAAGCTTCTGGAATAATGGCTTGAGCATTTAGATTAATTGTAAAGATTTCGTTGGGCACTTTATTAAATTGGATTAAATTAGATGTTTGATTCTAAGAGTCTAAGAGTTAATCTTAACTTGATTATAATTTGTGGGTATGATTTTTGAAATTTTAAGAAGAAATTACTTGAAAAAGCTTCAAATAATCATAATATGCCCTAACTGAACAAAAACACCAATTTTTGAAATAAACCTTGGATCACACACTTGTAATTGTTGAAAGTCCCACCAAAGCAAAAACCATAAGAAAGTTTTTGCCTTCTAATTATGAAGTTCTCGCTTCAATGGGACACGTAAGAGATCTTCCAAAAGGAGCTGCTGAAATACCTGCTGCGGTTAAAAAGGAAAAATGGTCAAGGATAGGAGTTAATACAACAGAAGATTTTGAACCACTTTATATAGTTCCAAAAGATAAGAAAAAGGTTGTTAAAGAGTTAAAAGATGCATTGAAAGGTGCTACCAAGCTATTACTGGCGACTGATGAAGATAGAGAGGGAGAGAGTATTAGCTGGCATCTCCTGCAAATACTTAAGCCTAAAATACCAACTAAGAGAATGGTTTTTCATGAAATTACGAAAAAGGCAATTAATAAAGCTTTAGACCAAACAAGAGAAATTGATATGGAACTTGTTCAGGCTCAAGAAACGAGAAGAATCTTGGACAGGCTTTTTGGATATGAATTATCTCCTTTACTTTGGAAGAAAGTAGCTCCTCGACTATCTGCTGGTCGTGTTCAATCAGTTTCTGTAAGACTTCTTGTTAGGAGAGAGAGAGAAAGAAGATCCTTTAAAAAAGCTAGTTACTGGGGGATTAAAGCTTCCCTAGTAAAAGATAATGTTACTTTCGAAACTAAATTATTTAGTTTAAATGGTCAAAGAATTTCTAATGGTTCCGATTTCGATGAACAGACCGGCAAATTAAAACAAGGAAATAAATCTCTAATAATTGGAGAAGAAAAAGTAAATGACTTATTGAAGATTTTTTCCTCTGAGAATTGGTTAGTCTCAAAAATCGAAAAAAAGCCATCTACTCGTAAGCCAGTTCCTCCATTTACAACTAGTACATTGCAACAAGAAGCAAATAGGAAGCTTCGTTTGTCTGCAAGAGAAACAATGAGATGTGCCCAAGGCCTATATGAGAGAGGATTCATAACATATATGAGGACTGATTCGGTCCATCTTTCCGAGCAAGCTACAAAAGCTGCTAGAGAATGTGTCAGCTCTATGTATGGAGAAGAATACTTATCTAACTCACCAAGACAATTTAATTCAACTGCAAGAAATGCTCAAGAAGCACACGAAGCAATTAGGCCTTCAGGTGAGGTCTTTAAAACACCAAAGGAAACAAATCTAACTGGTAGAGACTTATCTCTTTACGATTTAATTTGGAAAAGAACTGTAGCTAGTCAAATGGCGGAAGCTAGGCTAACAATGATTAATGCTGAAATTAGTGTGGGGGATGGATTATTTAAATCGAGTGGGAAAAGTATTGATTTCCCAGGATTCTTCAGAGCTTATGTCGAGGGAAGTGATGACCCAAGCTCATCCCTTGAACAACAGGAAATTATTCTCCCAAACTTGACTACCGGAACATGTCTTGAAGTTACTAATAAGGAACCTACTTTTCATGAAACTAAACCGCCCGCAAGATATACAGAGGCTGCATTAGTTAAAGTTCTTGAAAAAGAAGGGATTGGAAGACCATCAACCTATGCAAGCATTATTGGGACAATTGTGGATAGAGGTTATGCAAATATATCTTCCAATACTTTGGCTCCAACGTTTACAGCTTTTGCTGTTACTGCTCTATTAGAAGAACATTTTCCTGATTTAGTTGATACAACTTTTACTGCAAAAATGGAATCTTCATTGGATGAAATATCTTCAGGTAATCTTGAGTGGCTACCATACCTTGAGACTTTCTATAAAGGTAAAAATGGTCTGGAGGTAAAAGTTCAGAAAACAGAGGGTGATATTGATGGTAAAGCTTATAGACAAGTTGATTTCGAAGACCTTCCTTGCGTAGTCAGAATAGGCTCTAACGGACCTTGGCTTGAGGGTACAAAAATTGATGAATCTGGTAACGAAATTCAGGCTAAAGGGAACCTTCCAATGGATATTACTCCTGGAGATTTAGATATAAAGCAAGTTGATCAAATTTTAAGTGGCCCATCAGATCTTGGAACTGATCCGAAAACTGGGGAAAAAGTCTTTTTAAGATTTGGCCCTTATGGACCTTACGTACAATTGGGAAATAATGATCAAGATAAAGTTAAACCAAGAAGAGCTTCATTACCCAAAGAGTTGAAAACTGATGACCTAACCCTAGATGAGGCTCTTGTACTTTTAAGTTTGCCTAGATTGTTAGGAGCTCATCCAGAAGGAGGAGTTGTTGAGGCTGATAGAGGAAGATTTGGCCCTTATATTAAATGGATTAAAAATGAAAATGAATCTGAAAATAGATCCTTAAAGAAAGAGGATGATGTTTTTACAATTGATATTAAACGAGCATTAGAAATTCTTGCGATGCCAAAAATGGGTAGAGGTGGGCAAGAGGTACTTAAAGACTTTGGAAAACCGGAAGAATTTAAAGAAAAAATTCAAATATTAAATGGAAGGTATGGCGTCTATTTAAAATGTGGAAAAACTAATGTTTCGATTGCTAAAGATGCTGACATAGAAAAATTTACCATAGATGACGCAGTATCTCTTTTAGAAGAAAAACTAAAAGATAAAAAAGGCGCAATTTTAAAAAAAACAAAGATTATTAACAAAAAAACTACAAGGAAAAAGAAAAGTTAGAAAGAATATGATTTTAAAAAAAAAAGAACTTTTTTTATTAATTTTTTTAATTTTCTTGCAATCATGCTCTGGAGGGAGGATTGGAAATTTTCTTGAAAGTAGTTTTAATGATTTAGAAAAAAAAAGCAAAAATGAAGATTTACAAAATAACTTATTAAATAAAAACAATATAAATTTAGAAAAAGAAAACAAAAAATTTGATAATAAAAAAAATAAAATAATTAAAAAAGTAGAAAAGCCAAAAAATGTTTCAGAAAATAAAAACGATATAAATTTAGAAAAAGAAAACAAAAAATTTGATGACAAAAACATTAAAAAAATTAAGAAGCTTTCAAAAAAAAGAACAAATGAGCTTCAATCTTACAAAATAATATTCATTTTAAAAGATGTAGATCCAAAAGATCCCACTGAAGAGTTGAGTTCCATCTTGAGTAATTCTGAGGTAAATTTTGAAATAGAAAAGATTGAACGTATCTTAGATTCAAAAAGTAAAAGTATGAATAAAAATTAATTAAAAATTTTCAACAAAAAATGAAAATAACAACAAAAACCGAAGCATTAAATATTGTCGAGACTTCTTATTTAGCATCTCTTTCGTCCTTATTATGGGTTGCATTATATTATCTGCCAATTGGGGGAGCTTTATTAAGGTTGATTTTACCCCTTCCAATCATCTTGTTGCACTTGAGAAGAGGAACTAAAATTGCATTGGAAGGACTTTTAATACAATTTCTACTTTTATTCATAATTATGGGTCCTGTTAGAGGAACATTATTTTTATTTCCTTATGGTATTTTGGCTTTTTGGTTAGGTTGGTGTTGGTTTAAAGAAAAGAGTTGGAAACTTAGTTTAACTGGGGGAGTTGTTATTGGAACCCTTGGCTTCTTAATAAGAGTAATAGCATTATCTACGTTGGTTGGAGATAATCTTTGGGTGTTAATTACTAGAGCGAGTTATGGTCTAATAGAAAAGTTCATTGGATTATTTAATTTATCTTTATATCCCTCAATTTTGAGTATACAAATAGGTGCAATTTTATTAATAATTTTTCAAGAAATAATTTATGTTTTAACTGTACATGTAGTTGCCTATTCTCTGTTTCCTAAATTTAAATTAACCATCCCAGATCCTCCAAAATTGTTAAATAGCTTTGTTGATTTTAATAATTAAAAAAAAGTAAGAATGTACACTACAGAATTAGGGATAAATTTTTTTGGTAATGAATCCAATAAAAAAAGACAACTTAATAAGATAGAAATACTGAAAAAGAATATTAAAAATTTAAAAATATTTCTTATAATTGCTGGCACTAATACATCTCAAATTCCAGGAATTTCCGCAGCAGGTATTAATGCAAAATCAAGAAGAACAACTGCGCTCGCAGATGCCGAATTTTTGATTGAGGGTGCTTCAAAAGATCATAAATATAAATTGCCTCTCCTTAATGCAGGAGTAACTCCTGCCCTAATCAGTCATGTTTGTTTAAAGCTTATAAATATTTATCCAGTCATTGTTCCTCTGGGAATAGGAGCAAAGCCTTATTTTAATCATTTGGTTGTGGAGGATAGAAATTTGGGGCCTTCAAATTGTCTTACTACTGGTAAATCTATGACTAAAGAGAGAGTTTTAAACCTCTATGAAAAAGGTCTCGCGATAGGAAAATCCTTAAAACAACCAGTTTTAATTTCTGAGTCTGTACCAGGGGGGACCACAACTGCTCAGGCAGTAATGGAAGCTTTTGGTTTGCAGGTATCTAATTTAGTAGGGAGTAGTTTATTTAAAGCTCCAAGAGAATTAAGAAGACAAGTAGTTGAAAGAGGACTTCTCAATGCAAATTTCAAGGTTGATTTCGACTCTTTTGATGTTGTAGCGTCGGTAGGTGATCCTTTCCAAGCTTTCTCAATGGGTCTTCTAATTGGTGCCAGGTTAGCAAAACGAACTGTAATTTTGTCTGGAGGAAGTCAGATGTTAGCGGTCATTTTGCTTGTATTAGAATTTTTAGATGAAAAAAATAAAGATGAATTTTTTGAAGATGTTTTTATTGCGACAACTGGGTGGCTTGTGAAAGATAATTCTCTAAATGTTTTAGTAAATCTAATTAATAAAAAATATGACGTCAAATTATTAGGTTTAGCCAGTCCTTTAAATTTCAAATCTTCAAAATACAAAGAATTGAAGGATTATGAATTAGGTCATGTAAAAGAAGGTGTAGGTGCTGGTGGAATATCATTGCTTGCTTTCTTAGATGGATTTAAAAATGAAGAAATAGTTTCATTGTGTCAACAAAATCTGGAAATGATGAAGGGCCTAGGTCAAATTTCTTTAGAGAAGGATTGCTGAATGTTTTCAAAATTTGCAACCAGAAGAGAATTTTTAAATTGTGGTAAGCTTTCGCTTTTATTTTTCTTAAACTCTTGCAGTAATCTACCTAATAAAGTAAAAATTGCATTACAAAATTCTTTTTATCCAGAATCTTTTAAAGATACGATTCCAAAAGATTGGAAGCAGGAAAAAGTTAATTTTGAAAATATTTGGCTACAAAAAAATAGAAACACAATTTTCAATTCTGACTTTACTTTAATAAATGATGGATGGATTTCTAGTATAGATTTTTCAGAATTTGAAAAAATAAATGAATATGCACTGTTCGAAAATTTGGATAAGAGATCGATAGATTTTTTGGGAAGCTTTAATCAAAATCAGAGGAGTAAATTATTTCCTATTGGCGTAGTACCCTATACAATTGTCATCAAAAATAATAAAGAATTAATAAATTCAGCAAGAATATCTTGGGATTTTCTTCTTTCTGAAAAATTAACTGGGAAAATTATTTTTCCACAAAGTCCCAGAATAATATTGTCAATTGCTCAAAAAATTAATTCATCTAATTCTTTAAAAAAACTCAAAAGCCAAGCAATGTTATTTGATGATAAAAATATGCTCAATTGGTTGATTAATTCAGATGCTATTGTCGCAATAGTTCCTTATAGTCTTTGTTCAAAATATTTAAAAATAGACCCAAGGCTTTCTCTAGTTTTCCCAAGCCAAGGCGTACCTTTGATGTGGCATTTTCTACTTAGTCGATCAAATCTACATAATGCAACATTAATAAAATGGATTAAATCTTTAGAAAATAGATCAATAGTAGATAAATTAGTAAGCCAGGGTTGGTATCTTCCATTCAATAGTGATTATTTGCAAAGTAAATATAAAACTGAAATGCTCCCCATCTCAGGACCTTCTGAGAAATGTTGGGAAAATAGTTGGTCTTTCCCTGTCTTAACAAATGAACAAAAAATTAATCTTAAAAATATCTGGAATGAGTCCTTATCCCCATAATCTTTTTGTAGGATTTTCAATTAATAAGTTATGAGTTTCCTTTAATAAATTTGGTATATCTAATTTACTAGGACATTTAGGAACACATTCATTACATTCTTTACAAAATGAGGAATTTTTTTCTTCCCACCAATGGCCAGCTTTTCCTATTAAATTATATCTTTCTTTTGAAAATTCTACTTGGCCATAACCAACAGATATATTTCTTAAACGAAGTATTTCTGGAATAGGCACTTCATTTGGGCATGGAAGACAAGATCTACATTGTTCACACTTGGTTGAGTTTAATCTTTCATTAGAAACTTCCTCAATTTTATTAAGGGCGCTTTTTTCAAGTTTTGTAAGCTTCTCGAATGAGTTTCTAAGTTTATGCGCAAATTCAAAATCTTTTTTGTTTGTCGCCCCCAAGGATAAAGTTGTAACGCCTTTTGCTAGAAGAAATCGATACGCTAATTCTAATGGATGAAAAGGCTTTGAGGCCTCAATCAAAATATCACTTGGAGAATACAATCTGCCGCCTTTATCTGCAGGTGATATTGCTAAAACTCCCATACCTTTTTTTATAGCTTTCTCTGCTAACGCAATCTTAGATTGATCTAAATAATGTAAATGAAGACTACAAAAAGTAAAAACTTCACAGTTAATTGCATCTTTAATTAGTGAATAACTTCCGTGAGAACTAAAACCGACTTGATCAACTAGTTCCTCCTCAAGTATCCAAGATATGAATTTCTTACCCTCTCCAGAAAGAGCCCAATCTAGATGTTGTTTTAAGTTGAGTCCGTGAATTGCAAGATTATTAATTTTCTCGCGATTTAAATTTTTAAGAGACTTTTTAAAATTATTTTTTAAAAAGTCAAAATCACCCTTTGGTAAAACTTTGGAAGTAATCACCCAATTTTTTTCTTTTATATTTTCTTCTATTGCTAATTTTTTTATTGAATTTCCAATAAGTGATTCAGCATCACCATAAGAGTGTGCTGTTTCTATGTGGTTTATTCCTACATGATATGCATTTTTTATTATGCTATACATTTTTTCGAGACTTTCAGTTGCTCGCATTGTCCCCAAAGTGAATAAGCTCACTTTCGCCCCTCTACCGAATGATCTTTTTTGTGAATTAATAATCATCTAAATATGATCAATTTCTTTTTATTTACTCTTTAATATATTTATAGTTGAAAATGATTTAAAGTAAATTAAAGTAAATACAAAATTTTGCAAAAATATTTTTTAAACTATGTTTACAGGAATAATTCAATCAGTTGGAAAACTAAGACAAGAAAAAAATATTTTAGAAATTGAAATTCTAGATAATTTATTTGATATGGCAATTGGTGACAGCATAGCTGTTGATGGAATTTGTTTGACAGTTAAAGAGATTTTTCAAAATAAATTTACTGTTGATGTTAGTGAGGAGACATTAAAAAAAACAACTTTAGGAGTAAAGTCGAACCTGAATCAGATTGTTAATTTGGAGCCCGCTCTTAGGGTGTCTGACCGTCTAGGAGGGCATATAGTCAGTGGACATGTTGATGGCCTTGGAATAGTTGAGAATATAGAAAAATTAGAGAAATCTTGGCTCTTATCAATAAAGTGGAAAAATAATAATTTTTCAAAATATGTAGTTAATAAAGGTAGTATTTGTGTAAATGGTATAAGTCTTACGATTGCAAAATATGAGCAGGAAGGAGCAATATTTACTATTGCGATAATTCCTCATACTTGGCATAAAACAAATCTGAATAAATTAAATATCGGTGACAGCGTAAACCTTGAGGCAGATGCACTAATTAAATATGTAGAGAAATTACTTTTATTTAATAAAAATAGTAACCAAGATTTATCTTCAAATAATATTTCTTCCGAGTGGCTTAAAGAAAACGGTTGGTAAAATATATTTTTTAATTTAATGGAATCAGATAAATTGTTTTTGATTCTTTTTTAAGATCGATTTTAAATTCCTGACCAGGTTCTAGACCTAATTTTTTGGTGTACGCATGACCAATTAATAAATTCCCATTGCCATGAACTTTAGTTTTGAATTCTGTCTGTCTGCCTCTTGAAGCTCTATTACCATTTTTACCCTGACGACCATTTCCTATTCTGTAACCCTTAGCTTCAATAAGCGCCCTATAAAAACTTTTTCTTAAGATTCTTCCACTAGGACCTACGTACCCACAACCTCTGGCTATCTCATCTTCAGATTTTTTACTTAATAATTTTGCTTTTTCAAGAAGTTCTTTTCCTTCTAGCATTATCTGACAAATTTCTAATTATATATTCTTACTAAAAAGGAGAACTGTGGCAATATAAATTAATAAAAAATATATTTAATTTTTAAAATATATTTTTTTATAAAAGATACAAAATAATAAATAAAATAACCCATATTCCATCTACAAAATGCCAGTACAATTCAACAGCTTCCAAAGGGAACATATTTTGACTAGTTAATCTTCCTCCCTTGATTCTCGATTGCCAAGCAATAATTAAAATCATTAAAGTGCCTAAAGTGACATGTAATCCATGAAAACCAGTAAGAGCATAAAAAGTACTTGCAAATAAATTATCGGTTAATCCAAAAGGCAAATGAAAATATTCAAATAATTGACATATTAAAAATATAATCCCAAGAAAAGCAGTAAAAAATAACCATTTTTGGGATTCAGAGTTTTTATCTTTTAAAAGTGCTTTACCTGCTTTATGGAAAGTTGCACTACTAACAAGTAACAAAATTGTATTGAGTGTAGGTATTGGGAGTTCTAATTCATAAATAGCACCATCAGGTAATGGATTTACTGCTTTGTATGTTAAATAAGCAGCAAAGAATCCAGCAAAAGTCATTCCGTCCGCAATTAGGAAAGTTATAAGACCAAACATTCTGAAGTCTTCATGTGTTTCGTTGACTTCAGAATTATTTTTTTGAATTTCTTTTGAGCTATCAAGAGTTGTCATAATTTTCGTTCAGAAATTTCTTTACCATAACCATAGGGTTCTTCAACTAATGGAGCTTCTCCTTCCCAATTTTCAACTGGAGGTGGAGAAGATGTTAACCACTCAGGTGTAAGAGCATTCCAAGGGTTATCTCCAGCATCTTTTCCATTTCTCACACTAAGGAATACATTAATTAAGAAAGGAATTGTACTTATAGCCATCAAAAGAGCCCCAAGGCTACTAATTTGATTAACGAACTGGAATTGAGGATCATATTCTGCAACTCTTCTTGGCATTCCATTTAAACCAAGCCAATGTTGAGGGGCAAAGCACAAGTTAAATCCAATAAAGGTAATGATAAAATGTAAGATTCCTAATTTTTCATTGAGCATTTTTCCAGTTACTTTGGGGAACCAATGATAAATTGAAGAGAAAATAATAAAAACAGTCCCTCCATAAACTATGTAATGAAAATGGGCGACAACGAAATAGGTATCATGTACGTGAATATCGAAAGGTACCTGTGCCAAAGCTACTCCTGTTATACCTCCAAAAACGAAATTTATAATGAATCCACAAGAGAATAACATTGCACTATTTATGGAAATTTTACCTCCCCATAATGTTGCAACCCAATTAAAAAATTTTATACCTGTTGGAACAGCAATAAATGCTGTGGCAATTGTAAAGAACAATCTCATCCAAGGGGGCGTTCCACTTGTAAACATGTGATGCGCCCAAACAACTAAACCTAAAACTACTATCCCCATTATTGAAAAAACCATTGTTGTATATCCGAAAAGTGGTTTTCTAGCATGTACAGGAAGTATTTCACTAACTAAACCAAAGGCTGGAAGGACCATAATGTATACAGCTGGATGAGAATAAAACCAAAATAAATGCTGATAAACTACGACATTACCTCCTAAAACAGGATTGAAAAACCCCGTATTAGCAATGATATCGAAGCTAAGAAGAATTAAAGTGCCTGCTAAAACAGGAGTTGATAAAACAACTAATAGACTTGTTCCAAGCATTGCCCAACAATACATTGGCAATTGCATTAGTTTTAATCCTGGCCTTCTTAATTTGATAATGGTGGCTATAAAGTTTATTCCACCAAATATAGAACTGCCTCCAAGTAATAGAACGCTCAGAATCCAAATAATTTGTCCAGATTGAGGAGTAGTTATGCTTAAAGGTGGATAAGCCGTCCATCCAGCCTGAGCAGCACCCTCAACAAAATAGCTTGCTACCAACATCAAACCTGAAGGAGGAATTAACCAAAAAGCTACGGCATTTAATCTTGGGAATGCCATATCTCTCGCGCCTACATAAAATGGAATTAAATAATTTCCAAAAGCACCGTTTACTACTGGCACTATCCAAAGGAAAATCATTATTGTTCCGTGTAAAGTTAAAACTTGGTTATAAACATCTCTTGGCATGAAATCAGACATTGGACTGGCTAGTTCAATTCTTATAGCGCTCGCTAAGCTTCCTCCTATTAAATAGAAGAGAAAACCACAAACCAAGTATTGTATCCCAATTACTTTATGATCAAGGCTAAAACTAAAGTATCTAAGCCAGCCTTTAGGTTGAAGGCTTTCATTATTAGTTTTTTGTGGATCAATTGATATTGTCATAAATTTACCTCTGGTTTTTTATTTTTGTTAAACCATTCGTTGTAATCAGATTCTTCTTCAACAATTATGGAGGCTCTCATCCCTCCATGATATGGGCCACATAATTCTGCGCAAATTATCGGATATTTTCCTACTTTTGTAGGAGTGAAATTTAGAATAGTAGGTTGCCCAGGAATAATATCCTGTTTAATTCTGAACTCTGGCACCCAAAAAGCATGAATGACATCTTTGGATTCCATTTTCATTGATACTTTTTGATCAACAGGAACGTGTAGTTCTCCTGATATGAAATTGCCCTTGGGATAATTGAATAGAAATGCAAATTGCATAGCTGAGACTTCAATTGATAAATTATTTATTGCTAATTCATTATCAGAAGTTTGACTTATTCCAGCCCATATTTTTTCAGAATTAGAACTCATCATTTCGTGGTGATGATTTAGTTCTTTCATCCCTCCCATTCGATCGTAGATGTTGTAGCTATATAAACCTATTAACAAAACAATTATTGAAGGAATAATTGTCCATACAATTTCTAAGCTTAAATTTCCCTCTAAAGCTATACCATCACCTATCTGATCATTTCTTTTCCTAAACCTAAATAAGCTATAAATAACAGCTATTGTCATTCCTATAAAAATAATTAATCCAATGATGAAAAGAATTTTAAAAAGTTCATCGTAAATTGGTGCATTAATACTTGCTTCCGTTGGGAGCAAATTTACATTAAAACCAATCCAAAAAGATATAGCAAAAACAAGTGAAATAATTAGTATTAAATAAATGTTTTTATTTAACAATTGATCTCTAAAAATTTGTATTTATATTCTCAAGATATTCAATTTTTTTAATCCTGCATCCTTTGTTAAAAGAAAAACATTTAAATTCACAACTTCTTAAGATTTACGAAATAAAAGACGTATTATTAATAACTTTTTAGAGTTAATTGTCAGGGAAAAAAGATTAAATTAGTAAATTATTTTTTAAATTAAACATATTAACTTTTAATTAATGTTTGGTTTTTGAATCTAATTTATTATGCAAAATAATAGGTTTTATCCATTTGATTAATAACCAATTATATAAATCAAAATATCTTACAATTTTAAAAAGGTTGGGAAGTCATAGTGTATTTGCACTTATCGCACTAATCGTAATTGGAGGTGCCACAAGAGTCATGGATGCAGGACTTGCCTGTCCAGATTGGCCATTATGTTATGGATCTTTTTTGCCTTTTAAACATATGAACCTAAAAGTATTTCTAGAGTGGTTTCATCGTCTAGATGCTTTTCTGGTTGGAATATTAATTCTTTTTAAATTTACGCTTTCAATTATTTGGAAAAATGAAATTCCAAATTGGTTACCTAAAACTTATTCATTATTACTTTTTCTCGTTATTGTCCAAGGATCCTTTGGAGCTTTAACAGTAATAAACTTGCTTGATTCATATACTGTTACTGGCCATCTCATAATAGCTTTTCTGCTTCTCATTACAACAATTTCAATAAATCAAAATTTAGAAAATGACGACATTGAAGAGCCATTAATTTGGTGGAGATTATTATTTTTTGTTCCTCTTGTACTTACTCTGATTCAATCTTTTATTGGCGTAAGGCTTTCATCAACCTGGTCAGCGCATATTTGCTTATCTTTTAACAAACAATGTCTAATTCTAAATACACATAAATTATTTGCTTTTCCAATTGCTTTCTCAATTTTATTGATTATTGCTATTGCAATTTATAAGAGAAGTTTGCTTGATGAAAATTGGAAATATCTCACTACACTTACTTTTCTCTTCTTTTCCCAAATTACTTTGGGTGTTCTAAGTCTTAAAACAAATTTAAATGAACCTATTTTTATTATCGGTCATCAACTTAACGCCTCTTTATTTATTGCGATATTAACAACATTAATTTTTAGAAATCCTTTTACCAAAAAAGGTCCAAACCACTCCCTTAATCCCCAAACGGTCGGTATCAACTCATGAACAGTAGTAACTTAGAAAACTTGAACTATAAATCTTCAATTAGGGATGAAGTTGTACCTTCAAGAAAAAGATTAACTTTGCCGCCCTGGCTTGAAGTAGCAAAACCTAGATTAATTCCACTTTTACTGGCTACAACTTTGGGAGGAATGGCTTTAACAGAAGAATGGCCTTTGTCTTCACCAAAACTTATCTGCACTTTAGGAGGAGGCTCTTTGGCAGCAGCAGCAGCAGGAGCTCTTAATTGCTTGTGGGAAATGGAATTAGATAAAAGGATGACAAGAACTAGCAAAAGAGCTTTGCCAGCAGGAAAGTTGTCATCTCAGACTGTATTTTTAGCCGCTGTATCATGTACTTTGGCAGCTTCGATGCTTCTAGTAAGTGGTGTAAATTATTTGGCTGCGGGTTTAACTCTTCTTGGTTTATTTAGCTACGTAATTTTATATACAGTTATTTTGAAACCTCGTACAACAAAAAATATTGTTTTCGGAGGAGTTGCTGGTGCGATACCGCCCTTAGTTGGAGCGTCTGCTGCTACAGGGCATGTAGGTCTTAGTGGTTGGTGGTTGTTTGGTTTAGTAATGTTATGGACCCCAGCTCATTTTTGGGCACTTGCAATTTTATTGAAGGATGATTACGCATCTGTTGGTATTCCTATGCTCCCTTCTGTTAAAGGATCTGTTTTTACTGCTAAAGCGATTTCTCGTTACGGATGGGCAACAGTTTTAATGAGTATTATGGGAGTCTTTGCTTTACCTGAAGGGGGTCTCTTCTACGGAATTATGTTATTGCCATTTAATGGAAGACTTTTGCAATTAATAAATGAATTAAAGGAATCTCCTCATGATCTTTCAAGAGCAAAGTCTCTTTTTAGGTGGTCTATTTTATACATGTTTGGCATTTGTCTTTTGTTATTAATTTCCAGAACCCAACTATCCGTAGAATTTGGGGAGCAATCTATGCAAATATTTTTATCTTTTGTATCCCTGCTTAGTAATTAAATTAGATGTAAAATGTTTTTTAAGTAAATAGTAAGTTTGATGAATTATATAGAAGTTAAAGGTCTCTCAAAATCTTATTCAGATATCAATGCATTAAAAAATTTGTCAATGGAAATTGAAGCTGGCACATTATTCGGAATACTAGGTCCAAATGGTGCTGGCAAATCAACACTAATAAAAATACTCGCTACTTTAATAGAGCCTGATAGTGGAGAAGTTTTTATAAATAATATTAATCTGATAAAAAATTCAAGGAAAATTAGAGAATTAATTGGTTATGTTGCCCAAGAAATTGCACTTGATAAAATATTAACTGGACGAGAGCTTTTGGATTTTCAATCAGATTTATATCACATCAACAAAAATAAAAAATTTGAAAGGATAAATAAATTAATAGATCAATTAGAAATGAATGATTGGATTGATCGAAAGTGCGGAACTTATTCAGGGGGAATGAAAAGAAGAATAGATATGGCAGCTGGACTTTTACATTTACCCCAATTATTAATTTTGGATGAACCTACAGTTGGTTTAGATATTGAAAGTAGGAATATTATATGGCAACTTTTGAAAGATTTGAGAAATAATGGAATGACCATTATTTTAAGTAGTCACTATCTTGATGAAATAGATAAATTGGCTGACAGATTAGTAATAATTGATGATGGAAGAGTTATAGCAAAAGGGACTCCTGCAGAGCTCAAAAATAAATTAGGAGGAGATAGAGTAACTTTGAAAGTAAGAGAATTTAGTAATCAGGAAGAAGCAAAAAATATATGTAAAATTTTATCTTCAATAGATGGAATTAGTCAGATTATCATAAATGAAGCTCAAGGTTTCTCGATAAATTTCGTAGCAGATAAGCAAAAAGATTTACTTACGAAGCTAAAAGTGGAATTGGCCTTCTCAAAGTTTGAAATTTTTTCTCTCACCCAAAGTCAGCCAAGCTTGGATGATGTATATCTTCAGGCAACTGGGAAAACATTATTGGATGCTGAAATTTCTATGACAGGGAAAAGAGACCTAAAAAAAGAATCAAAGCAATCCATGCGATAAAAAAACTTTTGGTTAACTAATTATAATGAATAGTAATTAATGCTAATTATGGAATTACAACAGTATAATTTATTTTTTTTATATCAAGAAACATTTGCCTTAACAAAGAGATTATTTATTCAATTAAAAAGGAGACCATCAACTCTTTTAGCAGGAATATTACAACCAATAATTTGGCTTTTTTTATTTGGGGCATTATTTTCTAAAGCTCCTGAAGGTTTTTTACCAGGAGTTGATTCTTATGGGAATTTTTTAGGAGCAGGACTTATTGTGTTTACTGCTTTTAGCGGAGCCCTAAACTCTGGTCTTCCTTTAATGTTTGATAGAGAGTTTGGATTTCTTAATAGATTACTTGTGGCTCCTTTAACCAGTAGATTATCCATAGTTTTATCTTCTTTCTTTTACATAACAATCTTGAGCTTTGTTCAGAGTATTGTAATAATGATTGTTTCATACATTTTGGGTTATGGATGGCCTAACCTATATGGTTTAGGAATTGTATTTACAACACTAATTTTATTAGTTCTTTTTGTGACATCAATAAGTTTATGTTTAGCGTTTGTTTTGCCAGGACATATTGAATTAATCGCTCTTATATTCGTAATAAATTTACCTCTTTTATTTGCGAGTACTGCTTTAGCTCCAATCTCTTTTATGCCAAATTGGCTGGGCTGGTTAGCTTCATTAAATCCATTAACTTTTGCTATTGAACCTATTAGGACTGCCTATACACAAACTATGGATTTAGAATTAGTGGCTTTACATGCTCCATATGGTGATTTAACTTGTAAGAGTTGTATCTCGATTTTATTTTCTTTAACAGTTTTTTCCTTGATTATCATAAGGCCTCTGTTAAATAGAAAGTTAAATTAGAAATTTTATGCTTTTAAAAAATCATTTAGTAGAAGTTTTTAAACAAGCTTCTTTAGAAAATAATTTTTTGCTTAAAGAAAATGTTGTTCTTAAGTGGGTCCATAGATTTGGGATTGATTCATTAAATGATTTATTAATCCATAGTTCACAACAAAAAGAAAATCAGCGTGAAGAAGAAAACCAAGAACATATATCTTTATTTGATGAAGTGCATGAAGAAAATCAAGAACATATATCTTTAATTGATGAAGTGCATGAAGAAAATCAAGAACAAATTAAGCTTGAATTATCAAAAACTTTTGAAAATATTGAAGAAATGAAGTGGGAATCAAATGGTCTGGAAACCGCTAGCACCAATGAAATATCAAGCAAAAATCAAAATTCTAATAAAATAAATCAATTTGCTGAAAATCAAAAATTACCCCTACCTTATATTAAAAATTTAAGAAAGTGGATTAACAACGATAAAAAAGCTAGTTAGCTTTTACATCATACCTGGCATTCCCATGCCACCCATACCTGGCATTCCCATGCCACCCATACCTGGCATTCCCATGCCACCCATACCTGGCATTCCCATGCCACCCATTCCTCCCATTGGATCTCCACCTGGACCTCCAGGGGCTGCGGCTTCAGGCTCTGGAATGTCTGCCATTGCAACTTCTGTTGTGAGGAGCATAGCTGCAATAGATACTGAATCTTGAAGAGCTAATCTTATTACTTTGGTTGGATCTAATATCCCTGAATCTTTTAAATCCTCATATTTTCCTGAATTAGCATTAAAGCCTTTGTTAAGTCTTTTAATTTCAGCGACAACTACATCTCCATTAAAACCAGCATTTTTTGCTATTTGTTTGGTGGGTTCCAAGAGGGCTTCTTTGACTATATTTATCCCTGTTCTTAAATCATCTGAAGATCTTTCACTTAAATTTAAAAGATCATCTGATATTTCAATTAAAGTTTGTCCTCCTCCAGAAACAACACCCTCTTCAATAGCAGCTTTCGTAGCATTAAGAGAATCTTCGATTCTCAATTTTTTATACTTCATCTCTGTTTCTGTGGCAGCTCCTACTTTGATAAGAGCTACTCCTCCAGCTAGTTTGGCTATCCTTTCATTGATTTTATCTTGATCATACTCAGATTCAGTTATATTAACTTCCCTCTTTAATTTCTCTACTCTCGCTTTAACTAAATCTTTAGTGTCTTCGAAGGCAACAATTGTAGTTTTGTCCTTTGTGATAGTTATTTTTTTTGCTTTACCTAAATCATTAATTGATACTTTATCAAGTGTCATCGATTTATCTTCGCTAATTAACTTAGCCCCTGTAAGAATTGCAATATCTTCGAGGGCAGCTTTTCTTCTCTCACCAAATAACGGAGCCCTTACGGAAGCAACATTTAAAACCCCACTATTCTTATTTAAAACCAGAGTAGTTAAAGCCTCTCCTTCAATATCTTCAGCAAGAATTAGAAAAGGTGAGCCTGACTTCTGAATTTCTTCAAGTATTGGAACTAGATCAACTAAAGTTGAGACTTTTTGATCAGTTATTAATATTTTAGGATTTTCAAGTTCACAAACTTGTCTTTCTTGGTCTGTTACAAAATATGGAGAGCTATAACCTCTATCAAAAGACATACCCTCAGTTATATCTAATTCTGTTTCTAATGATTGCGATTCTTCGACAGTTATTACACCATCTGAAGTAACAATATCCATTGCTTTCGAAATTATAGATCCAATTTCTTCATCACCTCCAGCACTAACTGTTGCAACTTTTTGGATGTCAGAACCACTTAATGAAATACTTTTGGAACTTAATTTTTCTAAGACAAAAGATAGGCCTGCCTCCATACCTTTTTTTAACTCCATAGGGTTTGCGCCAGAAGCAATATTTTTCAATCCCTCCTGAACCATCTTCTGAGTCAAAATGGTTGCTGTTGTTGTTCCATCACCGGCACTCTCTTTTGTCTTGGATGCAACTTGTTCTATTAATTTCGCACCTAAATTAGAGATAGGGTTTTCAATCTCGATCTCTTTAGCAACTGTAGATCCATCTCTTACTATATCTGGTGAACCAAATTTCTTTTCTATTACAACGTTTTTTGCCTTCGGCCCAATAGTAACCTTTACCGCATTAGCTACGAAATTCACACCTTTTTCTAGAGCTTCTCTTGATTCATTAGAAAAACTTAACTGTTTAGCCATGTTTACTCGATCTTTTGTCTTATTCTAATCTCCCATAGAATCATTTTTAAGGGATATTTAATTAAGTGGGGAAAGCCGAATTTCTTTTAATAGGACATACAAATTAAATCAAATAAGAGTATCTTTAAGTTATGGAAGAAACAAATAATCTTATTTTTACTCTTACCGCAATCCTCGCGATTGCCATGACACTAATATACTTTCCTTTAAGATTTTTCTTAACATTAACTGCTAGAAGTCGAAGACTAAAACTTTTACAAAAAATTAGAAGGTTGAGAGATGAATTAGGCCAGCCTTATGAAAGTAAATAACTAAATACTCATACCCCCGTCTATACTGATTGTCTGCCCTGTAATGTAACTTCCTGCATCACTTGAAACTAAGAATGAAACTAAGTTTGCAATTTGAGAACAATTTCCTAATTTCCCTAAAGGAATAACTTTTAGAATCTCTTCAGTATTAAGTTTTTCAGTCATCTCTGTTTCTATAAAACCTGGAGCTATTGCATTAACATTTATACCTCTTGAGGCAAATTCTTTAGCACAAGTTTTGGTAAATCCAATAACTCCAGCTTTAGCTGCAGAATAATTTGCTTGTCCAGGATTACCAATTATGCCAACAACAGATGAAATATTTACGATGCTGCCACTTCTTTTTTTCATCATAAATTTTGAAGCATATTTTGTACAAAGAAAAACTCCTTTTAAGTTTGTATTTAGTACATCATCCCATTGTTCCGATTTCATTCTCATCAATAGCCCATCTCTAGTAATTCCAGCGTTGTTAATGAGGATATCAATGGTGCCATTAATTTTGATTATTTCTTCAAAAGCTGAACTGACAGAATCCTCTTTTGAAACATCAAATTTTAATTTATGAGCTTTACCTCCTGAATTTTTTATTAAATTTACAACTTCTTCAGCTTTTTCATCAGAAGAAGAGTAATTAATAAAAACTTCTGCTCCCAATCGGCTTAGTTCTAAAGCAATTTCTTTACCAATTCCTCTACTAGCACCAGTGATTAAAGCAATTTTGCCTGATAATGAATCTTTATTGGACATTATGAAATTTTTATAATTTTCAATCGTAGTACTATTTGTGTAAAGTTATTGCTTTTATTTATAATTGTCTAGAAAATATTAAGACCTTCTATTGTGCACTTTTTAATACCAGCTGCAGGGAGCGGTAGCAGAATGAAAGCTGGAAAAAATAAATTACTTATTGATTTAGAGGGAGAGTCTTTGATTTATTGGACACTTAAATCTGTATTTTCTGCAAGCTCAACAAATTGGGTTGGAATAATTGGGCAACCGAAAGATAAAAACTTATTATTAAATTCAGCTAAGGATTTTGCCCATAAAGTTCATTGGATTAATGGTGGTGACACTAGACAACAGTCAGTTTTTAATGGTTTAAAAGCCCTGCCAGAAGATGCTGAAAAAGTTTTAATACATGATGGCGCTAGATGTCTAATTAATCCTGAATTGATAGACCTTTGTGCCAAGCAATTAGATGAAAATGAAGCTGTAATTTTGGCTACTAAGGTAACAGACACTATAAAGATTGTTGATAATGAAGGTTTTATTAAAGAAACACCAGATAGAAATTATTTATGGGCAGCGCAAACGCCTCAGGGCTTTTTAGTAGATAGATTAAAAAAAGCTCATAAGATGGCAATTGATAAAAACTGGAAAGTCACAGATGATGCTTCTCTATTCGAAATGCTTAATTGGAAAGTGAAGATTATTGAAGGAACTTATTCAAATATAAAAATTACATCCCCTATAGATTTGAAAATAGCAAAACTTTTTGTGAGGAACTCCTAGTTAAAAAGGTTTATCGATACTAAGAATGCCGTTGTCACCATTTAAGGTTGCTTCATACCCTAATGGGATGCATGCATTCCCTGAAATGTGGCCTAATGGGAGATCAAAAAGAATAGGAAAATCGAATTCATGAAGTCTTTCAATAATGCAGTTTTTTAGTAAATCTTTCCATGCAAGGTCGCAGGAATCATTAGAAAAACTTCCGAATCCAATACCCGCAATTTCAGAAATTGTTTTAGTCATCCTAAGGTAAGTCAACATGCGATCAATTTTATAAATATCTTCATTAATGTCTTCAAAAATTATTATTTTCCCTTTGCAATCTGGAAAGTGATTAGTGCCAATTAAAAAAGTAGCAATAGTTAAGTTAGAAACTATTATCTCTCCTTTCGCTTTTCCACCTCTTAAAGGGATTCCTATAATGTCCTCAACATATCCCTCAAAAAGTAAATTTCTTAATCTCTCAAGACTCCACTCTGGTTCTTTGAAAAGGCTAGTAACCATGGGGCCATGGATAGAACCTATAAATCCTTGAGAATATTTAGATAGTAATAAAGAACATGTATCTGAGAATCCAAGCATTAAACCATGCTGCCAAGAAGGTCCTTTTTCTAAAAGTCTTGCTGAACCCCAGCCTCCTTTTGCAAAAATGATTAGCTTACTATTTTGTGCTTTTTCCAGTTCTTCAAATCTAGTTAGATCATCACCTGCAAAATAACCAAATTTTTTTGATAGAGAATTATTTTCATTAATTTCCAAGCCCCAGTCTTTTAATATTTCTATGCCTTTTTGAAGATTTTCTTCTTCATCAATAAAGGAGCTAGGAGCTAAAATGTCTACTAGATCTCCTTTCTTTAATCTAAAAACCATTTTGAGAATTTATGAGGCAATAATAATTCCTAATAAAAGGACTCCTCCATAAATTGATTGATTTTTGAAATGATTCCCAATATTTTTTATTGATTGTTTTTCCTCAGGAAATACTTTTAGTATATCCCGCTGCATTAAGATTGCCGTTGAAAGCCAGATTGGCCAAAAAATAAAATCCATTTGATTAATAAATCCGCATAATGCAAGAAAAATAGAAGTTAATAAATAACAAATTTGAATAGTTATTCTTGTATTGTCCTGAAGGTTGACAGGGGAACTATTTATTCCAATTTTGATATCATATTTTTTATCTGCTAATGCATAAATTGTGTCAAAGCCAAAAGTCCAAAAAATAGTGGCTAGCCAGCAAAACAATAAAACAATACTGTTTAAATTGCCTTCATTTGCGGCCCAAGGAATTAAGACAGCAAAACCCCAGCATATGGATAAGATTAATTGAGGATATTTAAACCATCTTTTGGCAGAAGGATAAATTAAAATAATAGGTAAAGCTAAAAAAGCAAGTGAAATGGAAAGGATCCTGCCCGGTTGAGGTAGGGACAAAGTTAAAAAGAAACTACATAAAATTAAAAAGAAAAGAATTGAATAAGCCGTTTTAAGACTGATTTTATTTGCAGCTAGAGGTCTATTTTTTGTCCTG
>CACGHD010000011.1 GCA_902572825.1 uncultured Prochlorococcus sp. | reverse complement strand
AAGCTTGCTTGACTAACCCAACTTGCGACCATTGCACTTTGTCTAAATGTAGAACCTTCGCCTTGGCTCGCTGTAACTACATATAATCCACCACTTAATCTTCCTAATGCTTTATCTAAATTTGAATCAAGGCTCTTCATAGAGGCAATATTCTTCTTTTTATTGATCAATTGACCCAAGTCAGTTCCAGCTTCTTCGAATTGTTGATAAACAATGGGATCTGGAATATTTTTAACTCTTAAGGGAGAGAAAGCTTCTTTTTGACCAAGTTCTCTTAATTTATTTGCTAAAGAATCTATAGGTTCATCATTTCCACCAAATGCATCATAAACCGCAGTAAATTGTTTTGGTTTTAGTGCTGCAAATAAAGTACCGAGAGATTCTTTTAATTCATTATCTGAGTCTACTGGCCATGTGGGAATGACAACTGCTTTTGATTCGGAAATTAAACTTGTTAATTCTTGGGGGTCAGAAGATCTTAAATCAATTAACTGAACCTGAGCATCTGCTTTGCTTATTCCATGAGATATCGCTTGACTTAGTCGATCACAATAACCATAGTCGCTTATGTAGCAGACTGACACAAAATCATTGCCTTTGCTTTTATTACTACTCCATTCTAGATATTTTCCTTTCCAAAAATTTACCTGATTATGGAGCAAAGGCCCATGACCAACAGCTATTGTTTTTAATTCAGGTAGCTTATCTATTCTTTTAATTGCCTGCATAACGCTTCTAGCGTTTGGACCCATAAGGCAATCATAATAAAAACGGAAATCATCGAATATTTCTTTTTGATCAGTGTCAAAAAATTCGTTAGAACAATAATGGAGTCCAAATGCATCGCATGTATAAAGAACATTTGTGCTGTGATCATATGAAAATATGGTATCTGGCCAATGTAAATTTGGTGCACTTATAAATTCAATATTGTGTTCTAAACCACTATTAGGATTAGTTCCGAGATTTAAAAACTCTCCACTTTTAACCTCTAGACGTTTAAAGGGAATATGTATTTGGTCTTCAATAAATTTAAGTGCTAATTTTGATCCAACTACTGTGATATTTTGGTTTAATTTTAAAAGATTACCTATTAAACCAGAGTGATCGGGTTCTGTATGGCTAGTAATTAGATAATCAACTTCTTGCGGATTTACCTTTTTCAGTAATTCTTCAAACCATAATTCTTCGAACTTTGCGTGACTAGTATCAATAATTGCGAGTTTTTCGCCTTTAATAATAAAACTATTGTAAGTAGTTCCATTTCTTAAACCAAATTCAATATCAAATCTACTGCGATCCCAATCCAAAGACCTTATAGCACAAGAATCGTCAGCAAAGTTTTGAGATTGAACCGTCAACTTGTTATTAGTTTGTGCCAATTTAGAATTACTTGTCTGAGCAGAGGCTATCATAGAATAATTAGCTTTATAAATTAACTTTAGTTATATAGAATATAAATTCGCGTGATTATTTTTGCGAAATAACCGAAATTACGCTTTTCTTTAATTTTTAATCTTCTTATTCTGGATAAATGACATCTCAACTAATTAAAAAAATAGTTACTGGAGATGAGATAAGAAATGCTTTTTTAAAATTTTACAGTGAAAAATTACATAAAATCATTCCAAGTGCATCTTTGATTCCAGAAGACCCTACGGTTATGCTCACAATTGCTGGAATGCTACCTTTTAAACCAGTTTTTTTAGGTTTAAAAGAAAGACCATCAAAAAGGGCTACATCTAGCCAAAAGTGCATCAGAACAAACGATATAGAAAACGTTGGAGTTACAGCTAGACACCACACTTTTTTTGAAATGCTTGGTAATTTTTCTTTTGGAGATTATTTCAAAAGAGAGGCTATTCAATGGGCTTGGGAATTAGTTACTAATATTTATCAACTTTCTGTTGAAAATATAATTGTGAGTGTTTTTCACGAAGACGAAGAATCTGCAAAAATTTGGAGAGATGAAATTGGTATTCATCCAGATAGGATAGTCAAACTAGGGGAGGAAGATAATTTTTGGTCATCTGGCAAAACAGGTCCATGTGGACCTTGTTCAGAACTTTATTATGATTTTCATCCTGAAAAGGGTCTGCAAAATATTGATTTAGAAGATGGAGATCGTTTTATTGAATTTTATAATCTTGTTTTTATGCAATATAATCGTGATCCTAATGGAAAATTGACGGATTTAAAATTTAAAAATATTGATACAGGAATGGGTCTTGAAAGGATGGCTCAAATACTACAAAAAAAGCAAAATAATTATGAGACAGATTTAATTTTTCCTATCATTCAAAAAATTTGTGAGATTGCAAATATTGATTATTTTTCTTCAGATGATAAAAACAAAATTTCCTTAAAAATCATTGGGGACCATACAAGAGCTGTTATTCATTTAATTTCTGATGGAGTAGCAGCAAGTAATCTTGGTAGGGGATATATACTAAGAAGGCTTATTAGAAGAATGGTCAGACATGGAAGATTATTAGGTATAACAAATGAATTTTTACCTCATATTGCTACTGTCGGGATCAATTTAATGCAAAATAATTATCCTGATTTAAAAAATAATAATGATTTAATTTTGAATGAGATAAAAATTGAAGAAATAAGATTTAGGGAAACTCTTGAAAGAGGCGAGAAATTGTTAGATGAGTTAATTTCTTCAGGGCAGAAATTAATATCTGGTTATAAAGCTTTTGAACTTTATGATACTTATGGATTTCCTCTAGAACTGACTGTAGAAATTGCAGAAGAAAATAGTATCAGTGTAGATGTAAAGGGTTTTGAAGAAGAAATGAATGCACAAAAAGAGAGAGCTAAGGCTGCTTCAAGTAATATTGATTTGACATTAGAGGGATCACTAGAACGAGAAATAGATCTTTTTAAAAAAACTGTTTTTAATGGTTACAATTCTCTCCTTTCGGAAGCTGAAATAAAGGGCATATTCTTGGATTCAACATTAGTTAAGCAAGCAACTGAGGGGCAGAAAGTTTTAATTGTTCTTGATCAGACAACTTTTTATGGAGAATCTGGAGGGCAAGTTGGTGATATTGGAACGATATTTTCAAAAGATGTAGAGGTTATGGTTGATAATGTTATGCGAAAGAAAAATGTTTTTTTACATTACGGAACTATCAAAAAAGGAATATTAACTATTGGACAAAAAGTTAAGACTAACGTTAACTCCTCTAATAGATCTAAGGCTGCTGCAAATCATACAGCTACTCATTTATTACAATCTGCGCTCAAATCAGTTGTTAACGAAAGTGTCGGACAAAAAGGTTCATTAGTAAACTTTAATAAATTACGATTTGACTTTAATTCCTCTAATCCTATTTCTAAAGATCAAATTTCTAAGATTGAGACTTTAGTTAACTCTTGGATTATGGAAAATCATGCCCTAGAAATAAAAAATATGTCTAAAAGTGAGGCTCTTGAAAAGGGTGCAGTCGCCATGTTTGGAGAAAAATATGACGATGAAGTGCGCGTTGTTAATGTACCAGGAGTTTCAATGGAACTTTGTGGTGGCACACATGTTAAAACTACATCCGAATTAGGTTCTTTCAAAATAATTAGTGAGGAAGGAATCTCAGCTGGAGTAAGAAGGATTGAAGCATTATCAGGTCAATCAGCATTAGACTATTTCAGTGATAGAAATGCTTTAGTAAATCAACTAAGTGATTTGTTAAAAGCAAATCCTAATCAACTTTTTGAAAGGGTTAATAATTTGCAAGCAGAGCTTATTAATAAGAATAAAGAGATACAAAAAATGAAAGATGAAATTGCATTTTTTAAATACTCTTCCATAAAATCATCCGCAGAAATAGTAAATTCTTTTTCAATTTTAGTAAATCAGATTGATGGCTTAGATGGGAATTCTTTGCAATCTGCAGCACTTAATTTAACTTCTCATTTGGGAAATAAAGCAATAGTGATTCTTGGGGGAATACCAAATCCAGAAAATAGAAAGTTGTTATTTGTGGTTTCTTTAGGTGATGATGCATTAAAAATAGGATTGCATGCAGGTAAATTAATTAATGAGATTGCAAGAATTTGTTCGGGAGGTGGAGGAGGAAAGGCTAACTTTGCTCAAGCAGGTGCTAAAGATATTGATAAGTTAAGTGATGCTTTAGATTATGCTAAAAATTATTTACAAAAAACATTAAATAGTCATTCTGATAAATAACTACTTTTTCTGAGACTAATTTCGATTTGATCCATTAATTTCCTTGCTTCTTCAATAGTTAATTTTTTTTGATCAATTGCTGATTCAGTATTAATTCTTATAGATTCGACCAAAGAAGCTGAACTGTAATCTAATAATTGTAAAATTTCAGATTTACTGTCCTCTTTAATAATATTTTTGACCTTATATGAATCATCTTGATTTATATCTATATGAACAACGTTTGTACTGCCAAATAAATTGTGCAAGTTTCCTAGTGCTTCTTGATAGGCTCCAGTCATAAAAATTCCAATTAGATAATCTTTATCTTCCTCTGGCTTATGTAAATTTAGTAATGATTTAATTTCTCCATCATCAATAAAATTATTTAGTTTTCCATCTGAATCACAAGTTAAATCTGCAAAGTTGCCTTTGCAGAACGGCTCCTCTAAGTGCCTATGTATTGGTACTATTGGAAAAATTTGATTTATTGCCCAGCTATCGGGAATAGATTTAAAGATAGATAAATTTGCATAATAAGTTGATGCTAAAGTTTCTGTAATTTCAGATAAATCAGGGTGATTGATTTCATCATTATTCAGGTTATTGGAAATTTCTTTTGCGCAAGCCCAAGTAAGTTCTTCGGCATAAGCTCTTTCTGCCAAACTTAAAAATCCTAATCTAAAAGCGACTAAGCAATCTTCTTTAAACTTTTTTGCATCATTCCATAGTTCAATGATTTGAGATAAATTTATTTTTTTATTTTTAAGTTTTTTTAATTCGTAGAAAGTTTCAAGTAAATTTGAAATTATTAATTGTTGATTTTTTTTATCAAAAATTTGTAGTTTGGAACTGACATGGCTTGTTCCTAAGACATTAAAAATCAAAACTGAACAATGACTAATTATTGCTCTTCCACTTTCTGAGATTATGGTTGGATGCTTGATATTATTTAATTCACATGAATCTTTAATAGTTGCAATTACATCGTTAGCATAATTTTGAAGAGAATAATTAGTAGAGGTGTTGGAGGAGGTTTTAGTTCCATCAAAATCTATTCCTAATCCTCCCCCAACGTCGATATATTGCATTGGGGCTCCTAGTTTACACAGTTCAACATATATTTGACTCGCTTCTTGTAATGCGTCTTTGATCACTGCAATATCACTTATTTGACTGCCTATATGAAAATGGAGCAATTTCATTTCGTTGATAAGATCTGCTTCTTTTAGTTCTTTTATTGTCAACATAATTTCTGGGATTGATAATCCAAATTTGGAATTATCTCCAATAGATTTACCCCACCTCCCACTACTTTTACTTGATAATTTTGCTCTAATTCCTATCAATGGAGTCGCTTTGAGTTCCTGAACTGCTTGAATAATTCTTTTTACTTCATCTCGTTGTTCAATAACTATTATTGGATTTTTGCCGAGTTTTCTGGCCAAAGTAGCAATCTCAATATATTTTTTATCTTTATATCCGTTGCATATTAATAATGAATTTTGGTTTTCAAGAAGTGCAAGGCCAATTAATAGTTCTGATTTGCTTCCTACTTCTAAACCAAAATTCCATTGGCTACCAAACTCTATTATCTTTTCTAAAACATTTTTCTGTTGATTACATTTGACAGGAAAAACGCCTTGATAAATGTTCTTATATTTATAGGTTTTTATTGCTTTTAAAAAAGAGTAATGTAGTGCATTTAAGCGATCTTTCAAGATATCATTAAATCTTATGATTAATGGAGGATTTATTTCTCTACTCTTAAGTTCTTTGACAAGTTTAAAAAGATCTATCTTATTGTCAGAGTTTATATCTTTAGTTACTGATATATTTCCTTTGGAATTTATAGAAAAATATTTATCTCCCCATTTGTCTATGTTATAAGTCGAAATACTATCTTCAATAGTCCAAATATTCTTTAATTTTTTCGGATCAAAATTGGTCAATTTATTTCTGAGTGATTAATAAATGTTTTTGAAAATAACTCAAAACAATATCTTTTATTTTAATGATTACTTGCCAAGTTACCACCTAAAAGTTGAATATACATAGAGTGATTACAAACTAAATGACTAAAGAGAGAACCTTTATTGCAATTAAACCAGATGGCGTTCAAAGAGGATATGTTTCTGAGATTATTGGCAGATTTGAAAAAAAAGGATTTAAATTGGTTGGATTAAAGCAATTAATTCCTTCAAAAGAACTTGCTCAAAATCATTATGGAGTACATAGAGAAAGACCCTTTTTTGGTGATTTAGTAGACTTTATTTCAAGTGGCCCTGTTGTAGCAATGGTGTGGGAAGGCGAAGGAGTTATTTTGAGTGCTAGAAAACTAATAGGTGCAACAAAACCTCTGGAAGCAGAGCCTGGAACAATTAGAGGTGATTTAGCTATTGATATTGGGAGGAATATTATTCATGGGTCTGATGGAGAAGATACAGCAAAATTTGAAATTGATCTATGGTTCAACGAAGAGGAATTATGTGAATGGGAAACTTCTGATTCGAAATGGCGATCTGAAAATTAAAATTTAAATCGCAAATCTATCTAAACTAAATTTTTCTAAAAAGCTTTTTTCTATTTCGTTGAGATTTTTATTTTGAACTATTTTCAAAAGAAGATCACTTGTTATTGCAGAAAATAAAACTCCATTTCTGTAATGTCCTGTAGCTATAAAAAGATTTTCAATTTTTGATTTTCCAATTATTGGTTTCAGATCTGGTGTGCAAGGTCTAAATCCCCACCAATGTTCCATTTGTGGCCAATTAATAGCTTCTGGTAATAAGGAGCGAATGCCTTCTTGCAGTTTTTTTATTCCATTAGGAGTATTACCCTGATTAAATTTTGAATCTTTTTCAACTGTCGCTCCAACTATGATAAGGCCATCATCACGGGGAACTAGATAAGTTTTTGGCCCAAAAATAACTCTTTTCAAAAAATTTGTTGGACCTTGTATTGATAGCATTTGTCCCTTTACAGGAAAGACCGGAATCTTATTAAAAATTTTTTTACTCCAAGCACCGCTGCATATAATTGCTTTTTCGCAGTTAATTTTTTTTATTTCCCCAGTGGCACATAAAACTCTTGCACCTGTAATTTTGTTTTTTTCGAATGTCAAATCCTCTACTTCTGATCCCTCTTGAAATTCAACTCCATGCAAGGAGCATGCTCTCTCAAGAGCACGCATTAGTCTTCTTCGATTATCTATTTGACCATCTTGTTCAAAAAGTAAACCATGTTTCCAAATAGAATTTATTCCATTAATTTCTGTTTGAAGATCTTTGTGAGATAAATATTTTCCATATTCATAAGTAGGAAACTCTTCAAGATCTTCTTTGTTTTTAAAAGGAACTAATATGCCACATTTTTTTAAACCGCATTTAATATTACTATCTTGTTCAATACTTTTTATCCACTTTGGAATTAGATTTTGACTTTCTTGGCCAAATTTAAGTAATTCATTTTCGAGCCCTTCGGCATGAGTAGCTAACATTCCTGCAGCAACAAATCCAGCTGATTCATTTCTGTTTTTGCTTAAAACTAAAACTTTGAAGTTATTTCTAGAAAATTCATAAGCAATAGATAAACCTAAAAGTCCACCGCCAATGATTAATATTGAATTTTTGGTTTCTTGTGCCATTTAAAAATTAATATTTTTATTTGTGTTTTGGTCCTCTTTTCCTTTATATCCAATAATATTAATAAAGAGACTTTTGATAATGAACAATTTGGAATCTTGGGAAGCTGTGATTGGTTTGGAAACTCATGTACAGCTTAATACGAAAAGTAAAATATTCACATCTGCTTCAACAGCTTTTGGTGATGCACCTAATACACATATAGATCCTGTAGTTTGTGGGTTACCAGGAACTCTTCCAGTTCTGAATGAGACTGTTCTTGAGTATGCTGTAAAAACTTCGTTAGCATTAAATTTAAACGTTGCAGAACATTGTAAATTTGATAGAAAACAATATTTTTATCCTGATCTGCCTAAAAATTATCAAATTTCACAATTTGATGAGCCACTAGCTGAAAATGGCTGGTTAGAAGTTGAAATAATTGAAAAAGATAAAGAACCTTATATCAAAAAAATTGGTATAGAGAGGCTACATATGGAAGAAGACGCCGGAAAACTAGTCCATTCAGGAAGTGATAGATTAGCTGGCTCTAAATATTCTTTAGTTGATTACAATCGTGCCGGAATAGCTCTTTGTGAAATTGTAAGTAAACCAGATATCAGATCAGGTAAAGAGGCATCTGAATATGCTTCAGAGATTAGAAGAACAGTTAGATATCTAGGCGTATCAGACGGAAATATGCAAGAGGGTTCATTACGCTGTGATGTCAATATTTCAGTTAGAAAAGGACCTAATTCTCCTTTTGGTACCAAAGTGGAAATAAAAAATATGAATTCATTTTCTGCAATTCAAAAGGCTTGTGAGTACGAAATAGCCAGACAAATAGAAGTTTATGAAAATGGAGGAAAAATTTTCCAAGAAACAAGGTTATGGGATGAAGCTAAGCAATTAACGAAAAGTATGAGATTAAAAGAAGGTAGCAGTGACTATAGATATTTTCCTGATCCTGACTTAGGTCCAATTGAAATAACAAAAGCTCAAAAAGAAATATGGTTTAAAGAACTACCAGAATTACCTTCAAAGAAAAGAAATAAATATGTAAGTCAATTTGGTTTGTCTGCATATGATGCAAGGGTAATTTCTGATGAAATAAGTATGGCAAACTTTTTTGAAGAAACAGTAGCAAATGGTGCCGAGGCCAAACTAGCTTCAAATTGGGTAACGAGTGATATTGTGGGCTATTTAAAATCAAACAAACTAAGTTTTAGTGAATTAAAGCTTAGTCCTGAAAATCTTGCTGAAATGATTAGTATGATTTCAAATAATATAATTAGTGGAAAAATTGCAAAAGAAATTTTACCTGAACTTATTCAAAAAAATATTTCTCCGAAAAAATTAGTTGAAGAAAAAGGGTTGGCAATGATATCTGATTCTTCAAGTATTTTACCAATAATTGATGAACTTATAAATGAACATCCAAATGAAGTTCAAGCATTTAAAAATGGCAAAACTAAGTTACTTGGTTTTTTTGTTGGTCAACTTATGAAAAGAACAAAAGGTAAAGCTGACCCTAAACTTGCAAATAAACTTCTTATGGAAAAATTGAATAGTTAAAGTTTAAAGAAGCTCTTTTATCGTATTGATCCATTTATTTTGATCATCCGTATTATCTAAAATAATATCTGAAAATTTTCTTTTTTCTTCAAAACTTAATTGAAAATTTATCAATTCATATGCTTCTTTTTCACTAATTTTATCTCTTGTGATAAGTCTGTTTTTTTGCAGTTCTCTAGGGCATTTAACTAACCATATTTCAGTGCAAATATCTTCGAATTTTGCTTCAAACAATAATGGAATAACCAATACTATTGTTTGATTATTTTTGTATTGACTGCATTCTTCTATCATTCTTTCTTTAATTAAGGGGTGAAGCAGTTTTTCAATCCATTCCTTGCTTGATGAATGTTTAAAAATAACGTTCCTTAATAGTTTTCTGTTTATTTCCCTTTCTGAATTGCTCTTATTATCAATAATTTTATTTCCAAAATAATCTAAAATTTTCTTATATCCATATGTGTTTGGTTTGATTAATTCTCTTGAAATATCATCTGCATCTAATATTGGTATGTTTTTATGTTTTCTAATGTAATTAGTTATGGTTGTCTTCCCACTTGCAATACCTCCTGTTAAACCAATCCTTCTTTGGTTGTTTTTTGATTTTTGAAGAATATCCATATAATTAATAATAATCTAATTACTTAGTTTCTTTAGTATTAAAGAGTAGTTAGTATGAATTAAAATATTAAAAAATTTGAGCCAGTTAGATTCCAATTGGTCGTTTATTGATGACAGTAAGGTAACACCCAATGGGTTTCTTTTTGCTGGCATATCTGCTGGTTTAAAAGCTTCTAATAAAAAAGATTTAGCACTAATACTCGCTCCAAAAGGAAGTATTTTTAGTGGGATGTTTACCCAATCAATAGTTCGCGCTTCTTGTGTGGATATTTGTGAGGAAAGGATTAAAACAACTTCAGGTTTTGTAAGAGCAATACTAATTAATTCTGGTCAAGCAAATGCATGTACAGGAAATCTTGGTATTCAACATTTTCAAATTGCTACAGGAAAGATTGCGGAACTTTTAGGAATAAAAGAAGAAGAAGTTTTAATGTGCTCAACTGGTGTAATTGGTGTGCCAATACAAATAAATGATTTAGTAAAAAATTTACCGAATTTAGTTAGTGATTTAAAGATTAATAATTTTCAAAATGCAGCAGAAGCAATTTTAACTACTGATTTGACTTTGAAAAAAGTGTCAATAGAGACGGTTTTTCAAGGTAGAAAAATAAAAATAGCAGGATTTGCAAAAGGTTCAGGAATGATTTACCCCAACATGGCTACTATGCTTGCTTTTCTAACCTGTGATGCGGGTATTCAAAAAGAAGAATGGGACAAAATGATTGCTATTGCGGTTAAAAAATCTTTTAATGCAATATCAGTTGATGGAGAGACAAGCACAAATGATTCTTTTGTTGGTATAAATGCAGGAGAAAAAATTGAAAAAAGGTTTTTCCCAATTATCCAACAAGGTATTGATATTGTATGTCAGAACTTGGCAAAAAATATTGCAAGGGATGGAGAGGGAGCAAATTGTTTATTAGAAGTTTTGGTTCAAGGAGCAAAAAATACAGATGATGCAATTATGCTCGCGAAATCTATTTGTAATTCTGCCTTGGTAAAAACTGCAATACATGGTTGTGATCCGAATTGGGGAAGAATTATTTCAGCTGCAGGTAATTCTGGAGTTAAATTCAACCTTAATGAGATTGATTTGTATATTGGAAACGCTCAGATTTTGGAAAACGGCAAGTTACAAAAATATGATCCACAAAAAGTTACAGACTATATTCAGTCCAGAATGAAAGGTAGATATTTAGTAGATGATATTGTAAAAATTATGATTAATCTTAATTCTGGCGAATCGAAAGGCACAGCTTGGGGGTGCGATCTTTCTAAAAAGTATGTTGAAATAAATAGCGAATATACTACTTAAGTTTTAGTAAATCTAATGGTAGATATTCATTCATATAAAGAAACAGTATTGTTAAAGTTCCAATTAAAGAGCCTATAAAACCTCCAAAAAAATTAACTAATAATCCAGATTTTCTAATTATTGCTTTTTCGTTTTTTTCTTCTTCAAAATTTGGAGAATCAACTACTTTTAAGCGCTGATTGGTTGTTGGTTGTTTAAGTTGTTGGTGTCGGATGAGGGCTTCGAAATCAGGCATGGAATTTGTGAGGCAATTGAACAATAAGCAGACCAGCCCGTCATTCGACGAGGGTCTGATCTACCTAAATCGTCTACAGCTTCAAATACAGCATTGCCCGAGGCTTCTGCTTTATCAAATGCTGAAAGTAAGGGTATAAATGTATCAAAAACATATAAACCAAAATTTTCTAGAGCTGCTTTGGCTTGTAGTGCTGCTTTTTGCTGTCTAAAATCAACTTTTACTATTACTACAGCATGGTTAACTTTTAAGTTGCTTAATAAATTAGCTAGTTCAACAGTTAATTCTACTGATCTTGCTTTTGCAGTTGTAGGTAAGATAACTAAATCTGAACCATACGCTAAGTGTTTAAGTTCTTCTTGATCACTGCTAGCCTGACCATCAGTTATTACAATTTCTGATGATCTTGATGCTTTAGCAGCTGAACTGACGGGGAAAACTGGAAATGGAAGATTGCCTCTTGATGCGTATGCTAAAGCAGATCTATTCTTGTCGGCATCAACTATGCAAACTTTTTTACCTTCAGAATGCCAAACACTAGCAAGGTGAATACTTGTACAGGTCTTGGCTACCCCCCCTTTTTGTCCGCAAACGGTAATGAACAATTTTTTATTTTTATTTCTCTTACTTTGGAGAATAATTTCTTAATGTCAAGAGAAATTGATTTTTAATGCTTTAAAACTTATTTTTTGAAATATTTTAAAGAAGTTAATATTTTTAGATAACCTTATATAGTTGCTTATTTAAATTGGCTAGTGAAGAAAAGAATTGGATTAGGTACGTGGTCTTGGGGGAATAAGCTTTTCTGGAATTACCAATCTACAAATGACGATGATTTACGTGAGACATATAATGAAGCGTTACGAAGAGGTTTCGATCTAATCGATACTGCAGATTCTTACGGTACTGGGAATCTTCAGGGTAGAAGTGAATTGTTGATAGGAAAATTTTTACAAAATACTCCTTCAGCAAAGAAAAAAAGAATTCAAGTAGCAACCAAACTTGCACCTTATCCCTGGAGAATAGGTAACAGAGGTTTTAATAAACCTTTTTTGAAAAGTTTAGAAAGACTTAATAACAAATTAGATATTGTGCAATTACATTGGTCAACTGCAAAATACAATCCTTGGCAGGAATTAGGGCTGTTGAATAATCTTTGCGATTTAAAAGATGAAGGCTTTGATTTTCAAATAGGTTTATCAAATATAGGCCCTAAAAGATTGATGAAATTAATTAATTTCTTAGCAAAAAGAGATCAGAGCATAAAGAGTGTTCAAATACAGTTTTCTTTGCTTGCTCCCGATTTAGGAAAACAATATCAGGTAAAAAAAATTTGCGACGAAAATAATATAGATTTTTTTGCTTATAGTCCTTTATCTTTTGGAATTCTTTGTATTGATCCAGAGAAAGAACAGAACAAAGAAAAAAGTTTTATTCGCAATGTATTATTTGAAAACTATAAAAAACCAACATATGAATTGCGGAGGTGTTTAAAAAGAATTGCAAATCAAAGATCAGTTTCCCAAGCGCAAGTAGCAATTAATTGGTGTTGTTATCAAGGAGCTATTCCTCTCGTTGGAATGCGAAAAAAATCTCAAGTTATAGATGTATCGAATGTATTCAAGTGGAATTTAAATAAAAGTGAATTTAAAGTACTTCAGGAATTATCAAAAAAATGTTTAAAAAAAATGCCTAAAAATCCTTTTTCAAGTATTTAATTAAATTTTTCGCTAGATATTTTCTTATTTTTTTTTGGACAACCACTATTCCATAGTTCATTGGGAAATTTTTCGCCAGTGAATCTAATAACTTTTGGTTTGAGATTTATTATCAAGTCATTCAGTTTTTTATTAGATTCCATTTCGCAAGATTCGATTCTTTCATAAGATAAATTAATTTAAAACTTATCTTCTCAGTATTTATACTTATAAAATTAAAAAAATCCTTTTTAATACAAGCATTTGCAGCAATATTTACACACTAATAAATTATCTATTACAACTTCTTAGTAATTTAAAAAAGTGGAGTCCTTCCAGACTCCTCGTATCATTTGGTTGATAAGGCTGATATAACCCCATCTCCTTTAGGATCAAGCAGCAACTGGTGCTGTTTGACGGGAGAAACTAACGATTTTGTTAGCATTTGTGTTTTTGCTCTAACCGAGCCGGCTTCAGTCACCTTCCTTATGCCCCGTCGAAACCATTACAACCCCAAATAGTGGAGTTGAGCGGAATCGAACCGCTGTCCGAAACATCGGTTGAGATCACCTAGTCCAATTGGACATTTATATTCTGACAGGCAAAATGGTTATTGAATAGTTTTTTTACTAAGTTTTATCGTATATGAATGTAGTGGCATCATCTCCGGAGGGACTAGAGAAATCTTTAGCAGAAGAAATTTCAAATTTAGGCGGCTTTAATATTAATACTTATAAAAGATTTATTAATTTTGAATGTGATTATGAAACTTTTTATAGAGTGCATTTCTATTCAAGATTAGCTTTTCGTTTTTATAGAGAAATTGCAAGTTTTGATTGCTATGACAAGCAATCTTTATATGCGGGGGTTAGAGATTCATTTGATTGGTTAAATTGGTTGCACTTTGATAAAACGTTTAATGTTCAAGTAACTGGGAGAACACCTTCTTTAAGTCATACTCATTTCACTGCTCTTGAAGTAAAAAATTCTATTACTGATTTGCAAAAGGCAGTTTGGAATAAAAGATCAAATATTTCTCTAGATAATCCTGATTTTATAATTCATCTGCATTTAAATAATAATAAAGCAATTCTCAGTCTTCAAAGCAGCGTAGAAAGCTTACACAAAAGAGGCTATAGACCCGCAATTGGAAATGCTCCGTTAAAAGAAAATTTAGCATCTGGATTGATAAATATGACTCAATGGAATGGCAAAGTTCCATTAATAGATTTTATGTGTGGCTCAGGAACTTTTTTAATTGAGGCAGTCAACCAATTCCTTGGAGTTCCCATAAATATTGATCAAGTATATCTTTTTGAGAATTGGTTGGACTTTAGGAAAGATATTTATCTTAATGAAAAAAATACGGCAAAAAATAAAATTATAAATTATGAAAAATTACCAAAAATAATAGGGTGTGAAATTAATAAAAAGGTTTTTGAGCAAGCTATTGTAAACATATCATTAGCTGGACTCGAAAATTATATTGAGCTTATAAATAATGATTTTTTAGCACTCCAATTAAGTTGCGCACCTGGAATAATCATATGTAATCCTCCATATGGCAAAAAATTAGGCGATGAAAATGAATTGATTCGTTTATATGAAAAAATGGGAATCTTCCTAAAGAATAAATTTTCAGGTTGGGAATTTTGGCTGCTAAGTGGAAATCCAAAACTAACAAAATATTTGAAAATGAAATCTTCATTGAAAATTCCTGTTAGTAATGGGGGGATAGATTGTAGATGGATAAAGTATTTAATTAGGTAATTTATTTTTTGCCTAAAACGGCTTTTGTTGTCTTTCCTAAACCCTCTAATGTTTGAGGAAGATATGGTCCTTTGGCTAATTTTCCTCCAAGCTTCAAACTTAAGCCTGCAAGGAATAAATCGATAAATATTATTAGCAATAAATTATATTCAATCTTCCAGTTATTATAATTTTCTAGAAAAAGATAAAAAATAATATGAATACAAATTAGTACCAATAATAGTAATGTGCTTCCAATTGCCAGAAATATTCCACCACTAATTAATCTTCTTTTTTCTCTATCCACTTCTTGAAGAGCTATTCTGACGTGTAAATCCATCACTGAACTTGCGATAGCCGAAATTCTAGAAGCTGTATTTGCAAAGTTTTTATTTTTGGGTTTTTCCATATTATTTTCTGCCTGTGTTTAGGAGAGTTCCTATTAGTAAACCAATACCAGCCGCAATAGCAATAGATAACAGTGGTTTTTTTCTTATTGGACTTTCTATTTTGGGTCTAAGTGTATTGTTCAGTTCTTCTAATAATTCTTCTAATTGACTTTCTATAGGCTCAATTTTTTCTGATATTTCCCAATTATTTTCTCTTATAGAATCAAGGATTTCAAATAGTTGGCTTTTTATTCCAATTGCTGAGGTTCCACTATGTCTAGCTATCACTTCAACTAAATCATCAATACTCCCTTTTGTGGCTTCAAGGGTTTGTTGTGCAATGTTTGGCCATTTTTCTTTTATTAAAGGTATTAAACTATCAATTTTTTCAAGTAACCATTTTTCTGAGATAACTTCTTTTTCAGAAAAATCAGAGTTATCTTTTTTTTCTTCTACTTCTTTGGGAGGATGGTAAGTCTCCATTATTTAAACTTATTTATTTTAAGATTAGACCCTATTTTCTTAATTTGGAACCCTTATCTAAAATATTGTGCGATTTATATAGAATAAAAACATATAAAAGTTTATTTACATTTTATTTATCTACTCTGTTCTGTAATAAGGTTTTGTTAAGCTATTACTGAATTTATTAAATTAGTTTAAATTTCATCATGGATATTACATTTGCATCATTAATTTTTGCATCTCGCACAATCCCTACAGATTTTGGATTAGTAGCTGCAGCTATTGCAGGAGCTGGAAGTTTGCTATTCATAGCTTTAAGATTTGTTCCTGATGCAAGTAATTAAATAAAAGGAATTATCTATAAGAAAATATATCTTCATCTCAACTTTGTTTTGAAAATAGATTTGATTTATTTATCAACTAGATAATGAATAAATGGGTTTTGCTTGAACATAAAGTTTATTTTCCTAACTCTGTAGAAATTCATTATGATTTTCTTGTTGAAAATGGAATAGATTGTTTAACTTGGAAATTTTTAAAACTACCTCTATTAAATCAAGCTTCAATAGAAATTTATAAGCAGCCAAATCATAGACTTGTATGGCTATCAAGGATAGAACACGAACTTTCTGATAATAGAGGGTTTGTAAAAAGAATTGATCAAGGAATATTTAAAAACGTTTCTGATAAATTTGATTCTGAATATTATAGATTCATTTTGGATGGTGAACTTCTTTATGGTTTGTTTGAAATATCGGCTAATTCTTGCCGATTGAGCAAAAATTATTAATATTCATTTATAAATAAACGTAATATTTCTATTGAGAATTTTTGCAAATTAGTTATTCTTATTTAGCTATTGAGACTTGAGATTGGTACATATCAATCAGGTCGAGTTTGAAAATTTTAAATCTTTTGGGGGAAATGTAAAAATTCCTCTTGAGGAAGGCTTTACGGTGGTTACGGGCCCTAACGGTTCTGGGAAAAGTAATATTTTAGATGGAATTTTATTCTGTTTAGGTCTAGCTAATAGTAGAGGCATGAGAGCAGAAAGATTACCAGATCTAATAAATAATTCCAAAGTTAAAGAGGGGAAGTCATCAGAAACATCTGTATCGGTAAAATTTAATATTCAAGATTGGTCCCCTAGAGAGGATCTTCCGCCTTTGGAACTAGAAGAAGAAGAAATTGCCCTTAGTAAAGGTCAAAAAGAATGGGTAGTTTCTAGAAAATTAAGGCTTATGCCAGGTGGTTCTTATGCTTCTACTTATATTTCTGATGGAAAACAATGTACCTTGCAACAAATACAGAGAATATTAAGGGATATTAGCGTTGATCCTGAGGGTAGCAATGTTGTTATGCAGGGTGATGTAACAAGAATAGTATCAATGAATAATAAGGAGAGGAGAAATCTTATTGATGAATTAGCAGGAGTGGCACTTTTTGATACAAGAATAGAACAAACTAACACAAAATTAAATGACGTTTTCGAAAGACAAGAAAGATGTGAAATTTTAGAAAATGAATTGCAATCTAGTAAAAATAAGCTTGAAAAAGAATGTGATAAAGCAAAGCGATATAAAGAGTTAAAGGCAAAACTACTACAAATAATAGAATTAGAGAAAGTTCTTATTTTTGATAAACAAGTTAAGCATGTTGAATCTTTAGAAAAAAAAGAAAGTGAAATTGAAAAAAATAAAATATTATTCAATAAACAAAAAGAATCTATTAGTAAAGAAATATCAGTTTTAGAAGATGCTTTGAAAATACTAACCGATGAGCTTAAGGAGAAAGGAGAGGATAAATTGATAAAAGTGAATTCTGATATTGGAAGTATTAATTCTCGCTTGAGAGAACTTGATAGGACGTCAAGTCTGAATAAAGAAGAAGGTATTAAATTACAAAAACAGAGAGATGAAATTGCAATTTCTAAGAGGAATATCGAGTCAGAAAAAAAGAGACAAGAAAATTTCGATGATAGTTTTTTAAATCAATTGAACTTGCAAATTGATGATCTCACTTTAAAACACAAACTATCTAGAAAAAACCTATCTGATGCGGCTGGAGAATCTGGAGAATTCTCAAAACAAAGTATCAAATTAAATGCTGAGCTTGAAAGTATAAAAAATCAAATTAATCCTTTGGAAATAAAAAAAAGAAAAATTCAAGAAGAAACTATTCAAAATAATATTCAAAAAGATGAGATATTGTCTCAAATTGACGCCTTAAACTTAGAAAAGCAGAAACTTTATGCGGGAAATCAAAGAAAAAAAGAGACATCCGATATAAAGAATAAAAACTTGGTAAGTAATAGCTCAGAAATTAATTCTTTAAAAAATGAAATTGATTTATTAATTAAAACTAAATCAAGATTAAACAACGAGCAATTAAGGCTTGAAAAGGATTTATCTAGATTTGAAAGCAGGAAGGAAGCTTTAAACGAATCTAGAGGTTCATATGCTCTCAGAATTCTCTTAGAAGCAGGGTTAGAAGGTATACATGGTTATGTAGCTCAACTTGGAGAGGTCAGTGAGAAAAATAGATATGCATTAGAAATTGCTGCCGGAAATAGATTAGGACAAATTGTTGTTGATAATGATCATATTGCTGCTAAAGCAATTGAAATCCTTAAAAAGAAGAAAGCGGGAAGATTAACTTTCTTACCTTTAAATAGAATAAAAAGTCAAAAAAAGAATTATGCAATTTCAAGATTTGAAAATAACAGTGAGAATGGATTTATTGATAAAGCTATTAATCTAATTACTTTTGATGAAGTTTATTCAGATGTTTTTCGATATGTTTTTGGAGATACTTTGGTTTTTTCAGACTTGTCCTCAGCTAGGTTATCCTCACAAAAAAATAGGTTGGTTACCTTAAGTGGTGAATTATTAGAAGCAAGTGGTGCTATTACAGGAGGCAGTAAGTTAAATAAAGATTTGGCTTATAGGTTTGGAATTAACAATGATATTGATGATTCTAGTCCTATAAAAGATAGATTATTAGTTATAGAAGAAGCTTTAAAAGTGTCAGATAATGATTTGATAATAAAAAATAATAGACTTAGTAAATTAAATTCTAACCGTAGTCATATAATTGAGGATTGTGCTTCATTTAATAAAGAAATTGAAGTGAATCAGGATTCTCTTAAGGCTGTCTCGCAAAGAACTGAGGATTGTAAATCGAGATTAAATAAACTTGATACTGCTAATAATTTATTAGTTAAAGAGTTAGACCATTTAAAAGATGAATTGAAGCCTTATCATGATAAGTTTGATCAATTACAAACCATTCAAAAGGCAAATTATGAAAAAAATCAAAAATCATCATTAATAGCTTTTAATAACGATTTTAATAATCTTGATAAAAAACTTGAATTACTTATTAAGGAAAGAGATACGTTACTAGATAAAAAGAATCAATCTGCTTTAAATAAAGAGCGTATTAATAATTCATTAAAAATTACTTTATTACAAGAAAAAAACTTGCAGGAATCTATTCAACAACTAGCAATTGCTCATAGTGAATGGATCGAAAAAAGAGATGCATTTAAAAAAGAGCTTTATGATCTCGATAATGAAAAAAATTCTCTAGAGAAGGATTTAGGTTTATTGAGACGGAAAAGAGATGAATTAAACTCTTCAATTTCAAATAAAAGGCAAGAATATAATAACTTTCTGTTGAAGCTTGAATATCTTGAAAGGGATATGCAGTCTCTTCAAGAAGAGATGAGGAGCGAGAAAATAAAACTAGAAAATTATAAAAATGATCTACCTAATCCTTCTCCAGAGTTTGGAGAATATGAAGGAAAGAGTCTTGAATCTTTGCAATCAGAAATTTCGATTATAAATGCAAAATTACAAAGCTTAGAACCTGTTAATATGTTAGCTCTTGAAGAATTAGAAGAGTTAATTGAGAGATTAAATGGTTTGCGAGGAAAATTAGAAATTTTATCTAATGAAAGATCTGAATTATTGCTGAGAATAGAAACTGTATCTACGATGCGTCAGGAGGCTTTTATGCAAGCATTTAAAGAAGTTGATAAACATTTCAGAGAAATTTTTGCAAAATTATCTGATGGAGATGGATTTCTTCAACTTGAAAATCCTAATTCTCCTTTAGAAGGAGGATTAACTTTAGTGGCTCACCCTAAGGGAAAAAATGTCAGAAGATTAGCTTCTATGTCAGGTGGTGAAAAATCGTTAACTGCTTTAAGTTTTTTATTCGCTTTGCAAAAGTATAAACCTTCACCTTTTTATGCATTAGATGAAGTTGATAGTTTTTTAGATGGTATTAATGTCGAAAGGTTGTCAAAACTAATATCGAATCAGTCATCAAATGCTCAATTTATAGTCGTAAGTCATAGAAGGCCTATGATTAGTGCGTCTGAACGAACAATTGGGGTTGCGCAAGCAAGAGGTGCTAATACTCAAGTTCTTGGGTTACCAAATGCTGCATAAACACACTTTTTTAAATTTATACGTCAGAATGATAGAAAGAAATTTATGAGCTTGTCTAACACATCTGCTAATAAGAATCTCCCCAACTCTGTTCCAAGTGAACGTTTATGGTTAAGGTCAGAATTAATGGGAACTCAAGTGATAACAACTGATACTGGGAGGCGGCTAGGCGTAGTTGGCGAAGTTGTTGTTGATATCGATAGAAGAGAGGTGGTCGCTTTGGGACTAAGAGATAATCCACTTACAAGATTTTTACCAGGTTTGCCAAAATGGATGCCTTTAGAGAGTATAAAGCAAGTTGGAGATGTCATATTAGTTGACTCCTTAGATTCTTTGAGTGAGAGTTTTTCTCCAGAAAGATATGGCAAGGTAATTAATTGTCAAGTGATTACAGAATCTGGACAACTTTTAGGAAGAGTTCTTGGCTTTTCTTTTGATATTGAGACTGGGGATTTGATATCTCTTGTTATGGGTGCTGTTGGTGTTCCCCTTTTAGGTGAGGGAGTCTTAAGTACTTGGGAAATACCTGTTGATGAAATTGTAAGTAGTGGTACCGATAGGATTATTGTTTATGAAGGTGCGGAAGAGAAATTGAAGCAACTAAGTAGTGGACTACTTGAGAAACTTGGAGTCGGGGGTTCTTCATGGGATGAAAGGGAAGTAAATGGATACTCAGCAAATCTTGTACCTGTTGAGAATCAGTTACTTTCAGGTTCTGAATCAGAACAGCAAAACAATCTGGTCGAGGAATATGAAGAAGTTGTTGAAGAAGATGATTATGAAGAAGATTATGAAGATGAACTTGAATATGTTGAAATAAAGGATTCTGAAGAAGAAATAAATAATAGAAAAAAGCTATACATGGATAATGATGATTTTGATCAGATCCAGAATCAAAATAGTGTTAATCAAATAGATGAAAAAAACAATATTGATTTAAAGCAAAATAAACAATCAACTACTAATTTAGCTTCGAAAAGACCAATTCAAAATGCAACTGAAACTTTAGATATTGAACCACTGAACGAACAAAATTTAGTTCAAGATAATAAACAATCAGAAAAGTTTGAAATTGATGATCCTTGGTAATTGTTAAAGTTTTTTTATTGAATTAACAATTATAGAAGCAAGTTTTTTTGCAGCACCTTTATCGCCTCTTTCTTTGTTTAAATTATCCCTAATACTTTTTAATTGATCTCTATTTTTAATAAGAAATAATACTTCTCTTGCAATTTTTATTGTCGAAATATTACCTATCCTTTCAGGGACAATCATTCTCTTAGCTTTAATATTTGGCCAAGCAAAAAACTTCTTTTTTTTAAAATAGAAATTTTTAATTATAAAAGTTAGGAATCTATTTATGAATGAAATTTTTCCAACTAATCCAAAAATACCATCCCAGGCATTCATCATATTTAAATGTTGAGTTGGCAGAACAACTAACATTGGAAGACTAATTGCTGCTAATTCTGCAGTATTTGCTCCTACAGTTGTAATTGCAAGATCACATTCTTTTAATATTTCATAGCATGGATGTTTCTTGATTAGATAAATCTTCGTTTTTTTTGATGTTTCAATTACATAATCAAAACTAGAGTCTTTGAAGTTTTTGATTGTTTTGATTTTTGATGAGTAATATTTAGCAATTGGATTTTTGTTACTTTGAAAAAATAAATATTCACTTTTATCAGTAGTTGGTGCAATGGGGATTATAAAGTTTATATTTTGATTTTCTTTAGCGATATGATCTGCAACTTCTAAGAAGAAAGGAATTCCAATAGAAAGCTTTGCTTTCTTAGAACCAGGCAATAATGCAATATAGTGTTTTTCTTTATTTCTTAGTGATATTTCGCTATTAAGTTTGATATCTGCCATCAAATCGCCAATTACTTTACATTTATATTTATATCTTTTAGGTATTAACTCTTTTACTTTTGCATTCATAGCAGCAATTTCATTGGTCCATTTAGGCCATCGTGAAACCCATTCAGCATATGTGATATTAAAATAACCTAATCTTTTAGCTAATAAAATGCTCCAAAATTGATCCCCACCAAGGAAAATAACTATCCCTTTTTTTGGCCAATCAGCAAAAGAATGTGGTTTTATTAATAATTTCCAAAAACTCTTGGATTTTATAATTAATTCGAATTTATTCCATGAATTTGCAACTAAAAATTCTTTACCAGTGGCATTTGGGCAAGGAACAAGGACTAACCTAAGAGTGAAATCTTGTTTATCTTTATCACGTAGTGATTTATTTATTTTATTTAGCTCATCGACTACAGGATTTACCCATGTAGTTAATTCACCAGGACCATTGGAAATTATAACTACTGCAAGTGATTCTTTTTTCATTGCAGTTAAGCCAGAATACATTAAATGCGGACGGCGAGACTTGAACTCGCAAGGCCTAAGCCACACGCTCCTTAGACGTGCGCGTCTACCAATTCCGCCACGTCCGCAAAGGGTTTTTAGCAGCCGGGGCATGCTTAAACCTTAAAAATATCATACATTATTGGCTGAATTAAGGATGTCGTTCGAAAAGAGTTTTTTTGAATATGATGAATAATTTTTCTATTGCATAAAACAAATATTTATACATATATAACGTTTAAGGTTGTATTGTAAAAAATGTCCTCTGATCACTAAAAAATTTTGTTGAATACTTTGGCAAATAATTTTTTATTTTAAGTCATTTCATTTCTTCAATTTTATTTTCATAATGGTTGAAAAAGTTTTAATTGCTAATCGTGGAGAAATAGCTTTACGAATTGTCAGAAGTTGTAGAGAACTAGGTATTGCAACCGTTGCAGTTTTTAGCACTGTAGATAAAAAAGCATTGCATGTTCAGCTTGCTGATGAGGCGGTCTGCGTAGGAGATTCATTAAGTAATAAGAGTTATTTAAATATTCCAAATATACTTGCTGCTGCTACATCGAGAGGAGTTGATGCTATTCATCCTGGTTATGGATTTCTTGCGGAAAATGATAAATTTGCTGAGATGTGTAATGATCACGGCATAGTTTTTATTGGCCCATCTCCTAAAGCTATTAGATCTATGGGAGATAAATCTACAGCTAAAGAAACTATGGAAGCAGTTGGAGTTCCAACAGTACCTGGTAGTAAAGGCTTGTTATCAAATATTGATGAGGCTTATAAATTGGCAGATAATATTGGCTATCCCGTAATTATTAAAGCCACTGCTGGAGGAGGTGGAAGAGGTATGCGGTTGGTTGAAAACTCTGATAATCTAGAAAAAATGTTTAAAGCAGCTCAAGGCGAAGCAGAAGCAGCTTTTGGTAATGATGGTTTATATATGGAGAAATTTATAAAGAAGCCAAGACATGTAGAAATTCAAATTTTGGCCGACAGGTCGGGTAATGTTGTTCATTTAGGAGAGAGAGATTGTTCAGTTCAAAGAAGACATCAGAAGTTACTAGAGGAGTCTCCTAGTCCTGCAATTAATACTGAGCTAAGAAAAAAAATGGGGAACGCAGCTATTGCTGCTGCAAAAAGTATCGGCTACGAAGGGGCGGGGACAGTTGAATTTTTAGTTGATGATGATAATAATTTTTATTTTATGGAGATGAATACTAGGATTCAAGTTGAACATCCTGTTACTGAAATGGTTACAGGAGTTGATTTAATAGCTGAGCAAATTAAAATCGCAAGCGGAGCAAACTTGGAATTTAATCAGGATGATATCCATTTAAACGGTCATGCCATTGAATGTAGAATCAATGCTGAAGATCCTTCTCACAATTTCCGACCATCACCCGGAAAAATAACTGGGTGGCTTCCTCCTGGTGGCCCTGGTGTAAGGGTGGATAGTCATGTCTATACAGGCTACGAAATCCCTCCTTTCTATGACTCATTAATTGGTAAATTAATTGTCTGGGGAAAGGATCGTAATACTGCAATTAAACGTATGAATAGGGCTTTAAACGAATGTGCAGTAACTGGTATTCCTACAACAATTAACTTTCATCTAACCTTACTGAATAAATCTAAATTTAAGCAGGGTAAGATACATACCAAATATGTAGAAGAAGAGTTATTGCCAAATTACTAAGAAATAATTAAAAGATTTCTATGAAATATGTGTATGCAATGCAAGTTTTATAAGCCCTTGCTGACCAACTAGTATTTCCCTTAAAAAGCTTATAATTCCGATCCAAATTACGGGTCCAACATCAACGCCTCCGATAGGAGGAATTAGTTTTCTTGTTAAATTAAGAGTAGAGCTTGATGGTATTGAAACTAATAACCATAAACCTTTACTTAAATCAATTTTTGGGTACCAAGTAAGTATTAATCTTATTAGAAAAACTATAGTTAGATATGAAAGAGAAATTCCTAAACTAATATCTAAAATTTGAAGAGAGTTTACAAGCAAGGAAATCACAATTATTTAATTCATCTTAATAAATAACCCATTGAAACGTATTTAATTCGTATTATAAATTGAGAATTTAATATTTAAAAAGTGTTTCAAATCTCAAATTTATTACTAGCGGCAGATTTTTCTGCTGAAGTTGCAAATAATTCCGCAGTGGGAATGATAGGTAGTTTTATTGCTGCTGCCTTACTTATCGTTATTCCAGCCACTGCATTTTTGATTTTTGTCAGCCAGAAAGATTCCCTCGATCGTACTTCTACTGGAAGACGCTAGTTTTTGTAGAAGTTTTAAGTACACTATATATAGGGGATATAAGTAACCCTTTAAAAAATAAATTTTTGGAGAAAGAATGTGGTCAATGCTAGTCTCAATTGGGCCAGTATTGTTGGTATAGTCCTCGCGGTATGTGGAGGAGGCCTTTATTTCTTGAGGTCCTTTAAGCCTGCCTTGGCAAGGGATTATGATGTTTTCTTCGCAGCAATTGGACTTTTGTGCGGAGGAATATTATTTTTTCAAGGCTGGAGGTTAGATCCTATCCTTCAGTTTGGTCAGTTTTTACTTGCAGGAACTACAGTTTTTTTCGCATATGAAAGTGTGCGATTGAGGGGAGTTGCTACTGATCAAGCTAGAAGATCATCTTATTTTGATGATGATCCTATTTCTGATGGTCCCAGAAATTCTAGAGGCAGATTTAATGATGATTATGATAGGTTTGAAGAATCTGAAAGACCATCCAGAAGATTTAAACCTCAAGAAGATGAATTTGAAGAAGATTATATGGAGGGGAGATCTCGTAGGAGGAATGTTTCAAGAGCGATACCCTCTGCCGCAGCAAGTAGAAGTAGGCCATCTACAAGGGAAATAACTCAGTTTGAAAATGACGAACCTATTAGAAGGAGAAGACAGACTTCTGAAAATAGAAATAGTAAACAACCAGAAACAAATAACTTTGGTGAAAGAAGAAATTTATCTCGCGATGAAGTGAAAACAGGGTCTAGACCCAGAATGAATCGTACAGTTTCTAGACAAGATAATATCTCTGCTCCTAGTGATTCTTCTCCATTAAGAAAGAAACCTACTAGATCCTCTATTAGGCAGCAAACTTCAACAACTCAAGTAGAAGATGCTTCATTTAAAGATGCTAATCAAGCCAAAAAACCACGTGAGACTCGTAGAGTTAGCTCTTCAGCTAGATCAAGTTCAAAAAATCAAAATAGTAGATATAGCGTTGGAACAAACAAGAAGAAACCTAGAGATAATAGTTCTAGATTTGATGATTAATTATAAGATTCCTGACCATTTTAAAAACGATTGTTTACTAAATAATTCAATCAATACTATTGCAAGGAAGCCAATCATTGCAAATCTTCCATTAGTTATTTCAGAATAACTACTCCATCCAAATTTATATTCATCTTTAATTTCTATAGATTTTTCATCTAATTTATTGTCCTCAATTTGTTCATTGATCTGATTCGGATCTTTTTGCTCTTCCATAACACTCTCATTCTCTAAATTAGTGACTTCTGAGTTAGTTTGTTCTTCTTTAGAATTCATTTTTTTTGTTAATCCTTAAAATTATACTTATCAGAAGTCAATAATTTCCAGTCTCCTTGTCCATTTAATTCTAAAATATTTTCGTGAAAATCTTTTAAGCTAGGTCTATGTCCAACACTAATAAGAGAAAGTTCTCGTTCCTTTAGTAAACTATATAGTTTTTTTTCAGTGTTAATATCTAAAGCACTAGTTGCTTCATCAAGTACTGCAAATCTTGGAGAATTTAGTAAGAGTCTTGCAAAAGCCAATCTTTGTTGCTCGCCTAGAGAAAGAATTCGTGGCCAATCTTGTTTGATATCAAGATTAGGATACCGATCCACTAAAGTTTTTAAATTTACTTCATGTAATACAGAAGTAAGATGTTCATCACTAAATTTTTTAACTTCTGTGGGATAACATAATTGTTCCCTTAAAGAGCCTAGTAACATATATGGTTTTTGAGGTATAAATAATAATTCCCCAATTTTTGGTTTTTTAATTACTCCCTGATCGGGTTCCCATAAACCACTAATCATTCTTAATAAAGATGTTTTTCCGCACCCAGATGGTCCTACAACCAAAAGTGATTGATTATTGTCGATGCTTAAATTTAAATTTTTAATGATTGTTTTATTTGATCCTGGTGGGCATAGGTCAGCATTATTAATAAGAATTGAGGGGTAATCTGAAATAACGTTTGGGTTGCTCGCTGGGTTGGTTTGACTAATGGATTCAACTTTTGATTGGAACCCTTCTAATCTGCCAATACCAGCAGTAAATTTTGCAAGTTCTTCGATTTGATTAACAATGAAAAATAACGAACCTTCAACCATTCCAAATGCAAAGCTTGCCTGAATAAAGCGTCCATAATCAATATCACCTTTAAAGTAAGGGATTGCCATTATTAAATATGGAAAGAAATTTCCAGCATAATTAATAGATCTCCTCATGACGTCTATTATTACTCTCCATATAATCAGTAAATTAAAGTTTCGCACCACTTCTCCTAAGCGTCTTTCAGTTTCACTTTGCTCAGGATTCTCCCCAGAGTAAAAGGCTATTGATTCAGCATTATCTCTAATATGTACTAAGCCGTATCGAAAATCTGCTTCATATCTGAGTTGATCAAAGTCAATCTTTACAAGATTTTTTCCAGCAATTAAAAGGATAGAAGTTGCAAATGCAGCGTAACCAAATAAAGAAAAAGTAAGTGTTGTACTAATACTCCATAAAATAAGAATATTAAGTGAAAATGTTAGTAGGGCATCAAAAATACCTAATGTAAAAGAGAGACTTTGCCCGGTAAAAGCTCTGGTATCATCTGTGATTCTTTGATCAGGATTATCTACATCGGTTTGTTCTTCATCATTGGGATTCAATTGGTAATAAGCTTTATTAGTCATATAATCTTTGACTAAACTTTTTGAAAGCCATTCTCTCCAAATTATTCCTAACTTATATGTAAAAAATATTTGGGAAACACGTATTGGTAGAGCCACAGCGAAACAACAAGCGTAAATCCCCAATATCCGATAAAAACCATCTTCTTGTTTTTCTACCAAAGCATTTGTTAAATCTCTCGCAATGAATCCAATACCTGCGTTTATTCCGTTTACAGCTAAAAGCATTAATACGATTATCGCAAGGAATAACCAATGTAACCATCTACGGTTTTTTAATTGACGTCTTAAGCTGAAAAAGCTCCCTGATCCAATTAAAAATAAGGAAGAGAAAAGCAATCCCCAGCTACCAGCCCATATTGAATTTACGGTACTTACTACACCTCCGAAATACTTTTCAAGAAAAATTGGTTGAAAGCTTTCAAAAAAACTTATTATTCCAGTAAGACCAACAAGTACTACTCCACCAACACAAAATAAAAGAGAAATCAGAAGCCATATGAATTGGAATCCATTACATTGATCTATGGGAAGAAAAAACGGCTGAGATAACTTCCTTAATTTTTGTAATTGGTACAGTATTTTGGATTTATTATTAACTGCTTTATTCATTACTCGACTAATATTATGAAATAAATTATAACTTTTAGCAGTCTATTGACCAAAGCCAATAAATGAAAGTGCCCAGTCAGGTAAATTTAAGTAATTCAAGATTGTTGTATCAAATTTATGAACTATTGGAAAAGATTTATCTAATACCCACCATAAAAGAAAAGGTAGATTAAATAAAATTTGTAATTGCCATTTATAAGTTAAAACTTTCCAAATTTTTATTAACTTAGTTTTGAGTGAATCGTCTAGCTCTTCCCAATTTTTTGATATTAAATTGAATAAATTTTTGGATTCTGTATTTAAGGAGTCTGGTGTATTCATTGTGTTTTTCTTTATTTATAACCCATAAACATTTCTTTCGAGAGTCTTAACCTGGGGGCCAATTCATTTTTCTTCCAGATAAAAAATGAATATGTAAATGAAAAACTGTTTGTCCCGATTCTGATCCAGTATTAATTACTGTTCTCCAATTAGTTAAATTTTTTGATTTAGCTATTTTGCTACCAATAAAAAGTAAATGCCCTAATAAATTTGCATCTTCTTCAATACAATCTAATAAACTAATAATTGGCTTTTTTGGAATCACTAAAAAATGTACTGGTGCTTGTGCTTGGATATCATTAAACGCAATACAATAATCATCTTCATAAAGCTTATCGCAGGGTATTTCTTCATTAATTATTTTTTGAAATATTGTAGTTTCAGTCATTAGATTAATTTATAGAAATTACGTCTTTTTTGTTAAATCCTTCCTTTATAAGTTCTTTATTCAAATCATCTTTTGATGTAACTCTATCAACAAATAATATTCCGTTTAAGTGATCCATTTCATGTTGAATACACCTCGCTAGAAGTCCATCTGCTTTCATTTTACGTGGTCTCCCCATTTCATCTCTAAATTTTAATTTTATAGTTGATGGTCTTACTACATTCAAATAGACACCAGGTATACTTAAGCAGCCTTCTTCGTATGAATTAAGGGTTGTTCCAAAGTCTGTAATTTCTGGATTGATTAATATTAAAGGTTCTGCTGCTGAATCTTCGAAATTTACATCTATCACAAGAAGTTCTTTGTTTATCCCAATTTGTGGTGCTGCAAGTCCAATTCCTTTGGCTGCGTACATGCTTTGAAGCATTTCTCTAGCAAGTTTTCTGATAGATTCGTCAACCTTAGTTATTCTTTTGGAATTTTGTCTTAATACATCATCACCAAGTTTATAAATGTCTAGAGATGGCTTACCTGTTTGTTCTTTTGCAATTTTTTCTGAGCTTCCATTTGTCCTTGACTTTTTTGCAAGTTGTGAGAAATGGTTTGCCACGTTAAAAAAGTTTTTAATTAAGAGTTTAGCTATAAAAATATTAGCACTTTAATTTACTTTCTTTATATTTTTTTAATGAGTAATGATGATAAGTTAAAAGTTCGGCAAACTGAATCTAAAAAAAATGCCTATAAGGAATTAACAATTATTAGGGATACCATTTTTTGGATTGATGTTGTTGGTGAAGGTCAAAATGAGAATGCTATTTTTGCAAGACCATTTAATAATAAAGGGGCTTTTCCTCAGAAATTAACAAGTCAAAAATATAACATTAAAAATAATTTTCATGGATATGGTGGTAAATCTTATAAATGTATAAATTTTAAAAATAATTTTTATTTGATATGGATAGATCAGATTACTAAAGCAGTATGGTTTCAAATTTTTAAAGAGGCAGCGACAACTGATAGAAGCCAAAATAAATATCTCGTTTCAGTTCAAGAACCTAATCAACTATCTAAATCAATTGATGGAAATTTTGACTCTTCATTTGTCATTTCTGAAAAAAATTTATTGTATGGAATTTGCGAAATAAGTAATAGAGATTATTTATTTTCTTTAAATTTAAAAAAAACTAAACAAGATATTCATCGAATAAAAAAATTTAAAAATTTTGCTGGAGAATTATCTTCTAATAGATCTTCTAACTTACTTTCCTGGTTAGAGTGGGATTATCCATATATGCCCTGGGAGAAAAATGAGCTGTTTTTTGCTCAAATAGATAAAGATGGTGAGATACAAAAAATAAAAAAATTCTCAAATAAGCTGATAAATTCCCAAAAAAACGTTTCTTTTTTTCAACCCTATTGGATAAATGAAACACATTTGGTATGTTCTGAAGATAGTTCTGGATGGTGGAACTTATTGTTTTTAGATGTTAGTGAAATTGAGAATATTTTTATTAAGAAAAGAGTAGAGAGAAATTTGATTGAATATGGAGCACCACAATGGGTTACTGGAATAACATTTTTTTCAGGGAATAAAAAAGATTTATTTTGTTTAGCAAAAAAAGAAAATAGTTTAATATTAGAACAATATAAAGATCTTGAATTTGTTAAAGAATTTTCTACTCCTTTTACCTCAATTAGTGATTTCAGTGTTTTTCGGAAAAAAGTCCTTTTAAAGGGTTATGGATCTGATTTTTTGGGAATTGTATTTGAAATTGATTTTGCAAAAAAAGTTTTATCAAATTTTTCTGAGCAGATATTTTTTGATCATATAAAAGATTGTTCAAAACCTGAAACATTTTGGTTTAAAGGTTTTGAAGATAAATCAACTCATTGTTTTCTTTATAGACCACTTGTTGAAAATTTTAAAAAGCCACCGCTCCTCGTTAGAGCACATAGCGGACCAACTTCATGTTTTGATGGATCATATAATTCTGAAGTTCAATATTGGACGTCGAAGGGATTTTTTGTCGCTGAAGTCAATTATGGAGGATCATCAGGATTTGGCAAAGCATATAGAGAGAGGTTGAATTATAAATGGGGTATTGTTGATTCTTATGATTGCAAAGAACTAGCTTTTGAATTGATTAAATCAAATCAAGTTGATAGTGAAAAAGTAGTAATTTTTGGGAATAGTGCTGGTGGGTTAACTGCCCTGAATTGTTTATTATATGGTTCTATTTTTACAGCAGCAATTTGTAAATATCCTGTTCTTGATTTGAAGGATATGCATTACAACACTCATAGGTTTGAAAAAGATTATTTAAATTCTTTGGTAGGAAATTATTTAGAAGACCATGATGATTATATAAATAGATCACCGATAAATCATATTAACAAAATAAAAAAACCTATCTTATTGTTTCATGGAAAAAAAGATAAAGTTATTTCTTATAAACAAACTTTAAAAATTCAAGAAATTTTGATTCAGAATAATAAATATTCAGAAGTTATATTTTTTGATAATGAAGGGCATGGTTTTAGAAATATTGAAAATAAAGAAGTAGTAATGCAAAAATCTCAGGAATTTTTAAAAAATGCTTTGAATATTTAAGAATTGATTTTTAGAAAATCAATAGTATCTTTTAATTTTTCTATAAACATATCAATTTCTTCCTTATTGGTTGTGAAATTCATACTGATTCTAGCTGTTGATTTAATTCCAATGAATCTGTGCAGGGGTTGGCAGCAATGGTGTCCACTTCTGATGCAAATTCCTTTTGAATCAAGAATTTCAGCAATATCATTTGAATGTATATTTTTTATATAAAAGGTGGCAAGTGATGCTCTGTCTGGATCTATCTCCGGTGATGGACCTATGATTTCAATATTTTCTATTTGATTTAATTTTTCAAATAAATATTTAGTAATAGTCTTTTCATATTCATGAATTTCATTCAATCCAATATTGTTAATATAATTAATCGCTTCTGCAAGACCTATTGCTTCTGCAATGGCTGGAGTTCCAGCTTCAAATTTGTGTGGTAGCTCTGCCCAAGTACTTGTCTCTTCAAAAACATCTTGAATCATTTCGCCACCTCCAAAGAAAGGAGGAATTTTTTCTAGAATTTCTTTTCTTGACCAGAGGAAACCAATACCTGTAGGACCGCATAATTTATGTCCTGACCCAGCTAAAAAATCTATATTAAGATCAATCACATCCAGTTTTTGATGAGCCAAACTTTGGCATGCATCTATTAACACTAAAGAACCTTTTTGTTTAGCTAATTTAGTTATTTCTTTTATTGGATTACAGCAACCTAGAGTATTACTAACATGAACTAGGCTAACAAGTTTAGTTCTAGATGTTAGTTTTGATTTAAAGTCGTCTATATCTAATTTCCCATCTTTATCTATACCAATAAATTTTAATTTGCATTTATTTTTTGCTGCAACCATCTGCCATGGAACAATATTGCTATGATGCTCCATTATTGATAAAAGAATTTCATCGTTTTCTTTTAATGAATATTCGCCCCATGATCTAGCTACTAGATTGATTGCCTCAGTAGCATTTCTTGTGAAAATAATTTCTTTTGCTGAATTCGCTTGTATGTACTGGCTAATTAAATATCGTGCATTTTCAAATTCTTCTGTTGCCTTAGCACTTAATTGATGTGCGCCTCTATGTACATTGGCATTAAAGTTTTTATAATATTCATTTATTTTTTCTAAGACTTGTATTGGTTTTTGAGTGGTTGCAGCATGGTCTAAATAAATAATTTGCTCACTACTTTTTATGTTCTTATTTAAAAGAGGAAAGTCTTTCTTCGTTATTTCAGGAAAATTTTGAATTGTTTTCATTAATTTTCATTTAAAAGTTTATCAAGCAAATCCCATCTATTTTTTGAAACGGGAATAAATGAAATTATTTCTTGAAAGTAAGAACTTAATTGTAGTTTACTTGCTTCTGTTAATGTGATCCCTCTTGTTCGCATATAAAAAAGTTCTTCTTCATTTAGTTGTGAAATTGTAGCTCCATGTTTGCATTTGACATCATCAGCAATTATTTCTAATTGAGGTTTGGTATCTATTTGTGCGAGATTTGATAAAAGTAAATTTCTGCTTAATTGAGAAGCATCAGTTTTCTGGGCAATTTTCGGAACTATTATTGAACCTTCAAATATTGCATGTGATTTATCGTCAGCAAGTGATTTATTGATTTGATCTAGAAATCCATTTGGGCCATTAAATTCTATTTTTGAATAGGTTGAAATCTGCTCATCTTTTTTTGTTATTTGCATACCTTTGATATTGGTCCTAGCGTTTCCTTCAGATTGTTTAATACGAATTTCAAATCTTGCGTAATTAAATTTGAAATGTAATGATCCTAAATTATATTCGCTATTTTTTTGTTGAATTATATTGAGAGAATTTAATAGATTTGATTTATTTTCCCCGTAAGAAACAACACCATGATTTACGGAACTATTTTCTTCTAAAAATAAGAACGTTGATTGAGATAATGAAGAGTTGTCTTTACCAAGATTTACTTGTAATAAATCAATATCACAATTTTTTTCTAAAAATATTATTAGGGTTTTTGCGTTTAAAGAATTACTCGATGCGTTACTAAAGATTTCAATAGGAGGGATTTCTGATCCACTTACTTTAAATCCCAAGGTATTCTTTGTACTGTTTAAAGACAGATTTAGTAAGTCACTCCAATTTTCGTTTTGATCAAAACAAGATATCTGTTCCTTGATATATTCAACTAATTTATCCTCACTTAGTTGATTGATTGAATAATTTTCCTCTATTAAATTAATTTGGCAATTATCACCAATTACTAACCTAATTGTACTTTGAGAATTTTTCGGATATGTTATATCAAATTTTGAATCTTTTTCATTAACTGAGTAATCTAAAAGGGTTGACAATTTTGATTTATTTGAAAGTCTCCATTGCTCACTTTTGGGATTAGGAAGAGGACTTGATTGTAATTTATTTAAACAGATTTTTTGTATTTCTGTTTGATTATCAATCGATATATTGGTTTTTATTTTTTCAATAATTTCCATATATTTAGGTCTCTTTTATAAAGTTATCAGTCCATTCATATCCTCTTTTCTCAAGCTCTAGAGCAAGATCACTCTCACCAGTTTTTATGATTTGTCCGTCTGACATAACATGGACATAATTTGGTTCAATCTCATCTAATAATCTTTGATAGTGGGTAATAAGTATAATTCCAGTTTGTGCATTAGATATTTTTTTAATTCCTGATGCCACTATTCTTAAAGCATCAATATCTAGACCAGAATCGGTCTCATCTAATATTGCTATCTTGGGCTCGAGTAATGCCATTTGCAGAATTTCATTCCTTTTTTTTTCACCACCGGAAAAGCCTTGGTTCACACTCCTTGATAGGAATGCGTGATCCATTTTCACAATTTCTAACTTTTCTTTAACTAATTCTTCAAAATCAAAAGTATCTAATTCTTCTTTGTTGAGGAATTTCCTTCTAGCATTAGTTGAAACTCTAAGAAACTCAAGATTACTTACACCTGGAATCTCAATTGGATATTGGAAGCCAAGAAAAATTCCTGATTGAGATCTTTCTTCAGGTTCTAGAGAGTTGATGTTTTCACCTAAAAATTTTATGTCTCCATTTGTAATATTATACGAGGGATGTCCCGCAATGATTTTCGAAAGAGTACTTTTCCCACATCCATTTCTTCCCATAATGGCATGGATTTCTCCGGGATAGACAGTAAGTGAAACCCCTTTTAAAATTGGAAGATTATCAGTAGATGCAGAGAGATTTTCAACTTCTAAAATTGGATCTGATTCTTTCATTTTACTTTGCATATCAGTTTAGAAATTGATTAATTAACCTACTGATCCCTCTAGTTTAAGTGCTAGTAACTTATCTGCTTCAGCAGCAAATTCCATAGGTAATTGATTAAATACATCTCTGCAAAAACCGCTGACCATCATAGATACTGCCTCTTCAAATTCTATACCTCTGCTTTGGAGATAAAAAAGTTGGTCTTCTGAGATTCTACATGTGCTTGCTTCATGCTCAATTTCAGAATTGGGTTGTTGAGATTTGATGTAAGGGAATGTATTTGCAGAAGCTTGATCCCCTATTAACATTGAATCACATTGACTGTAATTTCTTGATCCTGTAGCTTTTGTTCCAATTTTGACGAGACCTCTGTAGCTATTTTTTGAATTACCTGCACTAATACCTTTGCTAACAATAGTTGATTTGGTCTTAGGACCAATATGGATCATTTTTGTGCCAGTATCTGCTTGCTGAAGATTATTGGTGAGAGCCACTGAATAAAATTCTCCTACAGATTCTTCCCCTAAAAGAAGACAGCTAGGATATTTCCATGTAATTGCAGAGCCTGTTTCAACTTGTGACCAGCTAATTTTACTTCTCTTACCTAAACATTTTCCTCTCTTGGTGACAAAATTAAAAATTCCGCCAATACCTTTTTCATCGCCAGCATACCAATTTTGCACTGTTGAATATTTTATTGAGGCGTCGTCTAATGCTATAAGCTCTACAACTGCAGCATGTAGGGTATTTGTATCAAACATTGGAGCTGTACAACCCTCTAGATAACTTACAGAACTTGATTCTTCAGCAATGATTAGTGTTCTTTCGAATTGTCCTGAATCCCCACTATTAATTCTGAAGTAGGAAGATAGATCCATAGGGCAGGTAACACCTTTTGGGATATAAACAAAAGAACCATCACTAAAAACTGCAGAATTTAGTGCTGCAAAATAATTATCACTAGCTGGTACTACTGTACCTAAATATTTTTCAATCAAATCCGCATGATTTTTTACTGCTTCACTAATTGAGCAAAATATAACTCCATGCTCAGCAAGTTCTTCTCTAAAAGTTGTGGCTATGGAAACACTATCAAAGACAGCATCTACTGCTACATTTGTGAGTTTTTTTTGCTCCGTGAGAGGTATTCCTAATTTGTCAAAAGTTTCAAGAAGTTTGGGATCAACTTCATCTAAGCTAGAAATTTTCTCTTTTTGCTTAGGAGCAGAGTAATAAATAATATCTTGATAATCAATTTTTTTATATCCTATTGCTGCCCAATCAGGTTCTTTCATTTTTTGCCATTTTTTAAAGGCTTTTAATCTAAAATCGAGAAGAAATCTTGGTTCCTCTTTTTTTTGTGAAATTAATTTTATGATGTCTTCATTTAATCCCTTTTCTATTTTTTCAGTTTCAATATCAGTAACGAAACCATATTTGTAAGGCTCTTTTACTACATCTTTAACTAAATTTTCGTTGACCATGTTATCCAAAAATAACTTATTACAATTAGCTTTATATACTTTAACGAAAGATACCCCCAATATTGAGTTTTTTTCCTTTATTAAAACTAAAAATTAATGTCTAATCATCTTGATCCCTTGTCTAACCCATTAAACATAGAAACTATTCAAGAAATAGATAATCTTGATCTATCTATAATGCAGAAACATCACTTAAGAATTCTCGCTCATTGTCTTCAGATTTTAAAAATTATCAATTTAGATAATACTTTGGAATATCAAAATAAAAATCCCCTGAGAGAATGGTGTGATAACCAATCCAAAAAATTTGATGATAAAAAATTTAGTGATCTTTTTTATGAGCAGTTAGAATCCACTTCGAAAAAATTAAGTACTTTTTCAAAAAAAATAGGGAAAAGTGTTGAGGATTTAGAGATCGATGATTTAGTATTTTTAGTTGAACAACGCTGAATTTCTTTTTATTAACTGATCCCGAAGAAAAAATATATTTTTGTTGAGTCGTTAACAAATTCAGGTAATAAAATTTAAAAAAAAAGAAAATTAATTTACATTTCAAAAAGATATGAAAATTAATTAATTTCATTGATACCAGCTGTTTTGAAGAGAAATATCAATTTTGAGAATTTTTTAGTAGTCAGAGGATCCTGACGACAGGCCAAAAAGACACACAATTCCACAAAAAAAAGAACATACTGATCCCAAATAAAAACGGAGAATTTAAAGTGGCTGATGGGATCATGAATAAAGATCAATTACTCTCACTAACCCTCAGACAATTACGTCAAGAAGCAAGTAAATTATCGGTTCCGCTGTACAGTCGCAAAACAAAAGCTGTTTTAGTTGATTTAATTCTTAAATATCAAGAAAAATCTACAAAAAAAACATACACTACATTTACTGAGTCAAAATCCGAAGAAACTTATGAGTCCAATGCTTTCAACAATAGTGAAGAAGTTAAAACAAATGTAGTTTTCTTACCCCGAGACCCAGATTGGGCTTATGTTTTTTGGCAAATTTCTGATACAGATAGAGAAAAAGCACAATCTTTGGGGGCTAATAAATTGTGTTTACGATTATTTGATGCATCTGGTTCTGAAGGAAGTAATTTGAACCAAGGAACACTAAGGGAGATAGCAGTTGATAGTTATAGTACCGAGTGGTACTTGCCAATCCCACTTGCAGATAGAGATTATAAAGTTGAATTAGGTTACAAATATGGTTTTAACTGGATGTCATTGGCATTTTCTTCGATAAGCCATGTTCCTGGGTCTCATCCTTCTGAGCAAATTCTTGATAAATTTGTTCCTTTTAATTTAGATTCTACTTCTGAGTCAATCCCAGATATTTCTAATCCTATTGTTTCAGAACAAAACGGTATGCATGAAAGGTTATACCAAGCAGCAACAAATATTCCTCTGAGAAGAAAAGTTGGTTCTGAAGAATTTATGGAAAATGTAAACTCAACAAACCTCAATGATAATCTTACAGACTCAGGAGCTGGTAAATGGTCCTCAGGTCTAAATGATTCTGGAAGCGGAGTTGTTAAAAATAGATCTTTTTGGCTCGTTGCTGATGCTGAATTAATTGTTTATGGAGCCACAGAGCCTTCTGCAAAACTGACAATAGGTGGAGAAGATGTACCTCTTGCTGCAGATGGTACTTTTAGAATTCAAGTTCCATTTAGAGATGGGACTCAAAAATATGATATTAAAGCTCTTGATGTATCAGGTGAGCAAGAAAAAAGCATATCAATGAAATTTGATAGAACTACACCACTTGACGATACTAATGAAAAAGATAATGCTGAGACTGAATGGTTTTAATAGATTAAATTAATGCTGAAAAAAATTGTAGCTTTTACTCCTTTGTTTGGGGCATTAACGTTTCCACTAGTAGTTCCTATTACAATTTCTAAATTTGGTGTTAACTATGGAATTCTTAGTGCATTATTAATTTCTTCATTATGGTTTATCGCTATGTTAAGAACTTCCGAAATGCCTCATTAATTTAGTTAGATTTTTGGAAGTTTCTTAAAAATATGAATCAAGTTAGTGTAATCAATATCAATTCTCCTTTTCTAGATCAAAAACCAGGTACTTCTGGATTAAGAAAAAGTACTTTAAAGTTTCAGCAAGAACATTACCTAGAAGTTTTTATTGAAGCAATCTTACAATCATTGGAAGATTTAAAAGATTCAACATTAGTAGTTGGTGGTGATGGCAGATATGGCAATATTGAAGCAATAGAAAAAATTGTCCAAATATGTATTGCTCATAAAGTTCAAAAGGTTATTGTTCCAAAATTTGGTTTATTATCTACTCCTGCGACATCACATTTAATTAGAAAAGAAAACGCTATTGGCGGAATTATTCTTTCTGCAAGCCATAATCCTGGTGGGATTGATGGCGACTTTGGAGTGAAATTGAATATCTCAAATGGTGGCCCAGCTCCTGAGCTAATTACTAATAAGATTTTCAAGGCTTCACAATCACTAACTAGTTATAAAATTTGTAAAATTCAACTACCTGATTTTTGTGCATATGGGACTTATTCTTACGACGAAACTACCTTAGAAATTATTGATGGATTAACAGATTATTCTAATTTGATGGAGAAAATTTTTGATTTTGATCAAATTAGTGATTTTTTAAAAAAAGACTTCTCTTTAATTTTTGATGCAATGAATGCGGTTACAGGCCCATATGCAAAAAATATTTTTGTTGAAAAAATGGGTCTTGCTCCTGATTGTGTCATGAATGGTAACCCGTTAAAAGATTTTGGAGGTTTACATCCTGATCCTAATCTTACTTACGCATCCCATTTGGCTGATTTGTTATTAAATAAAAAATCTTATAGTTTTGGTGCTGCATGCGATGGAGATGGAGATAGGAATATGATTTTAGGAAGTGGATGTTTTGTAAATCCTAGTGATAGCCTTGCAGTCATTACTGCTAACACAAAATGTGTCCCTGGTTATAAAGATGGTATTACAGGTGTGGCACGATCCATGCCAACCAGCTCAGCGGTCGATAATGTTGCTCGAGCATTAAATATACCGTGTTTCGAGACACCTACTGGCTGGAAGTTTTTTGGAAATCTTTTAGATTCTAATTTAATTACTTTATGTGGAGAAGAAAGTTTCGGAACAGGTAGTAATCATGTGAGAGAGAAAGACGGACTATGGGCAGTTTTGTATTGGTTACAAGTTTTAGCTGAGAAAAAATGTTCGGTAAGTGAATTGATGCAAAATCATTGGAAACAATTTGGTAGGAATTATTATTCAAGACATGATTATGAGGCAATTCCCTCAAATATTGCTAATCAAATCTTTGGAAATTTAACTTCTATGCTTGAAAATTTAAAAGGGAACATTTTTGCTGGCCATTTAGTTAAATTTGCAGATAACTTTTCATATATCGATCCCATTGATAATTCCATAAGTGAAAATCAAGGTTTAAGACTGGTCCTTGATGATAATTCTCGAGTAATTGTGCGCCTTTCTGGAACTGGAACTAAGGGTGCAACATTAAGACTTTACTTTGAGAAATTTTTCGATCCTCAACAGAATCTTTCGTTAAATCCTCAGATCGCTTTGAAACCTCTCATAAATGATTTAGATGCTGTATTGAACATCTCAAAACTTACTCAAATGGAAACTCCTACAGTAATTACATAGAATTGAAAGTAATGATTTTTTGATTTTATTTATATGCATTCAGAAAATTTATTTACTAATTATTCTCAAATAGAAAACAATGCACCTTTGGCAGATAAATTAAGACCAAAGAATTTGGAAGATTTTTTTGGTCAACAATCAATCCTGAATGAGAATTCGCTTTTAAGAAGTGCAATATTAAACGATAAGATTAGTAATTTTATTTTTTCTGGCCCTCCGGGTGTTGGAAAAACTACTTTAATTGAAATTATTTCTTTTAATACGAGGTCAAAATTAATTAAGTTAAATGCAGTATTATCAAGTGTTAAAGAATTAAGAAATGAAATCGCTAATGCAAAAGATAGATTAATAAATTCAAAAAGAAAAACAATTTTATTTATCGATGAGGTTCATAGATTTACATCAGTTCAGCAAGATGCTTTATTACCTTCAATAGAAAATGGAACTATAACTTTTATTGGAGCTACAACAGAAAACCCTTTCTTTGCTGTTAATAAAGCGCTTGTTAGCAGGTCTCGTATTTTTACATTACTTCCTTTGGCAGAAAATGATTTGCAAAAAATAATACAAAAAGTTATTACTCACTATTCAAAACAAAAAGATTCAAAAAAGGTTTATTTAACTCAAGATGCAATAAGTCATTTAATTAAATTTTCTAGCGGAGATGCAAGAACATTAATCAATGCGCTAGAGATGGCCATAGAAACAACTGCTGCAAATGATGCTAAAGAAATCAATATTAATCTCTCAATAGCGGAGGATGCACTTCAAAAGAAAAATATTGTTTACGATAAAAATGGTCAAAATCATTACGATGTAATAAGTGCCTTTATCAAGTCCATAAGAGGTTCTGATCCAGATGCAACTTTAGTCTGGCTTGCGAATATGCTTGAGGCTGGTGAAGATCCTAATTTTATCTTTAGAAGACTACTTATATCTGCAAGTGAAGATATTGGAATAGCTGATCCTAATGCCATAGTAGTAGTACAATCCTGTTCAAACGCTTTTGATAGAGTTGGTTTTCCAGAAGGATTATATTTCTTAACGCAGGCTTCTTTATATTTAGCTATATCTCCAAAAAGTAATAGTACGAAAAGTATTTTTAAAGCAATTGAAACAATTAAATGCACCAATGCTTTTGACGTTCCACTTCATTTAAAAAATAATTCTAATAGTTATGTTAATCCTCATAATTATCCAGATAGTTGGGTCGAACAAGAATATCTTCCTAAATCTTTAAGAGGTTTAAAAATATGGAAACCAAATAATAATGGATGGGAGAAAACTAAATATGAAGAACTGCTTAGAAGAAAAGAAAACTAAAAATTCTTCGAACAACAAATAATCTCAGGATTAAAAGAAGTTTTTTCTTCGTAGGCTAAAGCGATAGTCCAATTATGGAAGTTAATCTGTGAATAATTTAAATGTATGTTTTTCTTGTTATGAATTAACTCTTTTGGCTTTTCAAAAAATTGCCAATGGTTAATGTCTTGAGCTAATTTTCCGTGATCCCATTTTATAGCAGCTTCAACAGCACACCATTGATTTAGTATCACATTTTTTGTCAAATAATTATTATGGTTTGATTTATTGGTATGAAAAAAATATTTTTCTGCAAATTTTATATGGTTAAAATTTCTATCTGTTCTCTCAATATCAATCCCAATTTTGCTTTTATGCCAGACTATAGTGATGGCATCTTTACAATGACTTAAACTTATATTTCCCATGCCAGAGGGTAAAGTTGGAGGTTCTCCAGGTTGAGCATTAATTGGAATTTCTAGGGGATCTAAATCAAAAAGTGTTGAAAGTGATTGTCGTAAATAAGCTCTTGTTTCTAAAAAAACCTTTGATCTTAAACCTGTTAGAGTTTTTGCAGTTTTGATTTCTTCTACCGTTGCGACATCTTGCACACCTTTAATCTCATAAAACCAAATTTTTGGTATTTTATATTCATACTCATTTAATAATTTCAATGGCTCTTAAGGTTGGCGACAAAGCACCAGAATTTAAATTAAAAGATGCTTTCGAGAAAGAAGTTTCTCTTAGTGATTTTAAAGGTAAAAGAATAATACTATATTTTTATCCAAAAGATAATACTCCAGGATGTACTAAAGAAGCTTGTAATTTTAAAGAGAATTGGGATTTACTCCAAAAAAATAACATTGTTGTGCTTGGTATTAGTAAAGATAATGCCACCTCTCATCAGAAGTTTATAGAAAAATTTAATTTACCTTTTATTCTTTTAACTGATCCTGAACCTTTTAAAGTTTCTTCTGATTACGATAGCTATGGACTTAAGAAATTTATGGGAAAAGAATATATGGGAATGATTAGAAATACTTTTTTGATAGATACTGATGGTAACATCGAAAAAATTTACTTAAAGGTAAAAGCGGCAATAATGGCTGATCATATAATTGCAGACCTTGGATTAAGCTAATTTTTCTACGGACAGGTGGTGAATTATCATCCCTTCCATGACTAAATTAGGAGCATTGATAATATTTTCCTTCTGAGTCTTTAGAGATTGTCTAAGTAATTGAGAGTCTCCTCCACAGATTATTAAAATATCCTTTTCGGGATTAAATAAACTTTTAATCACGCCAGTAAGAGAGTTGATTACTCCTTTTAAGATTGCTTCTTCTGTATTAATTAAAAAATCTTTAATAGGAATATCATATTTTTTGGGAACTTTAAGATTTTTTGTCTTTTGTTCCATTGATTTTAATTGTGTTAGAAAACCTGGAAGAAGTTGACCTCCAATAATAGATCCACTTGAATTCAATTTTGTTATTGATAATATTGTTCCACAATCTGCAATTAGCAAATCTTTTTTGAAAGGGTTTTCAATAATTTTTAAAGCGGCAATGCAGGCAAGAGCTCTATCAACTCCAAAATAATCAGGAAGATTTGATAATTGGATATCTTTAGTTTTTATTTCATTTTCTTTTTTCAGCAAAAAATTTGGAAGTTTTCCTACAGAAGCCCAAATTAATTGATCAAGATCTATATTTTCGGGAGCTTTTTGCTCTTTTTTGGTATGGAAGAATTTAGATTGATTTTTAGAATATTGTGCCCAATGAAGCCTACTATTGCCTACTAATAAAAAATTTACATCTGAGACCATTGTTCTATGATCAATTTAATTATTAGTGTGTATTCCACATTCTTGTTTAATCCCTCCAAATCGTGTATCTCTTCCCTTTGTTTCAAGACCATCGGGACTGCTTGAATGCCAATCTCCTACAGAAGAATAACCTTTGATAAAAAGTGGATGGGCTGGTAAATTTTTCTCTTCCATGTAATAAAAAATATCTTTATTTGTCCAATTTAATAAAGGCCTTAAAGAGAGTCTTTGACGAATTACGTCTATGAATTTCATTTTGTTTCTATTTTTTGTTTGTGCTGCTCTAACACCGCTTGCCCAGCAGTAAATACTATATTTTTCTAGACCATTTTCTAAAGGTTCTATCTTTCTTAATTCATGATACTTATCTAAATCACTCACTTTATTTGTTTCCCATAGTTTTCCGTATTTGGCCTCCATTCTTGCTGGAGATAATTCACTTTGCAGAACTTCAACTTCTAAGGATAAATAATCAATAAGCTTTTCAGCGTAATGGTATGTTTCTGGAGGAAGGTAACCTGTATCTATCCAAAATATTTTGATTTTTTTTTGTAGAGATAATTTACTGATCATATCTAAAAGTACTGATGACTGGATACCAAAACTTGTCGTAATAGCAAATTGATTATCAAACTTTTCATAACCCCAGCTAAGCATTTCTTGAGGCTTCATATCTACAAACTCTTGATTATATTGCTTCAAGTTAGTTTGAATATCTTTGTGGATTTTTTCAATCATTCTTCAGTTTGATTATGAGTTTAATTTTATTTCGCTCAATTTAAAAATTATTCGTATAGTTTAATAATACATTTACGCATAACAATATTTCTCTAATGAAATCAATACAAAAACCAATAGTAATAGTTGGAGCAGGTTTTGCAGGCATGACATTTGCTTTGAATTTAAAGAATCTTAATCCCTCTTTACCGATTCTTGTGGTTGATTCTGAAACTAATTTCATATTTAAACCTTTAATGTACGAAGTTTTAAGCAAAGAAATAAGAAGTTGGGAAGCCTCCCCAAAATTTGCAAATATTTTTTCTGATGCCGGTATAACTTTTTTAAGAAATTGTTTAACCAAGATTTCCTTCAAAGAAAATATTCTTGAATTTAGTGACGAATTAAAATTAAGTTATCAGTATCTTGTTATCTGTACAGGATCTATCCCAAATAGTTTTTTTATAAAAGGTGTAGATGAGAATTGTTATTTTTTTAATGATGTTCACGATTTAAATAAGTTAAATTCTTTTTTAAAGAAATCACAAGATACTGTGTTGCATAAAAAGTTATTCATCGTTGGAGGTGGCCCCTCTGGCATCGAGTTGGCATGCAAAATTAAAGATATATTTAAAGACCAATTTGAAATTCATGTAATAGAAAAATCAAACGAAATTCTTAATAAAAACAAAATTTTTAATAGAGAACAAGCAGAGTATGCTTTAGAAAAAAGAAAAATCAACGTTCTTTTGAATTCCACAGTTAAAGAAGTCTCAGAAACTAAGATTATTATTTCTAGTGAGGTTGGAATAACTTCCTTGAATAAAGATATTGTTATTTGGACGGCAGGTGTTAAACCTAATTTGTCTTACTTAGATACTGATCAAATAATAAAAAAATTTGGACGAATTTTAGTTAATAATAATTTGCAAATAGAAAACCATAAAAACTGTTTTGCTATTGGTGATATTTCAGTTATTGAAGGAATGGAGGATTTACCCATAACTGCTCAGGTTGCTATGCAGGAAGGAAAACATCTTGCTAATAATTTAGAACTTTTAATTCAAGGAAAAGATCCTTTACCTTTTGAATTTCAAGACAATGGTGAAATGATTAGCTTAGGAATAGGCGAAGCTTCAATTTCTGGGCTTGGGGTTACTTTATCTGGGAAATTGGCTTTTGAGGCAAGAAGGCTTATATATGCTTCCAAGTTGCCTGATATTACAGAAAGCTTAAAATCTGCATCTTCATGGATATTCCAAAAAAAATCTATTTTTAAAAATTTTTTTAAAAAAGATTATTCGAATTAAACTTTTTTGAAATATTGTTTTTGGGTATATTAAGTTAAATAAGTCTTGTATGAATTTAATTGCAGTAGTTAGTAATAATTTTGATGCGTTTATAACGGTAGTTGTTTTAATGATGTCAATAATTTTGTTTATTAGAAATAGTATTGCACCAGAATTGACTGGTTTGTTATGTGTAGGAATATTTATATCTACTGGGGTTCTTTCTCCTGAAAAAGCTTTAGCTGGATTTGGAAGTCCTTCTTTAATTACCCTTATGGGTTTATTTGCAGTTTCCTCAGCATTATTTAAAAGTGGTGCCTTAGACAGAGTAAGAGAATTGATTTCTTCTGAAAGTATTCGAACTCCAAGGAAATTAATTTCTTTAATAGCTTTTTTGATTGCTCCAATATCTGGAATTGTACCTAATACTCCAGTAGTAGCATCTTTGTTACCTTTAATTGAAAGTTGGTGCGAGCGAAGAAATATATCACCATCAAAAGTTTTATTACCTCTTTCTTTTGCTACTTTACTCGGGGGAACTCTGACATTATTAGGTAGCTCAGTAAATCTTCTTGTAAGTGATATTAGTCAACAATTAGGGTATGGAGGTTTGGAATTATTTAGTTTGACTTCAATAGGAATTCCTGTGTGGCTTATAGGTACAACCTATATGATTCTAGTTTCTGAGATGCTTTTGCCAGATAGAGGGAGAGATAAGGAGTTTATTAAAAATGGTGATATGAATATATATTTTACCGAAGTTACTATTCCCTCCACTTCAGAATTAGTTGGACAATCTGTCAGAAATAGTAGATTGCAAAGACGATTTGACGTTGATGTGCTGGAATTGCAAAGAAATGGAAAAGTTATTCTTCCTCCCTTGGCTGATAGAAAGATTGAACCGGATGATAGATTAATAATCCGCGTTACAAGGGCAGACTTATTTAGGCTGCAGCAGGAACATACTATTTTGTTAGGCGAAAATAAAACATCTTTCGATGGGGCTAATGTTTTCTCTGATGATGAAGGTACTAAGACCTTTGAAGCCTTGTTACCAGCTGGTTCAACTTTAGCCGGTGCAAGTTTGAGAGAATTAAGATTTAGGCAGCGTCATAATGCAACAGTTTTAGCATTAAGAAGAGGTCAACAAACTGTTCAGGAGAGATTAGGCCAAGCTGTTTTAAGGGCTGGAGATGTCTTATTATTGCAAGCACCACTAGATTCAATAAGAGGTTTGCAAGCTAGTAATGATTTGCTTATTTTAGATCAATTCGAAGATGACTTACCTTTTTTGATAAAAAAACCTATATCGATTGCAATTGCAATAGGAATGGTGGTTTTGCCTTCGGTTTCTAATATTCCATTAGTAGGTTCAGTTCTTTTAGCAGTGATTGCAATGGTTGCTTGTGGATGTTTAAGACCTGCAGAGATACAAAAATCAATTAGGTTAGACGTCATTTTATTGCTGGGATCTTTATCGTGTTTTAGTGTAGCTATGCAGATAACTGGATTAGCAGATGTAATTGCAGTTAATCTAAACTTTATCCTTAACGGAATGCCTCTTTATTTTGCACTTGTCGTAATTTTTGTATCTACGGTCATTCTTACGCAATTTATAAGTAATGCTGCTTCGGTTGCTTTGATTTTACCTGTTGCTCTTGAATTCTCAAATGTTTTAGAAATTTCACCAAGCGCTTTAATAATGCTTGTTTTATTCGGTGCAAGTCAATCTTTCTTGACTCCAATGGGTTATCAAACAAATTTAATGGTTTATGGTCCTGGGAGATATAGATTTTTTGATATCGCAAAATACGGAGCTGGATTAACACTTATAATGTCATTTACTGTGCCAGCATTGATAATTTTAAATTACGGGTAATATCGTGAAATTCACAAGTAAGGTTTATAAGTTAAAAGATGCTTACAAAAAGCTATCTGTACCTCAATTTACTATTGTTACAGGCTTGTTTATTATTTGCCTTGGAACTTTAATTTTGAGCTCTCCATTATGTTCATCTTCAAATGTTGGTTTGTGGGAAGCATTTTTTACATCTACTTCTGCAATAACCGTTACTGGCTTAACCATAATAGATATTGGTGTTGATTTAAATTTCTTTGGCCAAGTTTTCTTAGCTTTTATGCTTTTATCAGGTGGTTTAGGATTAATGGCCATTACAACATTTTTACAAGGGTTTGTTGTAAAGGGGACAAAGCTAAGAACTAGATTAGACAAAGGAAAAACTTTAGATGAATTTGGAGTTGGAGGAATTGGTCGAACTTTTCAAAGCATTGCTATTACTGCGATTAGTATCATATCCTTGGGCGCAATTGTCTTATATTCTTTTGGATTTGTAGATATTCAAAATAATTGGGAAAGACTATGGTCTTCGATTTTTCACAGCATTTCTGCATATAACAACGCAGGATTTTCGTTAATGTCAAATAGTCTTCAAGACTATAGAACAAATTATTTGGTGAATAGTGTTTTTGTTTTTCTCATTGTTATGGGTGGATTGGGCTGGCGGGTTATTGATGATATTTGGAGTCATAAAAATAATCTTTCTTATAAGAAATTAAGCCTTCATTCCAGACTAGTTATTAGGACAAGTTTGTCTCTAATACTGTTCGGATCATTAGGATTCTTTATCACTGAATCATTGTTAAATAGTC